>NZ_CP022600.1:1311658-1639572 GCF_002952215.1 Porphyrobacter sp. HT-58-2 | reverse complement strand
GAGGACGCCTTCGACGAGGCCGAATATGCCGAGGCCGAAGTGCCGTTCTTCGATGATGTCGTGCGCGGGGTAGACGCGCGCCGCGACGAGATCGATGCAGTGGTGGCGAGCAAGCTGGCGAGCGGCTGGAGCCTTGCGCGGCTCGACAAGGCGATGCTGCAAGTGCTGCGCGCCGGAACCTACGAACTGCTGGCCCGTGCCGACGTGCCTGCGCCGGTGGCGATCAACGAATATGTCGAGGTCGCCAAGGCGTTCTTTGACGATGGGCAGGCCAAGTTCGTCAACGGCATTCTGGATGCGGTGGCGAAAGAAGCGCGCGGCTGACACGGTCTTAACCGGGGCTTGATCGCGCTTGCCCCTCTCCAGACTCCCTCTCGCCCCGCTTCGTCCCCCTCCAGAGAGGGCCTTGCCATCCCTGTTTCACGTGGAACATCGAGGTTTCGACAAGCCGGGGGCGATTGGCTAGGCATTGGCGGTCATGAACGAGGCTGACTTCATCAAGGCGCTGGGCGGCCTGCCGCTCCACCCCGGCGCGCGCGATCTGGCGGATGATTGCGCGGTTCTGTCGGTCGGCGGCGAGACGCTCGTCATCACCCACGACATGATGGCTGAAGGCACGCATTTCCGCGGGGATGCCGACATGGCCGATGTGGCGTGGAAGCTGGTGGCGACCAACCTTTCCGATCTGGCCGCCAAGGGAGCAGAGCCGGTCGGCGTGCTGATCGGCCATATGCTCGGCCGTGATGATGATCGGTTTATCAAAGGCTTGCATGAGGCGCTGGAGGCATTCGATGTGCCGCTGCTGGGCGGGGACACCATTGCCGGGGCAGGCCCGCGCGCCCTCGGCCTGACGGCGATCGGACGGGCGACCCATGTGCCGGTTCCGGCACGGAGCGGCGCGAGGCCGGGCGATCACGTTTACCTCACCGGCCCGGTCGGACGGTCGATGCTCGGCTTCGAGGGTGATCCCGATCACCTTGCAGCCTTCAATCGCCCCATGCCGCGCCTTTCCGAGGGGCGAATACTTGCCCCTTATGTGACTGCAATGATGGATGTTTCCGACGGTTTGCTGCTCGATGGCTGGCGTATGGCGAATGCCAGCAAGGTCACCATCGCGCTTGACCGGGAAGCCATCCCGGTTGCCGATCCGGCCCGCCGCGACAGCTGCATCCGCTGGGGCGATGATTACGAGCTGCTGTTCACCGCCCCGCCATCTGCGCCGGTGTCTGTGGCAGCGCACCGCATCGGCACTGTAACCGCGTGCGGCGGCGCGCCGCTGCTGCTGGGCGAGGACGCCCTGAGCGATCCGGCAAGCCTCGGCTATCGCCACGGCTGACACCTATTGCGTCCGGACTGCCCCTGACAAAAACGTTGAAAGCGGCGCAAAACCCGGGTTGGCACTCTGCGAAAGGCTTGCCAGCCCCTTGTGAACCCCTATGACTTGTCGCCCTGCGCCCGCGGGATCAAACGAGGCGCATGTCTTCTTCACGGAAGATCATAAAATAACGAGAGGGGATTGCTCGTGAATCTATTGCTCATTTCGATTGGGCTGGGGGTGCTTGCCATTGTCTATGGCATCGTCACCAGCTCGCAGGTGCTGAGTGCCAGCGCCGGCAACGCGCGGATGCAGGAAATTGCCGCCGCGATTCAGGAAGGCGCACAGGCCTACCTCAACCGCCAATACACCACCATCGCAATCGTCGGCGTCGTCGTTGCGGCGATCGTCGCCTTTGCGCTGGGGACGACCGCCGTGATCGGCTTTGTCACCGGCGCGGTGCTTTCGGGCGTGGCGGGCTATATCGGCATGAATATTTCGGTGCGGTCCAACGTGCGCACGGCGGAAGCCGCAAGCCAAGGGCTTCAGGCGGGCCTCACCCTCGCCTTCCGCGCGGGCGCGATCACCGGCATGCTGGTCGCGGGCCTTGCGCTTCTGGCGATTGCGGTGTTCTTTGCCGCGATGATCGGGCCGATGGGGCTGACCCCGTCGAGCCGCGCCGTCATTGACGGGCTGGTGGGCCTTGCCTTCGGGGCATCGCTGATCTCGATCTTTGCGCGTCTGGGCGGCGGGATCTTCACCAAGGCGGCGGACGTCGGCGCGGACCTTGTCGGCAAGGTGGAAGCGGGCATCCCCGAGGATGATCCGCGCAACCCCGCCGTGATCGCGGACAATGTCGGCGACAATGTCGGCGACTGCGCGGGCATGGCGGCCGACCTATTCGAGACCTACGTCGTCACCGTTGGCGCGACCATGGTGCTGACCGCGCTGTTGCTGACCGGCCTCGGCGATCTGCTGCTGCCAATGATGGCGCTTCCGCTCCTGATCGGGGGCGTGTGCATCGTCACCTCGATCCTCGGCACCTATTTCGTGCGCCTCGGCGGCGGGACCAATGTGATGGGGGCCATGTACAAGGGCTTCATCGTCACCGCCGTGACCTCGATCCCGGCGATCTATGGCGTGATGCAATATGCGCTCGGCGACATGAGCGCCAGGATCGGCGACAACACGCTGACCGTCACCGAAACCTTCGATTCGGAGACAGGCACCGCCATCACCCAGAGCGACGTCACACTCGGCTTTACCGGCATGGACTTGTTCCTTTGCGCCCTGCTTGGCCTCGCCATCACCGGCCTCATCATCTGGATCACCGAGTATTACACCGGCACCAAGTACCGCCCGGTGCGCTCGATCGCCAAGGCCTCGGAAACCGGCCACGGCACCAACGTGATCCAGGGCCTCGCGATCAGCCTCGAGGCGACCGCGCTGCCGACGCTGGTGATCGTGGCGGGCATCATCATCGCCTATGGCCTCGCCGGGCTGATGGGGATCGCCTATGCGGCGACCTCCATGCTGGCGCTGGCGGGGATGGTCGTGGCGCTCGACGCCTATGGCCCGGTCACCGACAACGCCGGCGGGATCGCCGAGATGTCGGGGTTGGACGATAGCGTGCGCGAGAAGACCGACCTGCTCGACGCGGTGGGCAACACCACCAAGGCGGTGACCAAGGGCTATGCGATCGGTTCGGCGGGCCTCGGCGCGCTGGTGCTGTTTGCCGCCTACACCACCGACCTTCGGACGTTCTTCCCGAATGTCGAGGTGGACTTCAGCCTCGAAAACCCGTTCGTGATCGTTGGCCTGCTGCTGGGGGCGCTGCTGCCCTACCTGTTCGGGGCGATGGGCATGACCGCGGTCGGCCGTGCGGCGGGCGACGTGGTGGTGGACGTGCGCGAGCAGTTCCGCACCAACCCGGGCATCATGGAAGGCACTTCCAAGCCCGACTATGCCCGCACCGTCGACCTCGTCACCAAGGCGGCGATCAAGGAGATGATCATCCCCTCGCTGCTGCCAGTGCTGGCGCCGGTGGTGGTCTACTTCGTCATCACCGGCATCGCCGGGCAGGACAACGGCTTTGCGGCGCTCGGTGCGCTGCTGCTCGGCGTGATCGTGGGCGGGCTGTTCGTGGCCCTGTCCATGACCGCAGGCGGCGGGGCGTGGGACAACGCCAAGAAGTACATCGAGGACGGCAACCACGGCGGCAAGGGCTCTGAAGCCCACAAGGCCGCGGTGACGGGCGACACGGTCGGCGATCCCTACAAGGATACCGCCGGTCCGGCGGTCAACCCGATGATCAAGATCACCAATATCGTCGCGCTGCTGCTGCTCGCAGCGTTGGCGCACGGGGCGGCGTAACGTTTCAACTCTGTGGTGACAATCCTCAACCCCGCCGGGAGCAATTCCGGCGGGGTTTATCTTTGCCCGAACCGCTGTCCCCAAACCGGACACGAGCCTCTGGCGCTGAGGATTTCTTAAAAACCATGCAGTATTGCAGATACCGGAAGGTGCGGAGGGCTGCGCCTGAACGGGATAGACCGCGATGGACATGGCGCGTGCGGACAGTTTTCGCACTGGTACCAAGGGCTATCCCCCCACGGCTCTGCCTCATGGCGAGCTGCGGTTCCTGACCGTTGACGACCTGCGTCAGCCAGCCTTTCTGGCTGCATGGGGTCGGCTTGTGCGCAACGCCGCCGAACCCAATCCCTTCTTCGAACCGTGGTTCCTGATCCCCTCGCTCGACCAATGGGGCGCGGCCGAACGGGTGCTGGTCAAGGCGTGGTTCCACGAAGGGCGGCTGGCCGGGTTGCTGCCGGTGGTGCGCAGCGCCGACTATTACAGCCACATCATCACCCATGCGAAAGGCTGGCTCCATGCCAATGCCTTTTGCGGCGTGCCGCTGGTCTCTGCCGGACATGAACAGGCGTTCTGGCGCGACCTGCTCGCCCATTTCGATCGCCGCCCGCGCCGCGCGCTGTTCTGGCACCTGCCGCTGATTCCGGCTGATGGCCCGGTCAATGCAGCGCTCGAACAGGTGCTCGCGGCGCGCCGCCGCGCCCATTACACCGTCGCCGAGGAAAACCGCGCCTTCCTGACGGGCAGCAGCACTGCGGTCACCTATCTCGAAGCGGCAATGAGCGCGAAGAAGCGCAAGGAACTGCGCCGCCAGCACAACCGGCTGACAGAGGCAGGCACGCTCACCTTCGAGAGGCTCGAGGGAACCGTTGGCCTTGCTGATTGGACGGCTGAATTCCTCGCGCTCGAAGCGGCAGGGTGGAAGGGCAAAGCCCGCTCCGCGCTTGCCAGCGCACCGGAAACACGCGCCTTGTTCGAACAAACGCTGGCGGGCGCGCCGGAGGCCGGTCGGCTCGAACGATTGGCCCTGCGGCTTGATGGCCGCGCCATCGCCATGCTGGTCAATTTCATCACGCCGCCGGGCGCCTACAGCTTCAAGACCGCCTTCGACGAGGATTACGCCCGCTTCTCTCCGGGGATGCTGCTGCAGCTCGAAAACCTCGCGCTGCTGGAACGGCCCGATGTGCAATGGGCCGATAGCTGCGCGGTCGAGGGCCACCCGATGATCGAACGCCTGTGGCGCGACGGGCGCCGCATGGTCAGCCGCAACATTGCCATCGGCGGATGGCCCAGGCGCGCCGCCTTCCGCCTGCTGATGGCCTATGAGACTCGCCCCCGCAAATCCCAAGAGACAACCGCATGAACGCCCCTGCCCGCTTCACCGACGCCCTGCCTGCAACCGTCTTTGACGCTGCTGCCCGAAGCCGCTTTGCCGCGCATTACCCCGAACAGCCCCACATCCTGACACACAGCCTCACCAGCCACCCGCTGCTTGAGATCGAGGCTCTGGCTGCCCTCGCCGAAAAGCTTCCCATCACCAGCGTCGAATACAACCGTGGCGATCTGCCGATCGGGGTGGACGGCAAGCCCGGCTCCAACGGCATGACCATCGCCGAGACGATCCGCAAAGTCGCCGAGGCGGAAAGCTGGGCGGTGCTCAAGAACATCGAACAGGTGCCAGCCTACGAAGACCTGCTGCTGGGCCTGCTGGAGGAAATCCGCCCGGAAATCGAAGCCGCGACCGGCGCGATGCTGACGCCGCAGGGGTTCATCTTCGTCTCCTCGCCCAATTCGGTCACGCCCTATCACTTTGATCCGGAACACAATATCCTGCTCCAGATCAGAGGCTCCAAGGTCATGACCCAGTTCCCGGCAGGCGACACGCGCTTTGTGCCGGACGAGGCGCATGAGACCTACCATTCGGGCGGCCCGCGCGAATTGAAGTGGGACGACAGCTTTCTCGTCCACGGCACCGAATTTCCCCTCTCCCCCGGAGAGGCACTGTTCGTCCCCGTGATGGCGCCGCATTTCGTGAAGAACGGCCCCGCCCCGTCGGTCTCGCTCTCGATCACCTGGCGTTCGGAATGGAGCTATCGCGAAAGCGATGCGCGGATCATGAACGCGATCCTGCGCGAGAAAGGCTTCCGGCCCGTCGCGCCCTGTCGCTTCCCGCAGCAGAACTATGCCAAGGCCTATGCCTTCCGCATCATGCGCAAGCTGGGGTTGACCGGAAACTGACAGCGCCGCATGGCCGCGTGCCATGAGCGACACACCTAGTCCCGAACAGTTGGTCGCAGGCCTTGTACGCCTGCTGACAGTCGAAAAGCGCGCCGCCGATGTCTATGCCGGGCCGCCGCAAGCCGACGGGATCGGGCGCGTGTTCGGCGGGCAGGTGCTGGCGCAGGCCTTGCAGGCGGCGCAGGCGAGCGTGACCGATGGCAAGTGCGCCCATTCGCTCCACGCCTATTTCCTGCGCGGGGGGCGCGAGGGTTCTCCCATCGAATATCGGATCGAACGCGACTTCGACGGACGCAGCTTCGCCAACCGCCGGGTGGTCGCCTCGCAGGAAGGCGAGGACGGGACGCCGGTGCCGATCCTCAACCTCACAGCCAGTTTCCAGCTGCCGGAAGAAGGCCTTGAACATATCGATTCGCCCATGCCGCTTGTGGCCGGGCCGGAGGATCTGCGTCCCGACATGGAGGTGCGCCGCGAGCTGGCCGAACAATGGGGCGAACGCCTCAGCGAACAGCAGCGCCGCCTGATGCTCCGTCCGCGCCCGATCGAGATGCGCACCATTGACCGGTTGCACTGGATGAGCCGCGATCCGCAGCCGCCGCGCGCGCGCATACCTGGTTCCGGGTGGTGGCGCCGATCACTGGCGAGGCCGATACGCCCGAACTTCACCGCGCGATCATCACCTATGCCAGCGACTACACCCTGCTCGGCACCAGCGCGCTGCCGCACGGCCTGAGCTGGATGCGCAACGAACTGGTCGGCGCGAGCCTCGACCACGCGCTGTGGTTTCACAGGGATGCACGCGCGGATGAATGGCTGCTCTACGCCACCGATGCGCCGTGGAGCGGCGGCGGGCGCGGCTTCAATCGCGGGCGGATCTTCAATCAGGCGGGCGAGCTGGTCGCCAGCGTCGCGCAGGAAGGGATGATGCGGCGGCGCAAATAGCGGCCCTCATCACCCCCTTCTTGCACCAAGCCTAGCAGCCTTCGCCGGTCGGCACGCCCAATTCGGATGCCGCTTCCTTGAGCAGCCCGCCGAGGCCCTTCTTCTTCTTGGGCTTGGGAACGCATTGCTTGACCGCTGCCTCGGCTGCCGAGGCAGGGTTGGCCGCCGCGCCCACCACGCTCGTTGCGGCCTGAGCGCCGCTGCCGGGGATGGGATTGCCATCGCGATCAACCCGGCCGAAGATTGTGAAATAGGCGGGCGTATATTCCTTGCCCTCGGGCAGATCGGCCTGGCGTGCGCCTTGCTGCTTGCCAGTCAGGCGGTAGGAGTTCTGATAGATCGCGTTGTAATCGGGATAGCCCTTGGCCGCGTCCTTGCGGGTCAACTGGCCATAATCCGAGACGCAATACAGGCCCCAGTCGTCAATCTCGTCCGGACCGCATTCACCATCGCCCTTGCGCCGCACCTTGGGCGGATTGGCCGCAGTGGAGGTGCAGGCATTGCCATCGCTGGGGACAGTGAAATAGCCAACCGGGCAACGATCCAGCGGATTGGCCTTGATCAGCGCGCCTGCGGTGGAGGCCGTGTAGGTAACGCTGCCCTCAACGCAGTAATAGGCTCCGCTCCCGATGTAACCGGGCGCGCAGGCCTCGCTCTGGGTCTTTCTGACATAAGCCTTCTTGGCACCTTTGTCGGGATAGCAGGTGTCATAGCCCGCCTTGGTCATGCTGACGTCCTTCGGACGATCGCGCCAGCCCGTCGGGCAGCCTGAATTGGATGACGGCTTCTTGATGGTATTCATGGAACCCTGCGCCTACGCGGGTGTCGCCGCCGCAAGGCTCAGAACCGCCGCCGCCATAACGCCTGCCAAGCCAAATCGAAGCATCATTCATTCCCCCCAAATGGTTTTCCAATCGGAAGGAGGGATGGCGAGATTGGCCCATTTTTGCAAGCCACATTAAAACCTTACGTTACGTAAGGTCGTCCAAACCAAGGCTTAATGCGCGAGCAGAATCGGCATCTGCGGATCGCTCAGCATCCGGCGCGTGACCCCGCCGAGCAGCATCTCCGCAAGGCGCGAATGGCCATAGGCGCCCATCACCATCAGCGAACATTCGCGCAACTGCGCCGCCGAAAACAGCGTATCCGCGATCTTTGCTTCACCACGCGGAATCTCGACCATCTCGCAATCGATCCCGTGACGGCTGAGATAGCGCGCTCCGTCGGTGGCGGGGAAATCATAGCGCGGCTTGTCGCTTTCCTCGGCAATGCTCACCAGCGTCACCTTGCACGAACAGGCCAGCAGCGGCACCGCCGCGCGCAGTGCATGGGCCGCTTCGGCAGAACCGTTCCACGCGACCATCATCGGCGCGCTGACATCAAGGCTCGCCGTCTCGCCCGGTACCACCAGCACCGGCACTGGCGCCTTGAGCACCAGATCACCCACCAGCGCCGATGGCCCCCGCCCACTTTCGCCCGCTTCGGCCGGGCCGACGATCACCAGATCGGCAAGCGGCGATGCTTCAAGCAAGCGATGCGGGGCAATCCCGTATACGAACCGCCAGTCCCATGGCACGCCTTCGTGATCGAGTTCGCTTTCGATCTGGCTGCGCAGTTTCTCGGCGTTCTCCTTGATCACCGGCATCGCCGCAGCAATCGCCGAACCATAGAAATCCCCCGGCGCGAAGACTTCATAACTGACCGCCTGCAAGCAGGTGATGTGGCCATTGGTGGCCCGCGCAATATCGAGCGCGACCTGCAAACGGGCTTTCATCGCGCTGTCGTGGTCGATGTGCAGCAGAATCGATTTCATGGCGTGTCTCCCATTGATGGAACCCATTATCGACCCGTTGGGCGGAGCTGCCTTGATCGGGATCAAATTTCCAGCGAGGCGCCCTTGCGCTTCATACCAGCTTGCAAGCCTCCCGCCCATTGCTAGTCTTGGCACTTGGGAGAGGACATCATGCAGATCACGCGCCATCCACCGGTCAAGACCACGCTGGAACCGTCGAACCACCCCTATCTGACCGGGCCCTGGACTCCGCTGCATGAGGAAGTCGACGTCGCGCAGCTGCCGGTGATCGAAGGCGCGATCCCCGCGGACATCGATGGCATCTATCTGCGCAACACCGAAAACCAGGTGCATCAGCCGCTCGGCCGCCACCATCCGTTTGATGGCGATTCGATGATCCATCAGGTCAATATCAGCGGCGGCAAGGCAAGCTATCGCAACCGCTTCGTGCGCACCCATTGCTTCGAGGCGGAGCAGATCGCGGGGCAATCGCTATGGGGCGGGCTGATGGATCCGTGGGGAACCTCGAAGCGCCCCGGCTTTGGCGCGCATGGCGGGCTGAAGGATACCGGCTCCACCGACATCATCGTCCATGCTGGCACGGCCTATGCCACGCTCTACCAGTGCGGCGAGGCGTGGATGCTGGATCCGGTCACGCTCGCCAGTCGCGGCAAGGCACCGTGGGTGCCATTGGACGGCATCTCGGCCCACCCCAAGGTCGACGAGGCGACCGGTGAGCTGATGTTCTTCAACTATTCAAAGCATCCGCCCTTCATGCATTACGGCGTGGTCGATCGCACCGGCGTGCTGGTGCATTATGTTCCCGTCCCGCTGCCGGGGCCGCGCCTGCCGCATGATATGGCGATCACCAAGAACTGGTCGATCCTCAACGACATGCCGCTGTTCTGGGACGAGGAGCTGCTTGACCGGAACATCCACGCCGCGCGGTTGCACGAAGGCGTCCCCACCCGCTTTGCCCTGATTCCTCGTCGCGGCCAGCCGGAGGATATCCGCTGGTTCGAAGCCGCGCCCACCTATGTCCTGCACTGGACCAATGCATGGGAAGAAGGCGACGAGGTGATCCTCGAAGGCTATCATCAGGCCAAGCCCATGCCCGATCCGCTGGAAGAAATGGGCCGCTACAGCCACATGATGGCCTATGTCGACGAACACTCTTTCCAGAGCCGCCTGCACCGCTGGCGCTTCAACCTGAAAACCGGCGAAACCCGCGAGGAACGCCTGAGCGAGCGGATCGTCGAATTCGGGATGATCAATCCGGCCTTCGCGATGCGCAAGAGCCGTTATGTCTGGTCCACCACCACCCGGCCCGGCTGGTTCCTGTTCAACGGTTATGTTCGCCACGACACGCAGACCGGTGAGGAACAGGTCTACCGCCTGCCCGAAGGGGTCTATGCCAGCGAAAGCCCGATGATCCCGCGCAAGGGCGGTTCGGCTGAGGATTCGGGCTATCTCATCACTTTCCTGATCGACGAAAACACCGGTACCTCGCAATGCGCGATCCTCGATGCATCGGACGTTACCAAAGGCCCGATCTGCCGCCTTGCCCTGCCGCACAAGATCTGTTCGGGAACGCACTCTGTGTGGGTTGAGCATGATCAGCTGCGCAAGGATGCGGCCTTCCATGCACGGCGTTTTGCGTTGGCCTGACAGGCAACGGGCAGGCTCAACTCGTCGTATCCTCGCCCCCGGTTGCCCCCTCCCGGGGTCAATCCAGAAGGCTTGTTCATTTGCGAGCAAGGTGTTGATGAACACCCAACCGTCACGCACGACACCAAACAAGGGCCGACCACTCCGGGATCGCTGGCCCGCAAACAAAAGGAATACCCCCGTGAAGACCATAAGATCCATGTCGCGCAAGCTTGCGTTGCTCGCTCTGGCCGGCAGCTGCCTTGCCGCCTCCGGCCTTTCGGCCCAGATCACTGCCCGTCCCGATGAAGGAGGCGAGGTGCTCACCACCGTCTACGGCAATCTGCCGCCGATGGTCGAGATGAACGAAGGGCCGAAGGTCACCGGCATCATTTCGGCCCGGCAGGGTCAGCGTATTCAGGTAACGGCCGATGATGGCACCACCACTGCCATCACGCTGCACCCGGACACGGAAATCCGCACCCGCGGCGGGTTTCTCGGCATCGGCAACAAGACTTTCGATCAGAGTGCGCTCATCAATGGCCTGCCGGTGATCGTTAAGACCATGCAATATGGCGGCGGGCTTGTCGCCAGCGAGGTGCGCTTCACCAGCGATGACCGCCAGATCGCAGCGATGATCCGCGGAGGCACCCAGCAGCAGTTCGGCGAACAGGGCGCGGCAATCAAGCAGAACGCCGCCGCCACCGAAGCCCTGCGCGGGCGTCTCGGCGATATCGACAAGTACAACCTCAAGAGCACCACCAACGTCTATTTCGACACCGGCAAGGCCGTGCTGACGCCCGGCGCCAAGGCCGAATTGTGCTCCGCCGCGCAGGCTGCCAACGCGAATGAGAATTCGCTGATGCTGGTGCTGGGCTACACCGACTCCACCGGCTCGCCCGAAGTCAATCAGGCGCTGTCGGAAAAGCGCGCAGCAGCCGTGGTCAACCATTTGCAGCAGGTGTGCAAGTGGAAGCCCTATCGCATGCTCACCCCCACCGGCATGGCGACCGCCGATCCGGCCGCCGACAACACCACCGCCGCCGGCCGCGCGCAGAACCGCCGCGTCTCGGTCAACGTGCTGGTGAGCAAGGCGCTCGACGGGCAGTAATCGCGAAGGTTCAGGGGTAGGCCTCGCCGGGCCTGCCCCTCAGCTGCCGTAAAGGAACATGTTGACCGTCAGCCGTCCGGCGGCGGGATCCTCAGACAGTGCGGCGGGATCGGGGATGATCCCCGAATGGAGCTGACGCCCGCGATACAGCGCCAGCCGGTCGGGCCGCGCTTCAACCGCACCAATCTGTTCATAGGCGGCGCTGTTCCCCATCGGATAACCCGGCGGCGGCGGCCCATATTCACGTTCGTCCTCCGCCAGTGCGGCGGCAAAGGCTGCCTCGCGCGCCGGAGTAATCGCCTCGAACCCGGTGCGGCGGTGGCGGTAGAACGCGGTGCCGCCGCTCTCCGGCCCATCGAGATAGTGCATGATCGCCACCCGCCCGGCGTCCGAATGATCGTGGTGCGGAATGCGCTGGCGCGGCGAAAGCTGCTCAGGAGCGAGCGTCACCAGCGAGAAGGCGGCGATCTCGCAATGCACCCCGCGGGTCAGCCCGAACACCCGGGACATGACCTGCATCATCAGCTCGCGCCGCAGATCGAGATAGGCCGGATCGGCCAGCGCACGAATGCCGGGATAATCGACCCCGGCAGGATGATATTGCGCCGCCATGCCCATCTGGCGCAGCCGTTCGGGCTGGCCGGTGAAATTGTCGATGATCACCAGAGGCTCGCCCTCGCGGCCAAGGCGTTCGATGGTAATGGAGGCATCGGGCAGGATCATGCACCCACCCTAGCCGCCCGTGTGATAGAAATCATAGACCTTGCGCGCGACTGTCGCGCTGACGCCAGGGGCGCGTTGCAGGTCTTCGAGCGCCGCAGCGCGGACCTTGCTGGCGGTGCCGAAGTGCAACAGCAGCGCGCGCTTCCTCGCAGGGCCGATGCCGGGGATCTCGTCGAGCGGGCTCGCGGTGATCGCCTTCGATCGCTTGGCCCGGTGCGCGCCGATGACATAGCGGTGCACTTCGTCGCGCAGGTTCTGCAAGTGGAACAGCAGCGGCGAATTGACGGGGAGCACCTTCTCGCGCCCGTCAGGGAAGTGGAACACCTCCCGCCCCTCGCGCCCGTGATGCGGTCCCTTGGCGATGCCGATCACCGCGACATCGTCAGCGATACCGATCTCCTCCAGCACCGCCATGACGCTGGATAGCTGGCCCTTGCCGCCGTCGATCAGGATCAGGTCGGGGAGGATGGTTTCATGGCCACCTTTCCGTTCGTCTCGAGCGAAGTCGAGAGACCCTTCGGGCGCATCGGTGTCTCGACTGCGCTCGACACGAACGGAATCCTCATCCGCCCAAGCCCTGAACCGCCGCGCCATGACCTCGCGCATCATCGCGAAATCGTCGTTCGATTGCGCCTCGCGGATGTTGAACTTGCGGTATTGCCCCTTCTCGAAGCCCTCCGGCCCGGCGACCACCATCGCTCCGACCGCCTTGGCGCCTTGAATGTGGCTGTTGTCGTAAACCTCAATCCGCTGCGGGGGCGCGTCGAGTTCCAGAAACTCGGCCAGCTCGCGGTTGAGCCGGGCCTTGGTGCCGGTCTCGGCCAGCCGCCGTTCAAGCGCCTCGACCGCGTTCCTCTGCGCCTGCGCCATCAGCTTGCGCCGGTCGCCGCGCTCGGGGACGGAGAGCCGCACCTTGCGCCCCACCAGCTCGGACAAGGCCGCTTCGATCAGCGCGCTTTCGGGCAGCTCGCGGTCGACCAGAATGGTCGGCGGCGGCGGCACTTCCTCGTAGAATTGCAGCATCACGTCGGCGAGCACCTGCGCCTCGTCGACATCCGCCGTGTGGCGCGGGAAGAGCGCGCGGTGGCCCCAGTTCTGCCCGCCGCGGATGAAGAAGGACTGGACGCTCATCTGCCCGTTCTTGGCCGCCAGCGCGAAGACATCGGCATCGCCCAGACCCTGCGCATTGATCGCCTGCGAGCCCTGAATGAAGGTCGCCGCACGCAGCCGGTCGCGCAGCATCGCCGCGGTCTCGAAATCGAGGTTCTCCGCCGCGTCGGCCATCTGCCGCTCGAGATCGGCCTGCACCGCGCCCGACTTGCCCGACAGGAAATCCTTCGCCTGCCGCACCAGCGCATCATAGCCCGCCTCGTCGATCCGCCCCACGCAGGGCGCCGAACACCGCTTGATCTGATAGAGCAGGCAGGGTCGGTCGCGGTTGTTGAAGAAACTGTCAGTGCAGGAGCGCAGCAGGAACAGCTTCTGCAGCGCGTTGAGCGTCGTGTTGACGCTCCCCGCGCTGGCGAACGGCCCGTAGTAATTGCCCTTCGCCCGCCGCGCCCCGCGGTGCTTCTGGATACGCGGGAAGGCGTGATCGGCGCGCAGCAGGATGAAGGGGAAGCTCTTGTCGTCGCGCAGCAGCACGTTGAAAGGCGGGCGGAACCGCTTGATCAGCTGCGCTTCCAGCAGCAGCGCCTCGGCCTCGGAATTGGTGATGACGATTTCCATCGCGCGGGTCTGGCTGACCATGCGCTGGAGCCGCCCCGATAGCTGCGCGATCTGGGTGTAGTTCGCCACCCGCGCCTTCAGCGAGCGCGCCTTGCCGACATAGAGCACCTCGCCGCGCGCATCGAGCATGCGGTAGACGCCCGGCACCGGCTTCAGCACCTTCACCGTGTCGCGGATCGCCTGCACCCCGCCCTCCAGATCGGGCTGGGCAGACGCAACGGTATAGGCGGCGCGCTCCTCGTTGAAGCGTTCCGCGCCGCGCGGATCGTGAGGGGTGCCTGCCGGGGTTCGGGCCATGCCCGTCCAATAGGGATGGAAGGGCGCGATTGGCAATTCCCGCGCGGCCCCCTATCGGCAGGTTCGTGGAAACGAGCGACGTCATCATCCTCGGCGCAGGCGCGGCCGGGCTGTTCTGTGCGGGACAGGCGGGGCAGCGCGGGCTTAACGTGGCGCTGCTGGAGAAGGCAGAGGCGCCGGGAAAGAAAATCCTGATCTCGGGCGGTGGGCGGTGCAACTTCACCAATCTTGGCGCGGGACCGGCGAATTACCTCTCGGCCAATCCGCATTTCGCCAAGAGCGCGCTCGCCCGCCACACGCCCGCAGATTTCATCGCCTTGGTCGAGCGGCACGGGATCGCGTGGCATGAGAAGACCTTGGGCCAGCTGTTCTGCGACGGTTCGGCCAAGCAGATCGTGGCGATGCTGCTCGAAGAATGCCCGCCGGATCGGGTGACGCTGACCTGCGGTGTGGAGATTGCCGAAGTGGCGCGCAGCGCGGACGGGATGTTTACCGTCACTGCCGCCGATGGCCGCGATTGGCAGGCCCCTGCGCTGGTGATCGCCACCGGAGGCCCCTCCATCCCCAAGATGGGTGCGAGCGACTTTGCTTATCGCCTCGCAAGGCAATTCGGACTGAAAGTGGTAGAGCCCCGCCCTGCCCTCGTGCCGCTGACACTGGGGGGCGAGGAGGCGCTGTTCCGCGAGCTGTCCGGCGTCGCCGCCCCGGTGCTGGCCCGCGCCGGAAAGGCGGAATTCGCCGAGGCCGCGCTGTTCACCCACAAGGGCCTGTCCGGCCCGGCCATCCTGCAAGTGTCGAGTTACTGGCGGCATGGAGAGCCGGTCGGCATCACCTTCCTGCCCGATGCAGCGAGCGACTGGCTGCTGGAAGCCAAGCGCGACCGTCCGCGCGCGCATCTTCGCACCTTGCTGCGCGAACGCCTGCCAGATCGTCTCGCCGATGCGCTGGCAGACAGGCTCTCGCTGGATCGAGAACTCGGCAACCTCTCTGACAAGGACCTGCGCGCCGCGCAGGCAAAGCTCGCCGACTGGCGCTTTGCCCCCAATGGCACCGAGGGCTATGCCAAGGCCGAAGTCACCGCCGGGGGCATCTCCACTGCGGAGCTTTCCAGCCGCACATTGGAGGCCGCCAGGGTGCCGGGCCTCTATGCCATCGGCGAAGCGGTCGACGTGACCGGCTGGCTCGGCGGATACAACTTCCAGTGGGCCTGGGCGAGCGGCCATGCCTGCGCAGAAGCGCTCACCCAGAACCGGCGTTAGAACAGCTTTCTGATGTCGATACCGAGGTAAAGCCCCAGCGGATCGATCACGAAGGGCTGATAATTGACCGGCGTGAGGCCGTTGCTGTCACGCACCCGGCGCTGCGCGTCGAACAGGTTGTCCGCCACCAGCGACAGCCGCAGATCCTTCCACAGCCCCTCGTTCTTGCCCGTCACTTCGCCCATGTTGGCGAAGACGCGCAGGTTGAAGGTCACGATGTCGTCGAAGAACAGATCGGTGCTGCCCGGCAGACCCGAACCATCGAGCCGGGTTTCTCCCGTGTAGATACCCGACAGGCGGAAGCCCATGCCCTTACCGAACAGGCCCGCTTCAAGGCGGCTGGAGTGGCGCGGCAAGCCGAAGGCACCGGTCGCCTGCCCGTCCAGCTGGTCGAGCGGCTGGAGGCCGGGGGCGATCAGGATCTGGTTGTCGAGCTCGATGGTGTGGGTGAGGTTGAAGAAGTAACGCCAGCCCTGGAAATTGCGTCCACCCGCCAGCGGGTTGAACGCCGGCCCGCCCGCAGGTGCGCCGCCACCGCCCGCTGCTCCAGGTGCAGCACCACCCCCAGCAGGCGCCATCGCGCAGAAACGCTGCTGGAACTGTGCCAGCGCCTCGGGCGAAATCGTGCCATCAGGCCCGCGCGAACGGTCGAGCGCCATTTTGATGAACGCCGGATCGACGCCGGGGAGTTCGGCAGAAACGTCCTCGCCACGCTCGATCTTGCCGACAAGTTCGGCAATTGCGGTCGTGCCGTCCGGGCCGCACGCACGGGCGCGGAAGGCAGCCATCTGGGGTGAGCCGGCAGCAGGAGCGCCTCCGGGAGCGCCGTCACCGCCTGCCGGAGCACCGCGACCGCCGCCCATCATCGCCGGATCGAAACTGCAGATGCGCGTGCGGAACTGCGCCAGCCGCGCAGGGTCAACCTTGCCGTCGCCGCCCCGCAACTGCGACATCATCGGTGCCAGACGTGCAGCGTCGATCCCGGGAAACTCGGCCGAGATATCCTCGCCGTTTTCGATGGCGGCCACGAGCCTTTCGAGGAAGGTGAGACCATCATCGGCGCAAAGGCGCGTGCGGAATGCCATGAACCGCTCGCGCTGTTCCGCGCTCGGTGCGCCGCCAAATCCGCCGCCACCGCTACCGGCCTGAGGCGCAGCGCCCGAAGGTGCAGCCGCGCCAGCCGGTGCGCCGCCGCGCCCACCGGGACGACCGCCGCCGCCAAACGGGCCGCCTTGCCCGCCAGCAGGCGCGCCAATGCTGCCATTGGTCGAGAAGGTGAACTGCACCCTGTCGGCACGGGTCTCGGCAAAGCTCACCGCGCGCCGGTCAATCGCGACCAGACGCCCGTCCGCATCACGCGTTACGCGTCCTGGAAAAGCCGCCTCGATTTCGGGCGTGATCTGCGGGAAGGCGCTGACCACATTGTCCGAGCGATTGCGGATATATTCCACTGTCAGCCGGGTGTTGTCCCAGAACGGCAGCTGCCAGTTCGCGGCGAATTTCCAGTCGCGCTGGGTTTCAGCCGGGAGATCGGGATTGCCGCCGGTGGTGACATCGGCCAGCACCGTCTCGCCCCGCACGAAATCGAATACAGGCACGTTCAGATTGACGATCTGGGGGTTCCCGAGCGTCGCCAGACCCGGCGCGACTTCCCGCCAGATATAGGTCGCGGAAAGATCGAGATTGTCGAACGGCGCCCAGGTCAGGCCCGCGTTCCAGTCACCCAGTACGCCGAAATCGCTGAAGTCTTGCGCGCCGACCTGGAGATTAAGCGTGAAGGTGCCGAGCGCGTCGGCAAAACCTTCGCGGCGGCTGGTGATCGGAACCACAAGATTGGCCCCCGTCGACAGCTGACGGCGCGTCAGCGTCACATCCTGCGCCGACCGGGTGTCGCCGCTTTCGATCCGCTGCCAGTCGACCCCGATATCAAAGGTCGCGAGCACTTCCCCGCCCGGCAGCAGGGCCACCGGCCCGTCAAGCGTTGTCAGCGAGCTACCGGTGATCACCCGGCTGCGCGCGACATCAAAGCCGTTGCCCGCCGCGGTCGGCAGCGGCCCATCCACTGCTAGAGTTCCAGCCAGCGCCGCGTCTTCGAGCGCGGCAATCTGCGCCGGGCTCAGGCGCCGGTCGATCTCTGTCTCGGTCTCGGCCAGCGATCCGTCGAAGGTCGTGGTCATTCGGTAGCGATTGACCGGTTTGGTCACTGATCCAGCAGTCGAAATGGTATCGCTGGAGGTCCGCCGTGCCAGCGGCGTATCGGCCCCAAAGGTCCGCAGCACACCCTCGGCGAGCGGATCGTCCCGCAAGACAACTGTGTTCAGACCATCGAGGCTGCGGCTTTCGCTGCGGGCGTAATTGAGGTTCGCGCTCAGCGACGTGCCGCTGTCGATCAACGCCTTGGCCCAGGACAGGTTGCCCTCAAGATCGAAGGTATCGGCAAGCAGACTGCGGAAACGCGCCTGGTCAGGGTCGCCAGCCACCTGCGAGACCGAACCGGCGGCCTGAGGAATGTTGCGCTCGGCCTCGGTCAGCAGGGTGGTGTCCTGCACCTGGATATTGGCGTTGATTCGTCCGCCGTCGGCGATCTTGAGGACGCCGAGCTGCTGCTCGTTGCGGGTGTACCCCCCGCGCGAGGGCGCCTCGAATTCGAGATCGAGCTGGCGGTTCGAATAATTGTCCTTGAGGATCAGGTTGATCACACGGCGATCGGGCGGAAAGCCGAACCGCTGGGCGACTTCTTCAGGGAACACCTCGACCCGCGCGAGGGCTTCGGGCGGGTAGTTGGCGAATTCGCGGAAGGAGCCGATGCGGATGCCATTCACAAGGATAACAGGGCGATCGCCACCCCCGCGTCCGCGCGCGGAACCCGTGCGGGCGCTGATCTGGGCGATGAGATCAGTGATGGATGTCACGCCTTCCGATGCGATGGCCGTCTCATCAAGCTGCAACAGCGGCGCCTGATCGACGATCAATTGTCCCCGCAACCGCCCTGCACGCACCACGATTTCATCGCTCGCCGAAGCCGCGGTACCGCTGGCGCTTTCGGGCTCGTCCTCCTCGCTCTGCGCGACAGGCTCGGGCTGGGGCTGAGCAGCAGCGCCAGGCGCCGCGCCGGTCCCTGCGGCCAGCGGCACGGCAACAACAAGGCTGAAAGCACAAGTGCCAGCCCGCAGGCTGGCGCGGTAAAGCGAAGAGAGGTTCATGGTGTCCCTTTGAAAGCGGTTCGAACGGCAGGGCGGCTTTTTACCGCTCCTGATCGGGCCTGTTTGTTGTGCCGATTCTTGTCAGAGGAGTGCCCGTTGCCTCCTGAACAGAACCTGCAAAAACCCGCAGATTGCACCCCTAACGCACGAGCCTTCCCTTTTGGTTCCCGCATCGCTAAAGCGCTGCCGCACATCGACGGGCGTATTGTGCGCCGCAAAGGAAATAAAAAGGAATTACATGGCCAAGGAAGAACTCCTCGAAATGCGCGGGCGCGTGGTTGAGCTGCTGCCCAATGCGATGTTCCGGGTGGAGCTTGAAAATGGCCATGAAGTGCTCGGCCACACGGCGGGCAAGATGCGCAAGAACCGCATCCGCGTGCTGGTCGGCGATGAAGTGCTGTGTGAGCTCACGCCTTACGATCTCACCAAAGCGCGCATCACCTACCGCTTCATGCCGGGTCGCGGCGGCCCCGGCCCGCAATAACGGGCAGCGCCGCTGATGGGCGCGCCTCTTCATCTGACACTGGCATCGGCCTCACCCCGGCGGCGGGAACTGCTCGCGCGGATGGGTCTCGTTCCTGATTCCGTTACCCCCGCCGATATCGATGAGACCCCGCTCAAGGGCGAGCTGCCCCGCGCCTATGCCCTGCGCATGGGGCGCGAGAAAGCGATGGCCGTGGACGCTCCCGGCCATGTACTGGCGGGTGATACCGTCGTGGCGGTGGGTCGGCGCATTCTGCCCAAAACGGAAAGCGAGGCCGAGGCTCGCGCCTGCCTCGAACTGATGAGCGGCAGGCGGCATCAGGTGCTCTCCAGCGTCGTCCTGCGCGCGCCTGACGGCACCTGCCGCGAACGGCTGAGCGAGACGGTGGTGCGCTTCAAACGGCTTTCTAGTGCGGAAATCTCGGCCTATCTCGCCAGCGATGAGTGGCGCGGCAAGGCGGGCGGCTATGCCATACAGGGTGCGGCCGAGGGCCTGATCGAATGGATCCACGGCAGCCATTCGGGCGTGATGGGCTTGCCGCTTTACGAGGCGCGCACCTTGCTGAAGGCAGCGGGGTTCCGCATTGGTTAGCGCAGCGGCTGAGTGGCTGATCGAACAGGGCATCGGCGAAACCCGCGCCTTGCTGGTCGAAGGCGAACGGGTGCTGGCCGCACATGTGGCATGGCCCGGTGAGCTTGCTGTCGGAACACGGTGCACCGGCAAGCTGACCGCAAAACTCAAAGGCACGCGGCGCGGCGTGGCGCTGCTGGAAGACGGTACTGAGACGCTGGTCGATCAATTGCCTGCGCAGGTGACGGAAGGCCAGTTGCTCGATTTTGTTGTAACCCGCGCCAGTATCTCCGAGCGTGGGCGCTTCAAGCGGGCGCAAGTGCGAATCACAGGCATCGATGCCGGTCCTGCCGCGCCTTTATGGTCGTCCGGCAGCATCGTCCGCCGCTTTCCGGCCGGTCTGTGGGAGGAAGTATGGCACGCCGCATCAAGCGCCAGTCTCGATTTTCCGGGCGGCGAGGTGCTGGTCAGTGTCACTCCGGCGATGACAGTGATCGACGTCGACGGGATCGGCGCGCCGCGTGATGTGGCGCTGGCAGCAGTGCCGACGATCGCCTGCGCGCTCGCTTGGTTCGGGATCGGGGGGAATATCGGCATCGACTTTCCAACGCTCGCCGCCAAAGCTGATCGACGCGCGGTTGATGATGCGCTGGAGGCGGCGCTGGCAGGCTGGCCGCATGAAAGAACGGCCATGAACGGCTTCGGCTTTGTCCAGCTGGTGGCTCGGTTGGAAGGGCCTTCGCTGCTCCACCGATTCGCGCATCACCGTCTCGGCATGGCGGCACGCATGGCGCTGCGGCAGGCGGAGCTGGCAGCAGAAGCTGGCAGCGCCGGGCGCGTGATCCAGCTGACACTGCATCCTGCACTCAAGGCAAAACTAAAGGCGGCGTGGTTTGAAGAGCTGGAGCGGCGCACAGGGCGGGTGCTGGAGATCGTTATCGATCCAACGCTTGCCATCGAGGCAGCAAATGCCCAACTTCTCTCAGCATGAATACATCTGTCCAAAAGCCCTGCCCGATCTGCCGCAAGCCCAGAAGGGCCGAGCATAGCCCGTTCTGTTCGGCGCGCTGCCGTGACCGCGATCTGGCGCGCTGGTTCTCGGATTCCTATGCTGTGCCGGGCCCACCTGCCGACCCGGAAACGCTCGCATCCGAGCAATGGCGCGAGCAGGATTGAAGCCAGCACGCAAAACCCCCTTGCCAAGCCCCAAAGCCTTCGCCATAGGGCCGCTCTCATTTGCTCGCCGGGCCCTCCAAGCCCGTCGCTCGCAGCGAATGCCCGAGTAGCTCAGGGGTAGAGCAGCGGATTGAAAATCCGCGTGTCGGTGGTTCAAATCCGCCCTCGGGCACCATTCGCTGAAAAGGGCCATCAGGCCAAAGGGAAACTGCCAATGTCCCGCCGTACCAAGATTTACGAAGGCAAGGCCAAGATCCTCTACGAAGGGCCCGAGCCCGGCACGCTGATCCAGTATTTCAAGGATGACGCGACCGCCTTCAACGCCGAGAAGAAGGGCACGATCAACGGCAAGGGCGTGATCAACAACCGTATCAGCGAGCACGTCTTCACGCGCCTCGGGCATATCGGCATCCCCACCCACTTCATTCGCCGCCTCAACATGCGCGAGCAATTGGTGCGGCAGGTCGACATCATCCCCTTGGAAGTGGTGGTGCGCAATGTCGCCGCCGGCTCGATCAGCAAGCGCCTCGGGATCGAGGAAGGCGAGCCGCTGCCGCACACGCTGATCGAATATTACTACAAGGATGATGCGCTCGGCGATCCGCTGGTGGCCGAAGAACACATCGCCTGCTTCAACTGGTGCAGCCATGAGGAGATGCACGACATTTCCTCGATGGCGATCCGCATCAATGATTTCCTGTGCGGGATGTTTGCCGCGATCGACATCCGCCTGATCGACTTCAAGCTCGAATTCGGGCGACTCTATGATGGCGATTACAGCCGCGTGATCCTCGCGGACGAGATCAGCCCCGATGGCTGCCGCCTGTGGGACATGGCGACGGGCGAAAAGCTCGACAAGGACCGCTTCCGCCGCGATCTGGGCGGCGAAGAGGAGGCCTATCGCGAAGTTGCGCGCCGTCTCGGCCTGCTCAATGGCGAGGACAATGGCCCGGGCGAGGTGTTCGACCTGTCGCACGCCCGCAGCCGCCTGCGCGGCCCGCCGCCGCTGAAGAAGTAAGGCTCCCAAGAAAGGGGTGACACGCAGGCGCGAGACGTTAGTTTCCGGCTGAGCGTCCAGATTTCGAAAGAGCTTTCCATTTTCATTCGGAAACACCCCTCGGCCGCAGCTGTGCTGCTGGCGCTGTCTGCGCTGTCGCTGCCTTCAGCCCTTGCGGCGCAGGACACAGCTGGAGCCGCCGCCCGCGCCCCGGAGGAAGCAACAGCGCCGGTCTGGGCCTTCGAGGCTAGCGATGTACCGCTCGACACCGGCTATATCTTTGGCTGCCTCGACAACGGGATGCGCTACATCATCCGCCGCAATGCAACGCCGGAAGGCACGGCGCTGGTAAGGATGCGGATTGCGTCGGGATCGCTGGAGGAGACCGACAGCGAACGCGGCCTTTCGCACTATCTCGAACATATGGCCTTCAACGGATCGAAGGGGGTTCCCGAAGGCGAGATGATCAAGCTGCTCGAACGCGAGGGGCTGGCTTTCGGAGCGGACACCAACGCCTCGACCGGCTTCGAGGCGATCACCTACATGCTCAACCTGCCACGCAATGACGAAGCGCTGCTGGGAACGGCGCTGATGCTGATGCGCGAGACGGCGAGCGAACTCACCATCTCCGACGAAGCCGTTGCCCGGGAGCGGGGCGTGATCCTCGCTGAACGGCGCGACCGGGCTGGCTTTCAGCAGCGCAACTTCGAAGACAATATCGCCTTCCTTGCACCCGGCGCGCGTTATGCGGAGCGGTTTCCGATCGGCACGATCGAAGTGCTTGAAACCGCCGATGCAGCACAGATCCGCGCACTTTACGAGCGCACCTATGTGCCTGCGAACACGGTGCTGGTGGTGATCGGCGACTATCCGGTGGAGCTGGTCGAAGCGGCTATCCGCACCCGCTTTGCCGATTGGCAGGCCGCACCGGCACCATTGAAACCAGTCACCGGCCCGATCGATGTTTCCGCCAGGGGATTGACCGACATCTATCTCGACCCGGCCTTGTCAGAAAGTGTCACCATAAGCCGTCTCGCCCAATGGCGCGACGAACCCGACACGCTGGCCAATCGCCGGGCGGCCCGTCTGCGCGCGATCGGCTATGCGATCATTGGCCGCCGTCTCGCACGCCTCGCTCGGATGGCCGATGCACCGTTTCGCGCCGCCAGCTTCGGTTCGGGCGACCTGTTCGAGGACGCGCGGATCACCAGCCTCACGATCTCCAGCGTCGATGGAGAGTGGAAAAAGGGCATGCTGGCCGCTGTACGCGAGGTAAATCAG
Source organism: Porphyrobacter sp. HT-58-2 (assembly GCF_002952215.1). Classification (NCBI taxonomy): domain Bacteria; kingdom Pseudomonadati; phylum Pseudomonadota; class Alphaproteobacteria; order Sphingomonadales; family Erythrobacteraceae; genus Porphyrobacter; species Porphyrobacter sp. HT-58-2. Next base: position 1,616,439 of record NZ_CP022600.1, on the reverse strand, counting down.
GCGCTGACTTACGGCTTTACGCAGGCCGAGGTCGACGAACAAATTGCCAATATCCGCACTGCTCTCGAAAATGCGGCCAAGGCTGCCGACACCCGCGGACACTCGGTATTCATGGGGGGCGCACTGGCGCTGGTCAGCGATGATCAGGTGCCGACGACCCCCGAATGGCAGCTCGCGGAATTCGAACGCAGCGCGGCTGCAATCACCCCGCAGGCGGTGTGGCAGGCCTTGCTGGACGATGCCGCTCCGCTCGAAGATCCGTTGATCCGCTTCACCGGACGCACCGCTCCCGAAGGCGGCGAGGCGGCGCTTCGCAGCGCCTTTGGCGAAGGACTGGCCCTGCCCATCGAAGCGCCGACACGCGATGGCCCGGCTGTCTTCGGCTATGACGATTTTGGCGCGCCGGGTGCTGTCATCGAGGACAGCAGGGAAGACCGGTTCGGCATTCGCCGTATCCGCTTTGCCAACGGCGTTCGGCTCAATCTCAAGCGCACCGATGTGCGCAAGGATCGCATTCAGGTGCTGGTGCGGGTGGATGGCGGCTCGCTATTGGCGACCCGCGACGACCCGCTCAGGGTATATCTGGCGGATTCGCTCGCGGCGGGCGGGCTGGGCCGCCACGATCTCGATCAGCTCCAGACCGTCCTTGCCGGGCGCAGCGTCGCCTTCGGGCTCAGCAGCCAGACCGACGCCTTCGCCATGGGCGGGACGACAACGCCGCGGGATCTGGAATTGCAGATGCAGGTGATTGCCGCCCTTCTGACCGACCCTGGCTATCGCAGCGAGGGGGTTGAACAGTTCCGCAAGGGCATCGACAATTTCTTTCGCACTCTGAAATCGACCCCGGCACGGGCCTATGGCGCTGCCGCAGGCGCGCTGCTTTCAGATGGCGACCCGCGCTTCTCGCTGCAATCGCAGGAGGCTTATATGGCGCTCGATTACGATGGCCTCAAAGCCGCGATCAGCGACCGGCTGGCGACCGGCGCGATCGAGGTGGCGATGGTGGGAGATCTGGACGAGGATGCTGCCATTGCGGCCGTTGCGGCAACGCTGGGCGCCCTGCCCGCGCGCGAGGCCGAATTCCGCCCGCGCGAGGACGCACGCCAGCGCAGTTTCACGCCAAAGCGCGGCCTTGCCGTTATCGAACACGAGGGCGAGGCCGATCAGGCGCAACTGCGTTTCATCTGGCCGACCACTGATGACGAAGATCAGGCAGAGGATATTCGTCTCTCGCTGCTTGCAAGGGTCGTCCGGCTCGAACTGACCGACCGGCTGCGCGAGGAGCTGGGTCAGGCCTATTCGCCCTCGGCCAGCAGTGCGACCAGCAGCATCTACCCCGGCTATGGCACCTTCGCGATCCTTGCTTCGATCGACGTGAACGAGATCGAGGCGGCCCGGACGGCAGTGCTCGGGCTACTTGCCGATCTGCGCGAAGTCGGGCCCAGCGCCGATCTGCTCGAACGCGCCCGCAAACCGGTGCTCGATGGTTACAACAATGCGCTCAAGGATCTGGGCGGTTGGATGCGGCTTGCCGGTCAGGCGCAGTCCGAGCCCGGCCAGATCGATCGCTGGCTGCGTATCCCGGAACTTGTCGGCGCGGTCCAGCCTGAGGACATCCGAGCCGCAGCGCTGCAATATCTGGATCCGGCGATGGCCGTCGAAATCCGTGTCGTGCCAGCCCGCGACCGCTCAGCAGGCGAACAGCAAGAATGCCCCGGAACCGCATCCGCGCCGTGAAAGGATGCTGCGATGCGGTGAATTAGCCGCATCAGCGCGATTGCACCGGCCCGCCGGGACGCTATAGCGGCGCGTGAATCGGCGCACCGCGCCGGCACCCGGTCATAATGGAGCATCAGGCCATGCAAGTGCGCGTCCTCGTCCGACTGAAGCCCGGCGTGCTCGACCCGCAGGGGCGCGCTGTGCATCATGCGCTGGAAGGTCTCGGCTTCGGCGGGGTCGAAGATGTCCGCATCGGACGCTTGATCGAACTCGATCTGGCAGACGGCACCGATCACGACACGGTCAAGGCGATGTGTGAAAAGCTGCTCGCCAACACGGTGATCGAAAGCTTCTCGATCGAGAGCATTGCATAATGACGTTCCGGGCGGCGGTGATCACCTTCCCGGGCTCCAACTGCGACCGGGACATGGCAAGCGCGTTGGAGGCCGTGTCAGGCCAACCGGCACTTCGCGTGTGGCATGGCGATGCCGACCTGCCCGAAAGGCTTGACCTGATCGCACTGCCCGGCGGCTTTTCCTATGGCGACTATCTGCGTTCAGGCGCGATGGCGGCAACCAGCCCGATCATGCGCGCGGTGATTGCAGCAGCGGAGCGCGGCGTGCCGGTGCTGGGCGTATGCAACGGCTTTCAGGTGCTGACCGAGGCGCGCCTGCTGCCCGGTGCGCTGCTGCGCAATGCCGGACAGCGCTTCATCTGCCGCACGGTCGCAATGACGGTAGAGAATACCGCGTCGCTGTTCACCAGCGGCTATACTGTCGGTGAGACGATCCGCATTCCGGTCGCTCATCATGATGGCAATTATTACGCCGATACCGAAACGCTCGACCGGCTCGAAGGCGAAGGTCGGGTTGCATTCCGCTATGCCGAGGCCGTCAACGGCTCGGCCCGCGACATTGCTGGTGTACTGAGTGACAACGGCAGGGTGCTGGGCATGATGCCGCACCCGGAACGCGCGATCGAACCCGCCGCAGTTGCTGCACTGGGCGGCGCAGACGGGCGCCGACTGTTCGAAAGCATCCTCGCCAACCTCGCGAGCGCCTGACGGCCGTCAGGCGCGGCGTTCGGCAATCCTCGCGAACAGTTGACGCGCGTCGTCGGCGGTCATCGGTCTGCCGAAATAGAAGCCCTGGATCTTGTCGCAACCAAGGTCGCGGATCAGTTCGGCCTCCTCGCTGGTTTCGACCCCTTCGGCTGTGGTCGTCATCTTCAGGCTCTTGGCCATCGCCACCACGGCATTGATGATCGCAAGGCTCTCCGCGCTCCCCTGCGCCGCACCCTGCACAAAGCTGCGATCGACCTTGATCGTCGAGAACCGCAGCTTGCGCAGGTAGCCGAGCGAGGAGTACCCCGTCCCGAAATCGTCAAGCGCCACTGAACAGCCCAGCGCCATCACCTGTTCCAGCGCATTGCGGGCCACGCTGGCATCACGCAGGAAGATGCTTTCCGTGACTTCGATCTCAAGCCGTTCGGGTCGCAGCCCGCTCGCCGCGAGGGCCTGCACGACCTGATCGTGGAAGCCGGGTTCAAGCAGCTGTTCGGGCGAGACGTTGACGTTCACCTTCACGTGTTCGGGCCAGTACCGTGCTTCTTCGCAGGCCTTGCGCATCACCCATTGGCCAATCGGCACAATCAGGCGCGTGTCCTCTGCCAGCGGGATGAACTTGCCGGGGCTGACAAAGCCATGATCAGCGCTGTTCCAGCGCACCAGCGCCTCGAAACTGACGACGTTTTCGCTGTGGGCGTCGACCACGGGCTGATAGTGGAGCACCATTTCGTCTCGCCCGAGCGCCTTGCGCAGCGCGACTTCAAGCTGGCGGCGTTCCTCTGCCGATGCGTGCAGCACCGGTTCGAAACGGCAATGTTCTCCACCGCCAAGATCCTTTGCCCGGTAGAGCGCAAGGTCGGCATTGCGCATCATCTCCTCGACGCTCTGCCCATCGCGCGGCCCCTCTGCCGAACCAACGCTGGCCCCGACATAAAGCGTGTGGTGATCGACTTGATAAGGTTCAGAAAGGCGCGCGATTACACGCCGGGCAAGCTGAGCGATCACGTCGGGCCGACTTGCATCGCGGATGACGATCGCGAATTCGTCCCCGCCGAGCCGGCCGCACATCTGGTTTTCGTCCATCAGCGATTGCAGTCGTGCCGAAACCTGGGCCAGCAGCTTGTCCCCGGTCATGTGACCGAGCGAATCGTTGACGGCCTTGAAGCGGTCGAGATCCACCATCAGCAGCGCGCAGCGCGTGCGCCACTGCACCGCATAGCGCAGCGCCTCTCCCAAAGCCTCGGTCAGTTGCAGACGGTTGGGCAACTGGGTCAGCGTATCGTAGCGGGCAAGATAGGCAATCTTCTCAGACGACTTGCGCTGTTCGGTCACATCCGAACCAACCCCGCGAAAGCCGATGAAGCGCCCGTGCTCGTCAAGCACAGGGGTGCCGGAGAGCTCCCACCAGCGTTCTTCTCCTAGGATCGAGACCTCGACCAGAATGTTCGAGAAGTTTTCGCGGTTCTTCAACCGCTCGGCCAGATCATGCAGGCTCGGCGGGAATTGTCCGCTTTCCCAATTGCGCCCCGAGATCATCTCCAGCAGGGGCTTGCCTTCAGCCTCGCTCTGCGAGCGCCCCAGCGCAAAGGCAAAGCGCGGGCTGACAGCGCGCAGACGCCGTGCAGGATCGATTTCCCACAGCCAGTCTGCCTCGTTTTCCTCGAATTCGCGCAGCAGCAGCGAAACCACCGCCTCCTTTTCCGCCACTGCTGCCTCGGCAAGACGGGCCTTGAGGAATGTGGTGCGGATCTGCACCGTGGCGACCAGACTGGCAATCGTGAACAGAATCACCCCGCAGACGGCATGCCACTGGCCCTGAACAGCAAGGCTCCCGACTGCCCCAAGGCCAAGCAGGCCATTGTAGATCAGCACACTGAGCGGTGAGGTCGAGAACACGAAAGTCGATGAAATCATCAACACCAGCACAACCAGCAGCAATGTCGTCTGCTCGGCGCCGTTGGCCAGGAACGGGAAACACCATAGCGCGGCCAGCCAGCAGGCCGCAGCGGCTACCGCATTGATGTTTTGCCACCGCTCCAGCGATGCCGCGCCGAGCCGCTGGGCGGGATCGGCCAGCAACAAATCGGTCTGACGCGACTTGTAGAGCACAACGGCCAAGACCGCACCCCAAGGTATGACGACGGTCAGCCCGATAAGCGGCGCAAAGACGATGGCGACGAATGCCATAACCAGCGTATTGGCAAACAGCCGGTTCCGGCTCGCATTGGCGAGTTCGGCATATTCGTCACCGCGCAGACGGGCCGGATCAAACGCAGGATTGCGCGACAGGCCGAGGACATCGGCGATCGACAATTCGCCCGGAACAACAGGCGTTGAGGAGAGGTGAGGCTGCGTCACCCCATCGCGCTTAACCGCCAAAGGTTAGATTGGGGTAAAGACACACCGAAGTTCGGGCGATATAATGGTTAAGACAGGCCGAAGGAAATGGCTCGTCATTCCACCGTGACGGATTTCGCGAGGTTGCGCGGTTGATCGACGTCGGTGCCTTTCACCACCGCCACATGATAGGCCAGCAATTGCACCGGAACGGCATAGACCAGCGGCGCGATCAGCGGGTGGACAACAGGCATCTCGATTGTGGCGATGCAACCCTCGCCCGCAGCGGTAATCCCTTCGGCATCCGAAATCAGCACCACCTGTCCGCCGCGCGCGCGCACTTCCTCCATGTTGGAGACGGTCTTCTCGAACAGTGGGCCTGACGGTGCAATCACGACCACTGGCACCGCCTCGTCGATCAGGGCGATCGGCCCATGCTTCATCTCGCCGGCGGCATAACCCTCGGCATGAATATAGCTGATTTCCTTGAGTTTGAGTGCCCCTTCCAGCGCCAGCGGATAATCCTGTCCCCGCCCGAGATAGAGCACATCGCGCGCTGGCGCGATAAGATGGGCCATCGCGGCGATCTCGTCATCATAGGCAAGCGCAGCGTTGAGAGCCGCCGGGGCTTCGAGCAGATGACGCACGATCTCGGCCTCCTGGTCGCGGGTAAGACGCCCCTTCTTCACCGCCATGTGCGCGGCAAGCGCGGCCAGAACGGCAAGCTGGCAAGTAAAGGCCTTGGTCGAAGCGACGCCGATTTCCGGCCCGGCATGGGTCGGCAGCAGCAGATCGGCTTCACGTGCCATTGTGCTGGTCGGCACATTGACCACGACGCCGATCGTCTGCCCGTTGGCCTTGCAATGCCTGAGCGCCGCCAGCGTGTCAGCGGTCTCGCCGCTCTGGGAGATGAACAGTGCAAGTCCGCCCTCTTCCAGCACCGGATTGCGGTAACGGAACTCGCTTGCGACATCGATGTCCACCGGTACGCGGGCGAATTGTTCGAACCAGTATTTCGCCACCATCCCCGCATAAAAGCTGGTGCCGCAGGCGACGATGGTGAGGCGCCGTACCTGCGAAAGATCGAAATCGATCTGCGGCAAGGCCACGGAATTGTCCGAGCGGCGCAGGTAGGAGGCGAGCGTCTGCGCCACCACCGTGGGCTGCTCGTAGATCTCCTTCTGCATGAAGTGGCGATAATTGCCCTTCTCCACCGCTGCCGCCGAAGCACCCGAAGCGCGGATTTCACGGGTTACCGCTTGGCCGTCAGCATCGAAAATCTGCGCCGAATCCCGCCGCAGCACCACCCAGTCACCCTCTTCGAGGTAGGTGATACGCTGGGTCAGCGGGGCCAGAGCCAATGCGTCAGAGCCAAGATACATCTCGGCTTCCTCGCCGTCGGGACCGTAACCCAGCACCAGCGGCGATCCCAGACGCGCACCAATCAGCATGTCGGGATACTGGCGGAACGCAATCGCGAGGGCAAAGGCACCGCGCAGACGCGGCAATACGCTGCGCACGGCTTCAACCGGGTCGGCGCCGGTCTCGACCTCGGCGGAAATCAGGTGCGCCACCACCTCACTGTCGGTTTCGCTCTCGAACACCCGGCCCTTTCGCGCGAGTTCAGCGCGCAGCTCCTTGAAATTCTCGATAATGCCATTGTGGACAATCGCGACTTCCCCGGTCGCATGAGGGTGGGCGTTGGCCGCTGTCGGTGCGCCATGGGTCGCCCAGCGCGTATGTGCGATGCCGACATCGCCCGGCGCAGGATCGCCAGCCAGCACCGTGACAAGATGAGCCAGTCGGCCTTCAGCCCGGCGCCGTACCAGCGCGCCATCATGCAAGGTGCAGATCCCGGCGCTGTCGTAGCCGCGATACTCCATGCGCCGCAGACCATCCACCAACCGCTCGGCAACGCTGGCCGCGCCTACGATCCCGATTATTCCGCACATGGTCTGGCTCTTTCCTTGCTGGCGTTCCTGTTCCTCTAACCGACCGCAACTTAACGGCAAGCCTAACGCGCAGCCTGCCGCCTGGGAGTTTAGGAAAAAAACAACCTTTCCTGCCTATTCACCATTTTTCGAGACGCACCTTTCGCTTCCTTGGGGTGAGGTGCGCTGATGATTTTCAGGAGGCTCGGGGGCCTAGAATGAGCGCATTCGGAAAAAAGGGCAATGCTGGCGGGATGAAGCCGGGCGCACGGCCCGCCTTCGGCGTCGCACGGCCGATGAAGGGTGCGGGTGCAGCCCCGCGCGGTGGCGAACAGTTCCCACCGATCCCCGGTGAAGCCCCAGCGCCGCGCCCCGCACCCGCTCCGGCACCCTCAGCCAGCCGTCCGGCCACCACCTCCGAGGCGATCGACCGGCTCAACGAACGCATGGCGGCGGTCAACGAGGCCAATTCCGAAGTCGGCGGCTTTGAAGCCAGCGTCCACAAGATCAAGGAGCAGGTGCTCCCGCGGCTGCTGGAACGCGTCGATCCCGAAGCGGCAGCAACGCTATCCAAGGAGGAGCTCTCCGAGGAATTCCGCCCGATCATCATGGAAGTGCTGGCCGAGCTCAAGGTCACGCTCAACCGGCGCGAGCAATTCGCGCTGGAAAAGGTGCTGATCGACGAACTGCTCGGTTTCGGTCCGCTCGAAGAGCTGCTGAACGATCCGGACGTGTCCGATATCATGGTCAACGGCCCGGACCAGACCTACATCGAAAAGAAGGGCAAGCTGCAACTCGCCCCGATCCGTTTCCGCGATGAACAGCACCTGTTCCAGATCGCGCAGCGCATCGTCAACCAGGTCGGCCGCCGCGTCGACCAGACCACGCCGCTGGCCGACGCCCGTCTGAAAGACGGCTCGCGTGTGAACGTGATCGTCCCGCCGCTCTCGCTTCGCGGCACCGCAATCTCGATTCGTAAGTTTTCCGAAAAGCCGATCACGCTCGACATGCTGCGCGACTTCGGCTCGATGTCGGACAAGATGTGTACTGCGCTGAAAATTGCGGGCGCGTGCCGGATGAACATCGTCATCTCGGGCGGTACGGGTTCGGGTAAGACGACCATGCTCAACGCCCTGTCGAAGATGATCGATCCGGGCGAGCGCGTGCTGACCATCGAAGACGCGGCGGAACTCCGCCTGCAGCAGCCGCACTGGCTGCCGCTCGAAACCCGTCCGCCGAACCTCGAAGGCCAAGGCGCGATCACCATCGGCGACCTTGTGAAGAACGCCCTGCGTATGCGTCCTGACCGCATCATCCTCGGGGAAATTCGCGGCGCGGAGTGTTTCGATCTGCTCGCGGCGATGAACACCGGTCACGATGGTTCGATGTGTACGCTCCACGCCAACAGCCCGCGCGAATGCCTTGGCCGTATGGAAAACATGATCCTGATGGGCGACATCAAGATCCCCAAGGAAGCCATCAGCCGCCAGATCGCCGAATCGGTCGACCTGATCGTGCAGGTGAAGCGTCTGCGCGACGGTTCGCGCCGCACCACCAACATCACCGAGGTGATCGGGATGGAAGGCGACGTGATCGTGACGCAGGAATTGTTCAAGTTCGAATATCTCGACGAGAGCGAGGACGGAAAGATCCTCGGCGAATTCCGTTCGTCGGGCCTGCGCCCCTACACGCTGGAAAAGGCGCGCCAGTTCGGGTTTGACCAGGCTTATCTTGAGGCCTGCCTGTAAGGCAGGCGGTTCGGCCTAATCGGCCGGCGCGCGGTCGCGCTTGCGAACCCTTCGGGTTCGAGACGACACACGCATTGGACAGATATTCGCCGGAGAAACGGCCAGCATCGCTGGCCGCAAGGCCGACTGGCCGCCCGCAGCGATGTGGCCGGCAGGCCGCGTGAGCGAGGATACCGCACGCCGGAGGGCGTGCGAATATCAAAGACCCCCGAGAACCGCAGGCAGGCTCATCGCCAGACACCCCCCGCCGAGCAGCGCAGCGAGCATGAACAGACCCATCCACGGCACCCAGCCGACCTGCTCCAGCCGGTCAATGTCGCGCGCCCTCGACCTTCGCCGCTCCATTATCGCAGCAATCGCGGCAAAGGCCCATAACAGGCCGCCCAGCAGCGCCAGTTGCGCCGCATCGCTCATCAGTTCGAATTGCGCGATCATGTCCATAGAGCCGCCCATGTAAGGGCGCAGGGCGCTTGCGCAATCCCTGCCGCTCGGCCAAGCCGCAAGCCGATGGATGGCTCGATCGCCCGCCCCCGCCCCTTGCTCGCGCTGCTCGTGCGGCTGCTCGCCGCTTTTGCGCTGGCGACAATGGGCATGCTGGTGAAGCTCGCCGGAGAGCGGGGCGCGCATCTCATTGAACTGATCTTCTGGCGGCAGTTGCTCACCATGGTTCTGCTGGGTGCGGGACTGGCGCTGACCGGCAGATTGGCGATGCTCAGGACGCAGCGCCTGCCCGCCCATGCGCGACGGGCCGCCAGCGGCCTGCTCGGCATGATCTTCACCTATGGCGCGGTGCTGCTCCTGCCACTGGCCGAAGCAACGACGCTGGGCTTTACCGCACCGATCTTTGCCGTTGTGATCGCCATCGTTCTGTTCCGAGAGAAGATCGGCCCTTATCGCTGGGCCGCTGTGGCGATGGGATTTGCCGGCGTCATCGTGGTCATGCAGCCCTTTGGCGGGCTCGAGCAGGGCGTGACGGTGGCAGGCATCGCCGTGGGACTCGTCGCGCCATTCATGGTGGCGCTGATCAGCTTCCAGATCCAGGACCTCAACACCACCGAGACCCCGTGGAGCATCGTCTTCTGGTTCGCCGCGCTGACAGCGCCTGCAGCGGCGCTTGCCCTGCCTTTCGTGACCACCGCGCATGATCCGCTGACTTGGGTGCTGATCCTCGGCATGGGATTGGTGGGCGCTGCGGCACAGGTGTTGCTGACCACTTCACTGAGGTTCGGATCGGCGGCAGTGATCCTGCTGATGGACTATACCGCGCTGCTGTGGGCGAGCTTCTACGGCTATGCCATTTTCGATCGCGCCGCGCCTGCCAGTCTGTGGTTTGGCGCGCCGTTGATCATCGCCGCCGGTCTGCTGATTGCCTGGCGCGAACGGCAGTTGGCCAAAGCGCGCATTGCGACGGCAAAGCGCATAGCTTCAGCGGCTAGTCAGGAATAGTTTTCCAGTTTCGTGCGTTGCTATACCGGAACACTGAAAGGACGCCCCTGCCCATGATTCGCAAGACCATTTTCATCGCCGCCGTCGCCGCGCTCTCGTTCGGCACCACCGCCTGCAACACGGTTCAGGGCCTTGGCGACGATATCAAGTCGGTTGGCCGCGCCGGTGAACGCGCGATCGATTAAGCGCTGCGGTAAAACAGAATGATATTGTTGGCCGGCATGGCGTGGCGCGCCGTGCGGACCATTCCGTGCTGGGCAGCGAGCGCATCGACTGCTTCGGCTTGGCGCAATCCCCAGTGCGGATTGCGAGCCTTCAGGCTGGCATCGAATTCAAGGTTCGACGGCGCTGTTTGAAGGCCTTGCTCAAGATAGGGGCCATAAAGGATCAGCGGCCCGCCGCTCCTGCCCAAAATTCGGGCAGCACCCCGGAAAAGCCCTTGGGTCGCCTCCCACGGACTGATGTGAACCATGTTGATGCACAAGATTGCAGCAGCTTCGTCGATCGGCCAACTACCGGGTGCTGAAGCATCGAGCAGCAGCGGGGCGGCGAGATTGGTACCGGGATAGTCAGCCCTATAGGCCGCAATCGAGGCCAGCGCCTCGGGCGAAGGGTCGGTCGGCTGCCAGTGCAGCGCAGGGAAGCGTTCGGCAAAGAACACCGCGTGTTCCCCCGTCCCTGCCGCAATTTCGAGCAAGGTGCCTTGTGCGGGGAGTTCCTGCGCCAGCACCGCCGCAATCGGCTCGCGGTTTCGCAGAGTAGCGGGGGCGTGCTGCTTCACGAGACCTGCCGCTCCTGCCCTTCCCAATAGGGTGCGCGCAATTCGCGGCGCAGGATCTTGCCGCTGGCATTGCGCGGCATCAGCGGGATGACATCGACGCTCTTGGGCGCCTTGAAGGCCGCGATGCGCTCGCGCGCCCAGGCGATCACATCGGCCTCGTCGATCTCCATGCCCGGCTTGGCGACGACGCAGGCCTTGACCTCCTCGCCCCACTTGGCGCTCGGCACGCCGATCACGGCGACCTCGGCGATGGCGGGGTGGCCGTAAATCGCGCTTTCCACTTCCGCCGGGTAGACGTTCTCGCCGCCGGAGATGATCATGTCCTTGATCCGGTCCTGGATGTAGACATAGCCGTCGGCGTCCATCACGCCTGCATCGCCGGTGTGGAGCCAGCCGTCGGGGTCGATGGTCTTGGCGGTCGCCTCGGGCAGTTTCCAGTAGCCCTGCGTGTTCGAGGGCGAGCGGATGCACACCTCCCCGATATCCCCGCGCGGCACCTCGACATTGTCGGGCCCGCGCACTTCGATCTCGACCCCCGGCAGCGCCTTGCCCGCCGAGCGCATCCGCTGGTTGCCTTCAAGCGAGTGATCCTCGGGCGGCAGGATCGAGACCGTGCCGGTCGTCTCGGTCATGCCATAGGCTTGCAGGAACTGGGTGGTGGGCATGGTGCTGACCGCCTGCTTGAGCAGTTCGAGCGGCATCGGCGCGGCGCCGTAAATGAGGTAGCGCAGGTTCGAAAAATCGGTGCTTGCCGCCTGCGGGTGCTGGATCACCATCTGCAAGGCCGCCGGCACCATGAACATGTGCGTGGCCCCCGCCTCGATCGCCGCAAGCACCCCGGCTGGGGTGAATTCGGCTTCAAAGCGGCAGCGGATCCCGGCGATGATGGCGAGATTGAAAGTGCCCGTGCCGCCGATATGGGCAATTGGCATGGCGACCATCATGCAATCGCCGGATCGGTAATCGGTGTAATAGGTCAGCCCCGCAGCAATCCCCTCATTGCGCAGCCGGGTGAGGTTGGCGTTGGACAGCAGCACGCCCTTGGGGTGGCCAGTGGTACCTGAGGTGTAGAGCTGGAGGATCGGATCATCCACGCCGCAGGGGGTGAAGTCCGCCGGATCGCAGACGCGCGCGCCTTCCAGCATTGCGGCATCGCCGATGAGTTCGGGCGGGGTGGCCAGTTCGGCCATGGCCATGCTCGCAAGCTCCATGAAGTCGTGCGTGGCCACCAGCAGCTTGGCCTCGGTATCGGCAAGGATATAGGCGATTTCGCGCGCCGCCAGCCGCCAGCCGACCGGCGCAATCACGATCCCGGCGCGCGCGCAGGCGCAATAAAGCACCCCGTAACTCGCGGCATTCTTGCCCAGAAAGGCGACCCGGTCGCCCGCCCCGATGCCGCGGGCGGCGAGCCAGCCGATCAGCTGGCGCGAAAGCTGGTCAAGCTCGCCGTAACTGACCGCAAGCTGCGCGTCCTCGATCGCGGGGGCATCGGGTTGAAGCGCTGCCCAATGGGTCAGAATATCGTCAAGTGTCAGGAACTGATGCTGCGCGATTTCGGCCATGTTGACGTCTCTCCCCGGTGGCTTTTTGCCGCCGACGATAGCCTGCCCACAAGCGCCGTCCAGCCCCGATTTCTAACGAAACCGACCCTGCCTGCGCGCGGCAGGCTCACGCAGCAGCAACCAGATGCCGAGGCCAAGCGGCCCGGCCATCAGCGTCGCGAGCAGCACGGGCGCCTGAACGAAACGGGAAATGCCCTTTGCATCGCCATCGCGCGCGATCCACAGGCCCACGAACAGATCGAAGGCGAGATAATGCGTCCAGCCGATCGTCACCCCGGCATCACTGGCAAACACCGCGCGCACGCCTTCGATGGAGGTGAAATCGGCGCCGCCACCCTGCGGATTGGGGATCGCACCGCTCAACAGGCCGATCAGCGACACACCATATATCAGGCAAAGCAGACCGACGCCCAGATAAAGCACCGCCGCCAGCAGAGCAGGCCAGCGCGGCAGGGCAATCAGCACCGCCCACGCGACCAGCGCCATCAGGTTGACCGCGGAGAACACGAAAGCCCAGTCCATTACGCTACCTCTCCTGTCTCGCCGAGGCGACGCCATTCGCGCGCGGCACGACGCATCGCCTCGTTATCGTGCGTAAAGCGTCCGCCTGCGCGGCGCAGCGCAAGGCCGAGCGCGGCCTCGGCCACAAGACCGGCGTCAATCGATCGATACCGCTCCCACGATCCCGATAGCAGCGGATCGACCAGCGGGGCGGCGATCAACGCAGCACGCTCGGCAAAGCGCAGGTCGTCCACCCGCTCACCGCGCAGCAAGCCGGGATGGAGAATGTCGAGCCGCTTGAAGCCCACCTTGGACAGCGCCTCCTCGGTCTCGCCCTTGACCCGCATGTAAAGGCTTTTGGAACGGGCATTGGCCCCCGCCGCGCTGACCACGACCATGTTCGGCACGCCTGCGGCCCGCGCCACCTTGGCGGTGGCAAGCACCAGATCGTGATCGACCGCGCGGAAGGCAGCCTCGTCGCGCCCGGCCTTTTTCCATGTGGTGCCAAGCGCACAGATCAAGGCGCGCGGGCGCACGGCCTCAAGCACTTCGCCCCATTTGTCGGCTTGCGCCACGAACATTTCCATGCGCGCGCCCGGCGGCAATGGCGCCTCGCGCCGGGCGATACCGAGGATGCGCACCTCATCGCTGGCGCTGGCAATTTCGATCACACGCCGGCCGACCAGCCCGGTCGCCCCGACCAGCGCCACGCGAACGGGGCCGACCGGGCGCGGATCAGACATTGATGAGCCCGGCAGGTGCGGTGCCGTAGATTTCGCGGACCGCCTGCATGGCGAAACGATCGCTCATCCCGGCAATGAAATCGGCGATCACACGGCCGCGCTGCGGATCGCTGTCTGGCAGTCGCGCCTGCCAGTCATCCGGCATCAGCGTCTGATCCTGCGCATAGGCGGCATAGAGCCGCGCCACCACATCACGCGCACGTTCGGCTGCGGCGATCTGTTCGGGGTGGTAATAGAGCCTTTCGTACATGAAGGTCTTCAGCCGCCGCTCCTGCGCTGCCATTGCAGGTGAGAAGCCTGCCAACTGCCGCCCAGCCTCACGCACTTCGGCGACTGATCGCAGCCCCTTCACAGTCTCGCGCGTGTGTTCGATCACATCATTCACCATCAGCCCGATCTGGTCGCGGATCATCTCGCGCAACAAACGCTCGCGCGGGGCGTGGGGATAGCGCTTTTCGACCATCCGCCACTGATCTGCGAGGAAATCGAGGCTCAGCAGATCGTCGAGCTGCAGGAACCCCGCGCGCAGGCCATCGTCGATGTCGTGATTGTCGTAGGCAATATCGTCCGCCACCGCCGCCACCTGCGCCTCCAGCGAGGGCCAGGTGCCGAGCTGCAGCGGGAAGGCATCGTCGAGTTCAGCGAGCGCCCAGCCCGGCGCGTTTACAGGGCCATTATGCTTGGCAAGGCCTTCAAGTAGATCCCAGGTGAGGTTCAGCCCATCATGGGCAGGATAAGGGCATTCGATCCGCATCACCGTGCGCAGCGCCTGCGCGTTGTGGCAAAAGCCTCCGTGCCGCTCCATCGCATCGGACAGCGCCGCCTCGCCAGCATGGCCAAAAGGCGGATGGCCAAGATCATGCGCAAGGCACAGCGCCTCGGTCAGATCTTCGTCCAGCCCGAGCGCGCGGGCAATCACGCGGCCGATCTGCGCGACTTCCAGGCTGTGGGTCAGGCGGGTGCGGTAATGATCGCCTTCGGGCGCGATGAAGACCTGCGTCTTCGACTTCAGCCGCCGGAAACTCATCGAATGAATGATGCGATCACGGTCGCGCTGGAAGGCGGTGCGCGGCCCGCGGCGTTCGCCGCCTGCAGGTCCGCCGAATTCACGCAGGGGCGCTGCCTCGGGGTTGGCGGCGTAAGGAGCACGGTTCATCACGCAGCAGCGATTAGGGGAGCGCGCGCCGCACCTCAACCCAAACATGGACCACAGGCGGCAGATATGGTCAGGAACAAGGAGGGCAAATCGTCAGGATTATGGGGCCACTTTCCGGTGATTGGGGGGGAAGGAAAGCAGCCCCAAGGGCCTGTCGGTGCGACCCGAAGACCCGGATCATGCCGTGTACGTTTCCGTGACAAAATCCGTGGCCGCCACTGGCGCAAAAGTTAACGGGTTGCACCCCTTGCAACCCGCCAAATCGACCAAGCGCCTGTCCTGCCCGACGAGCAGAGCATTATCCCGTCATTTCCTGTTCGAGAATCCAGTCGGCGGCGGCCTCGCAATGGATTTGGGTGCTGTCGAAGATGGGGAGGACGTTCGCATCAATATCGACCACCAGATCAAGCTCGGTGCAGGCGAGCACGATCGCTGCGGCGCCTTCCTGCGCCTTGTTGGTGATGATGGTCTTCATGGTCCGCTCGGCCTCGCGCGTGACCTTGCCGACCATCAGTTCATCATAGATGATCCGGTCGAGCATCTCGACGTAATCGAGGTTGGGCGGCAAGAGGTCGATCCCGTGGGCGACCAGCCGTTTCCTGTAGAAGCTTTCGGTCATCACGTTGCGCGTACCCAGCAAGGCCGCGCTGGCAACCCCCGCACGCTTCATCGCAAGGCCGACATATTCGGCAATGTGCAGGATCGGGATGTTCACCGAAGCTGCAACATCATCATACAGGCGATGCATCGAATTGGCGCCGATGATCAGCGCGCCGGCCCCTGCCCCTTCCAGCCGGCGCGCACTGTCGATCAGCACGCTTGCCGCGCGCTGCCAGTCGCGCTCTTCACGCAGGGCGTAAAGCTGGCAGAAATCGAGGCTCTCGATCAGCAGCGGAGCGCTCGCCATCGGGGCGGCACGACGTTGGACGATGCGGTTGATGCGATCATAATAGGTGGCGGTCGACACCCAGCTCATGCCGCCGATGATCCAGAGTTTGCGCAAGAGCCCAAGTCCTTGTGATTGCGAGTGGAGGTGCTCACATGCTTAAAACGCAAGGCTTGCCTGCGTCCAGTGGACACATGCCGGAGCTTACGACTATTCAGCCACAGCCGTGACATCGCGCTCGGCAAGCCAGCGTTCCAGATCGGTCAGCGTGGCGGTAACGGCTTCCTCATGCGGGAGATGGCCGATCCCGGGATAGACCACCAGCCGCGCGGCGGGGATCGTCTTTGCCAGCCACTCGCCGGCCTCGACCGGGATCAGGCGGTCTTCCTCGCCCCACAGGATCAGCGTCGGCATGGCGAGCGCGGCAATCTCGGCTTCGGTCAGCGGCTCATAGGCATAGCCGAACCGCTTGAGCGTCGCGCGGCGGTTGCCGGGATAGCGCAGCAGTTCCCAATAGCGGTCAACTGCCGCCTCGCTCGCCACCGACTTGACTGAGACCGACTGTTCAAGGCTCTGCTTGATGAGGCTGCGCGGGGTGATCTGTTCTACAAGCAAATTGACCCCCGGCGTCTGGGCGATCTTGAAACCAATATTGCCGCCGCCGGTATCCTTGCGCGCTTTTCCTCCCTTGATCGGCAACATCGGCCCGCCGCTGCCGTCGACCAGCACCAGACCCGCGACCCGCTCGGGATAGGCTACGGCAAAGGCCAGCGCGTGCTTGCCGCCCATCGAATTGCCGCCAAGGATGAACTGCTTGAGCCCCAGCGCATCGGCAAACTTCGCGGATGTCCTCGGCATAATTCTTGCGGCTGTAATCATGGGCCGGGTCCGGGCCGGTAAGACCGTGGCCGACCTGATCGAAGCGGATCACGCGGTAACGGTCCTTCAGCGCCTGCGCCCACGGCTCCCACGTGTGCAGATCGGCATTGGAGCCGTGCAGCAGCATGATGACAGGCGCATCCTTCGGCCCCTCGTCGCGCAGGTGGACGGTCACACCGTCCCCGATTTCCACGAATTGCGAGGGCGGCCCGCCATACTTGGCGCGCATGTCAGCCGGATCGGTATCGGGGGTGCGGAACGCCAGAAAGGCGACAACCAGTACCGCCAGCAGCGCGAGCACACCGCGCACAAGCCACTTGATCATTTCATCTCCGCAATCCAGCGCCGCACCACCGCGACGCCATCCTTGTCGATTGTCGCCTTGCCGAGTTCGGGCATGGTGATGCCGGGCTCGGCGCTGTCCATCCGGTAGAGCAGGATCGAGGCATCGGGCGCGCCGGGCAGGATCGAGAAATCATGCCCCCCCGCTTCATGAGCGGCGGTGGGGGGGCCCCCCCGCCCCGCGTCCGGCAGCGACCGGGCGCTTCATGATGCCGATGGCGTGGGCGTCGGACTGCTCCCAGCGCAGATCGAGGCCGCTGTTGGACGCGCCCCCGCCCGGTTGGTGGCAATGGGCGCAGTTGACGTCGAGATAAGCGCGGGCGAGCGGCGTGGCAGGGCCGGTCGCGTGTGTGCGCCAGTCTGGCAAGCTGTCCGCGCCTTCGGGTACCCGGTCAAGCACGCCGGTCTCCGCCATCAGCCCCAGCCACTCAGCCGAAAGATTGCGCGCCTTGGGGCCGATCGGGATTACCTCGCCGTCCTTGGAATGGCAGGTCTTGCACTGGTTCTTGTTCGGAATGGCATAGGACATCGCCTCCCCCGCCGGGGTGACGAGATCGATACGTCCACCCGCCAGCGCCAGCGTCGCCTCGGTCTGTTCAGCGTTCCAGCGATAGGGCAGCGCCACCCAGCCATCCGTGCGGTGGAGCAGCACGCGAGTTTCGATCAACCGGCGAGCCTCGCCCTCGCCGAAGGCAAAGGTCTTGATGATCGCCGCGCCGACCGGGAATTGCAGCAGCCCGTCGCCATCGGCAGCCAGCTGCGTGCCTTCGGGCAAATAGATAAAGCGCAGCTTCTCCGCCCCGTCCGACCATAGCGGGGTCTTGAGCGCATAGGGATAGACACCCGCGCTCGGGTGTTGATCCCGGACATCCTGAAAGAACGCAAACTCGCTCAACGCCTTGGGGAAAGCCGCACCGGTGATTGCCGCGTCGTTGACCGGCTCAGGCTCGATCACCGTCGCATGGCCGAGCGCCGCGCCGAATGTGGCGCAGGCAAGCGTAAGCAGGCCCGCACCCCACCTCACTTCAGCCGCGCCTCCAGCGCTGCCGGCGCGCCCACTTCGGGAAAGTTCCAGCTTGTCGTCGCGGACAGCATCAGCGGCCCTGGCTGCGCCTCGGCAAGGCTCTGCCCGACCTTGGACAGATTGAGCGTCCATCCGGTCACGCCGGGCGCAATCCTGAGCGCGCTTTGCGGGCTTTCGGCCAGCCCGTCCCACATCACCGGCGGAAGCGCCCCGCCGAAGGCCGCGAGCAATTGCTCCTTGCCATCGAGCTGCGGATCGT
This sequence comes from Porphyrobacter sp. HT-58-2, assembly GCF_002952215.1. NCBI lineage: Bacteria > Pseudomonadati > Pseudomonadota > Alphaproteobacteria > Sphingomonadales > Erythrobacteraceae > Porphyrobacter > Porphyrobacter sp. HT-58-2. The sequence goes on along the minus strand of NZ_CP022600.1, from coordinate 1,598,059 downwards.
CCCCGCCGCGCTCGAAGGCGTTGGGGCCGACCACCACGTTGCGGGCATGGGGATTGTAGCGCGCGTCCTCGAACGGCTGGGTGTAGGCGATCACCATGATGTGCGCAGTGGCGTTGCCTTCAAGGGCGTTATCCTCGATCAGCACGCCATCATTGGCCATCACCAGCACGCCCGTGCCGCGCCGCACGCTCGCGACGATGTTGCCCGGCGGGGCGAAGTTGGGGGTGTCGTTGTCCTTCACCACATTGTTTCGCAGGATCACGTTGCCGCCGTTCATCACCGGCAGGCCCGGCAGATCGAATACCAAGAGGCCGCCGGTGTTGTGCGTGGCGATATTGCCCGTCACCAGCGCGTTGCGGCTGTTCTCGATCTCGATCCCGGCGACGTTGTATTCAACAAGATTGCCACGCACCGTGATGTCGCGGCTCTGCCCGACATAGATCCCGGCATCCGACGCACCCGAGACCTTCGACCGCACCACCAGCACGCCGGTGCTTTCGACCGGATAGATGCCATAGGCGCCGTTGCTTTCCTTGGGCCCGCCGGTCCATTCGACCCGGATGCTGTCATAGGTGATCATGTCCGCGCCCTTGGACTTGATCCCGTCACCCTTGGTGTTCTCGACCGCGAAGCCGCGCAGGGTGACATTGTCCGAGGTGACGAGCAGCCCCTCGCCCGCGCCCTGCTGCCCGGTGAAGTCGAGGATCGTCTTGTCCATCCCCTGGCCCAGCACCGTCACCCCGTCGACATCGAGGCTGAGGCCGTCGGTCAGGACAAAGCGCCCCGCGCCCAGTTCGATGGTATCCCCCGGCGCGGCGAGGATCAGCGCCTCCTGCAAGCGGATCGCCGCGCCCTCGCCCGCATCGACGCGGTGCGTTTCAGCAGCGAGCGGCGCGCCAAAAACTTGGGCGGGTGCCAGCAGCACGGCGGCAAAGGCCATTCGGTTCATAATTGTCTCCCTCTCCGCAGCGCACTCTGGCGCATTGGGGGGAGGGAATGCAAGCGCCTCAAGCAGCAACGCGGAAGGCGGACGAGAAGCGCCTCAAGCAGCAACGCGGTAGGCGGACGAGAAACGCCTCAAGCAGCAACGCGGTAGGCGGACAGAAAACCTCAGACGATCACGCGCTAGCCAATTCCGAGCGCACACAATCCGGCAGAGGTGGTGAGCACCGCCACCGCCTCGCCGTCGTTCACCCGGTCGAGGCGCTTGATCAGCTCGCCGAGACCGAAGCCTTCCTCCGGCTCACCGGCCTGCGCGGCCATGCCTTGCCGCAGCTTCCACAGCTGCCCGAGGCTGAGGCGCTTCACCATCCGCTCGGCCATGCATTCGGCGCGCTTTTCACCGATGCCGGACTCGACCAACGCGGATTTGACCTTCCACTCGACCACGGGGTTGGCGAGGCCGGAGAACAACGCCCCGGCCGCCAATCCGACAATCAGCAAAAGGCCAATCAGCAGCTTCTTCATCGCGGCCTTCTTGTTGGCGCATCGCCGATGAGCCGAAAACCGGTTCCCACTTTTCGGCGCGATGCTTAATCCAGCGACTTGACGATTTCCTCGACCATCTTCTTGGCATCCGCGAGCAGCATGACGGTCTGGTTCATGTAGAACACGTCGTTGTCCACCCCTGCATAGCCGACGCCGCCCATCGACCGCTTGATGAAGAACACCTGCTTGGCCTTGTCGACATCGAACACCGGCATCCCGTAGATGGGGCTCGACTTGTCGGTCTTGGCCGCCGGGTTCACCACGTCGTTGGCGCCGATGATGAAGGCGACGTCGCACTGGGCGAATTCGGAGTTGATGTCCTCCAGCTCGAACACTTCATCATAAGGCACCGAGGCTTCTGCCAGCAGCACGTTCATGTGCCCCGGCATACGGCCCGCGACGGGGTGGATGGCATACTTCACCTCCACGCCCTTTTCCTTGAGCTTGTCGCCCATTTCGCGCAGCGCGTGCTGGGCCTGGGCCACCGCCATCCCGTAGCCGGGGATGATGATGACCTTCTCGGCCTGTTCGAGCATATAGGCGGCGTCTTCGGCGCTGCCCTGCTTGTAGGGCCGCTGTTCGCGCGCCCCGCCGCCACCGCCCGCGCCTGCATCGGCGCCAAAGCCGCCCGCGATCACAGAAATGAAGCTGCGGTTCATCGCCCGGCACATGATGTAGCTGAGGATCGCGCCCGACGAACCCACCAGCGCCCCGGTGATGATCATCGCCGAATTGCCCAGCGTAAAGCCCATCGCCGCTGCCGCCCAGCCCGAGTACGAGTTGAGCATCGAAACCACCACCGGCATGTCCGCGCCGCCGATCGGGATGATCAGCAGGAAGCCGATGATGAAGGCCAGCACCGCGATGGCGTAGATCATCCAGCCTTCAGCCGCGCCGCCCTGCGGCGAGACGGTGTAGGCGCCAATCAGCCCGAGGATCGCGGCCAGCGTGCCGAGATTGATGATGTGCCGTGCGGGCAGCAGGATCGGCGAACCGCTCATCCGGCCCGACAGCTTGAGGAACGCAATCACCGAACCCGAGAAGGTGATCGCCCCGATGGCAATGCCCAGGCCCAGTTCGATCCGGCTGACGGCGAAAATCTGCTTCGTCGCCTCGTCTGCAATGCCGAAAGACTGCGGGTCAAGCCATGCACCGAAGCCGACCACCACGGCCGCCAAGCCGACGAGGCTGTGGAAGCCCGCGACCAGTTCCGGCATCGCGGTCATGGCGATGCGGCGGGCAATGGTGACCCCAATGATACCGCCGAGGAAGATCGCGACCCCGATTTCGGCGATGTTCGCGATATCATGGGTAACGAGCGTCGTGATGACCGCAATCGCCATGCCGATCATGCCGTTGCGATTGCCCGCGCGCGACGTCGCCGGGCTGGAAAGCCCGCGCAGCGCGAGGATGAAAAACACCCCCGCAGCGAGGTAGGCGAGCATCGCCCAGGCCGGCGTCGCGCCTTCGCCGGACACCCCGGCGGCAAGAAGCGAGAAGTCCATCACTTACTTCTCCTTCTTCTTGTACATCGCGAGCATGCGCTCGGTCACGGCAAAGCCGCCGAAGATGTTGATGCTGGCGAGCACCACGCCGAACAGGCCGAGATACTTGGCCGCCGGGCTACCGGCTTCCGCCGAAGCGATCAGCGCGCCGACGATGATCACCGAGGAGATCGCATTGGTCACCGCCATCAGCGGGGTGTGCAGCGCCGGGGTCACCGACCAGACAACGTAATAGCCCACGAAGCAGGCCAGCACGAAGATGCTGAGAATTGAAATGAAGTCCATGGATCAGGCCCCCTGAAGGCGTTCGTTGACGACCTTGCCCCCTTGGGTCAGGCGGATCGCATTGCCGATTTCCTCGTCAAGCACGGGCTTGCCCTGCTCCTTGTCCCAGAACGCGCTAAGGAAGTTGTAGTGATTGCGCGCGAACAACGCCGAAGCATCGGCGGGGAGCGCGGCGGGGGTGTTGGCGTAGCCGATGATCTTGACGCCGTGCTTGACCACGACCTCGTCGGCGACCGAACCTTCCACGTTCCCGCCCTGCGCCACCGCGAGGTCGAAGATCACGCTGCCGGGCTTCATCGTCGCGATCTGCGCGTCGGTGATGAGGCGCGGCGCGGCGCGGCCCGGGATCAATGCGGTGGTGATGACGATGTCCTGCTTGGCGATGTGGCCGCTCACCAGTTCGGCCTGCGCCTTCTGGTATTCCTCGCTCATTTCGGTGGCATAGCCGCCCGAGCCTTCGCCTTCGATGCCTGCGACATTCTCGACGAAGATCGGCTTGGCGCCCAGCGACTGGATCTGCTCCTTGGTCGCCGAACGCACGTCGGTGGCCGAGACCTGCGCGCCCAGGCGGCGTGCGGTCGCGATCGCCTGAAGGCCCGCCACGCCCACGCCCATGATGAAGACGCGCGCGGCCTGCACGGTGCCGGCCGCCGTCATCATCATCGGGAAGGCGCGGCCATAGGCGTCCGCTGCCGCCAGCACCGCCTTGTACCCGGCAAGGTTCGATTGCGAGGACAGCACGTCCATTGACTGCGCGCGGGTGATACGCGGCATGAACTCCATCGAGAGTGCCTCGAAGCCGGCTGCGGCATAGGCGTCGACCACATCCCGCTTGGTGAAGGGATCGAACAGCGCCGCCACCATCGCGCCGGGCTTTGCTCCCTTCAGCAGCTTCACCTCCGGCGCCTGAATGCCAAGGACGATATCGGCATCCTTGACCGTCGCAGCGGCGGTGCCGATGCTGGCTCCGGCCTCTGCGTAGGCTTCGTCGGTGATCGAAGAGACCACCCCCGCGCCCGCCTCGACCGCAAGGGTGCAGCCAAGCGCAGCAAATTTCTTCACCGTTTCCGGCGTGGCGGCGACGCGCGTCTCGCCCGAGGCGCGCTCTTTCAGGATGGCGATCTTCACTGGGACGGCGGCTTAGCTGGCGATCGCAGCGACAACGGCGAACACGATCACCGCGATCACCGGAATGGCCCATTTCAGCGTGGCCATGAAACCCGAATAGGTGGCCTGCGCCTTTTCCATGTCGTGAACACTCATGCTGTATCTTCCCCTTGGGCTTCCGAACGCACGTGCGTGCATTTGGTTGCCGAGTGGTTGGCGAAAAATCGGGCCGCAAGACCCTGTTCCGCTCCCGTATCGAAGCCGGCACGCTATCTCAAGTCACCTTTAGTGAGAGGCACAGCCCCTGCGCCCCGATCCCAGCTGTCCCGCTGCGGCACAGTCTTAATCACGTTTTTACCCCTCCGTCCTAAGCAGGCGTGATGTGGTGGTCCGGGGTCAACCCGCCCGCACTGCAAACATGGTTGGGAAAGCGAGCGGCACAGCTGATGGCGGATATTGATTGCCACCCCGAAGCGCAGGAAGACGCACGAATCGTGATGCTGATCGATGATGAGCCCGCGCAAAGCCGGCTGATCACCGCGATTGCTGCTCGCGATGGCTGGCGCACCGTGGTTGCGCCCGATGCTGAAACGGCGATCGCCATGCTCGGCACGCGCGAGGGGATGCAGCTCTCCGCGATCCTGCTCGATCAATGGGTGCCGGGCGATGATGCCTGCACGCTGATCGCGGAGCTGAAATCGCGCCGCCCTGCCCTGCCGATTCTGATGCTCACCACCAGCGCCTCTCCGCTGCTGGCAGTCGAAGCGATGCGGGCAGGTGCAAGCGATTATCTTGTGAAGCCCGTTTCGCCTGACCGGCTGATGGAGGCGTTGCGCACCGTCACCACCCGCGAAGCCCCGCGCCACGAACTTGCGCCGCTGACCGAAAAAATGGCCGCCCATCTCGATTTCGACGCGATGATCGGCACCGCGCCGCAATTCCGCGCCGCGCTGGCGCAGGCTGCCAAGGCCGCGCGTGGGCATGGCCATGTGCTGATTGAAGGCGAAAGCGGCACCGGCAAGGAAATGCTGATGCGCGCGATGCACGGCGCGTCCCCGCGCGCCAAGGAAGCCTTGCGGATCGTCAACCTCGCCTCGATTCCCCCCGGCTCGATCGATTCGGTGCTGTTCGGTCACGAGCCCGGCAGCTTTCCCGGCGCCTTTGACCGCCAGATCGGCGCCTTCCAGCATTGCGACGGCGGGACGCTGATCCTCGACGAGATCGACCGCCTGACACCAGCGCTCCAGCAACGCCTCGCCGAAGCGCTGGAAACCGGCATCATCCGCCCGGTGGGCGCAAGCTACGGCTTCCGCGTCGATGTGCGCCTTCTGGTCACCAGCAATGTCGGGCTGGAACGGATCGTGGCCGCAGGACAATTCGACGCAGACCTTGCCGCAAAGCTGAGCGCGACCCGCATCCTGCTGCCCGCGCTGCGGGATCGCACGGGCGACATCCCGGCGCTGACCCGCCACTTTCTCGCCCGGATCGGCGAACAGCCGGGGCTCAATCACCTTTCGGTCAGCGATTCCGCACTGGCGCTGCTCGCCGCCTATGACTGGCCGGGCAATGTCCGCCAACTGCAATCGGTGCTGTTCCGCGCAGCAGTATATGCAGAAGGCAATTCGCTCACCGCCGACAGCTTTCCGCAGCTTTCGGAAATGCTTGGCGAACAGGGCAGCGTGACGACGGCGAGCGCGCACGAAGGCGTGGGCATCATGCTCTACACCCCAGACGGCAATCTGCGCCCGCTCGAGGAAATCGAAGCCGACGTGATTCGCCTCGCCATCGGCCATTATCGTGGCCGCATGACCGAAGTGGCGCGCCGGCTGGGGATCGGGCGCTCGACGCTCTACCGCAAGCTTAGCGATCTCGGGATCGACAACGCTGCTTGATTGCCGCGCACGCCCGGCCTAGCCCTGCGGTGATGACAAGCATTCAGGATTTTGCCGGGCGCACGGCGCTCGTCACGGGGGCGGCTTCGGGGATCGGAGCGGCCTGTGCCAAGGCATTCGCGGCGCGCGGCGCGGCGAAGCTGTTTCTGGTCGATGTGGATGGCGCTGCCATGGAGGCGCTAGACCTCGGGGCGTGCGAGGTTCATCGCATCACCGGCAGCGTTGCCGACGAGGGCCTTTGGCAGGCGCTTGAACCCCGCTTGACCGGTTTAGACCACGCCGTGGTCAACGCAGGCATAGGTTCGGGCGGCCCTATTGCCGGGCTTGCGCTGGCCGAATGGCGCCGGGTGATGGCGGTGAACCTTGACGGTGCCTTCATGACGCTGGCGACGTCGCTCAGAGCGATGGACGGCAAGGCGGGCAGCGTCGTGGTGGTCGCCTCGACCACGGGCCTCAAGCCGGTGCCGGGGATCGGGCCCTATGGCGTGTCCAAGGCGGCGGTTGCCCACATGGCCCGGATCGCGGCCGCCGAAAACGCCAGAAAAGGCATACGTGTCAATGCGATAGCCCCAGGCGGAGTGGACACTGCGATCTGGGAAAGCGGTGAGGACTTTCAGCGCTCGGTCGCCGCGATTGGCCGGGAGGCGACCCTCAAAGCGATGGCCAAGACCACGCCGCTGGGCCGCTTTGCTTCGTCAGAGGAAATGGCCGACAGCATCCTCTACCTGCTGAGCGATGCCGCCTCGAACATCACGGGCCATGTGATGGTCTCGGACGGCGGGTTTACGCTCTGATGGATTGCCGGAGGGGATTTCCTACACTAACCCTTTGAAATGTTTCACGTCAAACATTGCGTCCGCCTGATTGGCATCAGGCTGGCTCGATGGAGAAACCCGCCACCGCGGCCGGCTCCTTGTGGCCTGGGTGATACATATCCATGTAGATCATCGTCGTTGCCGGGGTGCTGTTCTGGCAGGTCACCTCGTAACCGTCGATGATCCGTTCATAGACCCCTACCCCGAAACTGCCGACCCGCGCATAGGTCGGCCGCTTGCCATCGGCGCAGCGCAGGCGATTGAGGTAGGCACGCTGGCCGCCGGGCATGTCGGCCCGCACCGGGTTCTTTTCGCTGCCGAGCGGGTGTGCCTGCGCTTTCTCGATCAGCTTGTCGAGCTTCTTGCCGGCCACCACCTTGGTGCCGAAGATATCGACCGTGTCCTGCGCCGCCAGCGGGACCGCGATCGCCGCCGCCAGTCCCGCGAGCATGAGTGCTCTGAGCATCATCCGCCTCTCTCCCCGATCAGCGGACCGCGATCGCCGCCGCCAGTCCCGCGAGCATGAGTGCTCTGAGCATCATCCGCCTCTCTCCCCGATCACCGCGCAGGTTGCGCAAAGCAGCCGCTCCGGCAAACGACCTCACCAGGTGAACGTCTGGCTCGCCAGCGTCGCGCTGGTGTTGCCTTTCAAGGTCATGGTCAGGCGCTTAGCCTTCCAGTCGATGTCGACCAGCCCGTAATTCTCCTCCGAGAAGAACTTAGTCACGCGCGCCGGATCAGGCTCGCGCGCGGTGCTGCGATCATTGTCGCTGCCGAAGGAGAGGTTGAGCGACGAGCTGGTCAGCTCCCACATCGTCTCGCCCTTGTGCGCGGCCTTGTAGATGCCGGCTGCATGGCGATCACCGGACAGGATCACCAGACCGCTGGCCGCGCGGTTCTTGAGCGTCTCCAGCAGGCGGTTGCGCTCGACCGGCATATTGGTCCAGCCTTCGAACTGGTGGGCGGTGGTGATGACCTGGGTTGAGGAAACCACGACGCGCAGATCAGCAGGCTTGGCCAGCTCCTGCTCAAGCCAGGCCCATTGCGCCTCGCCCAGCATGGTCTTGTCGAGGCTATCATCAGGCAGGTAGCCCCCCAGCGGCGGACGGTCCTTCGACCACGCCATGCGCTTCAGGTCAGAACGGAAATAGCGCGTATCGAGCAGGATCACCTGCACCCGCTTGCCCTCCGGCCCGGTGATGGTGCTGTCATAGACGCCGGGGCGCGAGCGCACAGCATCCGACGATCCCCAGAAGCTCTCGAACAGCGCCTCGCCCCAGCGCCGCATCGGGAAGCTGCCGCCGGCATCATTGAGGCCGTAATCATGGTCGTCCCAGGTCGCCATCATCGGATACTTCGCCCGGAACGCCTTGAATTCGGGATGCGAGGCCTGGAGCGCGTAGGCGCGGCGCAGGCTCTCCAGCCCGGCATCCGCGTCCCAGCCATTGTCGCCATAGACATTGTCGCCGATCATAAGGAACAGCTGCGGATTGGCCGAGGCGATCTGCGCCCACATATGCTGCGGCGCGGATTGGTGGTTGCAGCTGCCGAAGGCGATCCGGGTCAGCGGCGTCGCCGGGCTCAGCGACGGGTTCGGGCCTGCCACCGGCATTTCGACCTGCTGGCGCAGCGCTTCATAATAGGGCTGGAGCAGCTGGTCGGGAGTAAGGCTGACCGGCACCGGTGCGGTACGGGCCGGGGCAGGCTCGTCGTCATGCGCCATGATCGGCGCGGCGAGCAAGCCGGCGGCAGCAAGAGTGGTGGCAGCGAGCAGCGAGAGGCGCATGGGAATGACTCCTAGAGGGGTTGTGCGCAAGACTTGTGGCCCCGCTCCGTGACAGAAGAATGGCGGCAGGAAAAGCCTGTTCAGAGCGGCGGCAACTGGCTGAAATCAGTCAGCCCGGCATCGCGCAGGCCGCGCCACACATTGCGCGCCTGCACCGTCTCGGCGACATCGTGGACGCGCAGGAGATGCACGCCTGCCTCCATCGCCTTGACCGCCAGCGTGATCGATCCGGCGAGGCGCTGGTCTGCCGCTTCTTCGTTCGAGAGCGCGCCGATCATCCGCTTGCGGCTCGCCCCCAGCATCAGCGGGCTGCCAAGCGCATGGAACAGCGGCAGGGCGTTCATCAAGGCGAGATTTTCGCCAAGTGACTTGCCGAAGCCAATGCCGGGATCGAGGATGATGCGATCCTCGGCAATGCCCGCAGCAATGGCGCGCGCGCGAGCGGATTTGAGAAAGTCGAACACCTCGCTGACGACATCGGCATAATCGCCGCCCTTGTGCAGATCTTCGCCAGCCCCCGGTGCATGCATCAGCACCACGGTGCAGCCGCGCGCAGCGACCAACTCGATCGAGCGCGGGTCATAGCGCAGGGCGGAAACATCATTGGCCATATGCCCGCCCGCATCCAGCCCCGCCGCCAGCACGCCCGCACGGCGGGTGTCGAGGCTGATCGCCGCCCCCATGCTGGCACAATATTCGACCGCGGGGACAATTCGGCGGATTTCCTCATCCTCGAAGGTCGCCGAAGCACCGGGGCGCGTGCTCTCCCCGCCGATATCAATGATCGCCGCGCCTGCTTCCAGCATAGCCGCGGCATGGGCGCGACCAGCTTCGAGGACATCATGCTGGCCGCCATCGGAGAAGCTATCGGGGGTGACGTTGAGGATGCCCATCACCTGCGGCTGATCGAACCGGATGGTCCGCTCGCCCAGTTGCAGCGGGGCATGAACCTTGCTGAGGTTGGTCCACTGCGCCGCTGCCTCATCGGCTGGATCGCCCGACAGGCGCGCCATCGCCCCTTCGATCGCATCGCGCGTGCCGGTAATCCGCTGTACCACCGCGCCATCCTGTCGCACGACCAGCGCAAACTCGCGCGCGTAGGCCATTGACCCACCGAGCCGGACAGCATCGCCCTCCACTGCCTGCGGGCCGGAGACGAGCGTGAGCGGATGGAGATAGACTGCCTGAGACATATCATCAGACCTTAGGCGCCCGCGCCGCACAGGCAAAGCCCGCGTGCGCCAATGCACCAGCCAAACGCACAGAAAAAGGCCGCGCCGTTGCCAGCGCGGCCTTCATCGAGCGTGGGACCCTGACCTCGGCTTAGCGGCCGAACTTCACCCGCACCCCGGCCGAAATGATCGACTGGCCAGTTTCCACACCCAGCGTGGCGGGCAGCAGGTTGAGCGGCACTTCGGCGGTGTCGGTGCGATCGCGCCAGGTGTACTGGCCGAAGATTTCCGCATTGTCCGACAAGGCGAAGCTCGCACCCGCCATCAGCTGGTAGGCAAAGCCGCCGTCATTGTCGTCGGCCACGTCCACGCCCGAAGGACGGAACTGAATGTCAGCCCACTGGTAACCGATGCCGGCGCCGACATAGGGCTTGAACGAAGAGCCGGTGTTGATGTCGTAGAACACGTTGCCGAACAGGCCAAAGTTCGAAACCCGGCCCCGGCCATCGGCGATCACCGCACCAACGGTCGGGTTGGTAGCAGCCGGTGCACCGCGGGTGAGAACGGCCACATCAACGCCGTCGATGTTGGCGCCGCCGACGGTCAGACCCGAATGACGATCGACGTCATAACGGGTGTAGGAGCCTTCCAGCTCAACCCGGAAACCGTTATCGAAAGCATAGCCGATCTGGCCGTTGATGGCGTAGCCGTTGTCGAACTCGGTGTTCCAGCCCAGCGGAGTGTCGGCCGGGATCGCGCCGAAATCGTCGGTCGCAGGAACGGTCGCGTCGAAAGCGCCGCTGTTGTTGCTGTCACCGGGCAGCACAAGGCCACCGCTCAGGCCGATATAGGGGCCTTCCTTTGCCGAAGCCGCTGCGGGGAACAGGGCCATCGCGGCGGCACCCGCGGCGATCAGGCCGAGCTTGTTCTTCATGGTCATTTTTTCCTCATGCTTTTGTGGCCGGTCGGTCAGGGGGAGATGACCGGCGCAAGCTTTACGAGGAAGCAGGGCCTTGAGTTTCCGCGAGATGCGATGAATTGTGTCTGCGGCAAGACCGCCCGAATTATCGGACAAGTCGTTCATTTTGCAGCAATGTTCGCTGGACGCAGATTCTAGTCTTCCGAAGCCAGCAGGTACAGCTGGCGCGCTGCATCGATCGGCTGGACGTCGCCCGCCGTCTCATAGTGCCAGAAAGACCAGCCGTTGCATGAGGGCGCGCCCTGCAATTCCTTGCCGAGCCCGTGGATCGATCCGGTCTTGCCCTGACATTCCAGACTGCCGTCGGCGCGCACGGTTGCGATCCAGCGGCGCTTCTTGTCGAACACAGTGCTGCCCGGCGGGATCAGCCCGTTCTCGACCACCGCGCCGAAGGCCACCTTGGGCGCGGTGCGGGGCGATTGCATCGTGGTGAGCGCGCTTTCATCGAGCGGCAGTTCCCTGGCGATGCGCTTTTCGGCGACACTGCGGTAGAAATCCTCGCGCTCGCAACCGATCCACTCACGGCCAAGCCGCTTGGCGACCGCGCCGGTGGTGCCGGTGCCGAAGAACGGATCGAGCACCACGTCGCCCTTTTCGGTGGTCGCCAGCAGCACACGGTAAAGCAACGCCTCCGGCTTCTGGGTCGGATGCGCTTTCCTGCCGTTTTCCTTCAACCGCTCCGCCCCCGCGCAGATGGGCAGCACCCAGTCCGAACGCATCTGAAGTTCATCGTTCAAGGTCTTCATGGCGCGGTAATTGAAGTGGTAGCGCGCCTTCTCGCCCATGCTCGCCCAGATCAGGGTCTCGTGCGCATTGGTAAAGCGGGTACCCTTGAAATTGGGCATGGGGTTGGTCTTGCGCCAGACGATATCGTTGAGGATCCAGAAGCCCAGATCCTGGAGGATCGCACCGACGCGGAAAATGTTGTGGTAGGAGCCGATCACCCACAAGGCGCCATCCGGCTTCAACACGCGGCGTGCTTCGGTCAGCCATTCGCGGGTGAATTTGTCATAGACTGCCATGGAATCGAACCTGTCCCAATGGTCGGTCACGGCATCGACATGGCTGCCGTCGGGGCGGTTCAAATCGCCGCCCAGTTGCAGGTTGTAGGGCGGATCGGCGAAGACCAGATCGACACTTGCCGAAGGCAGCGAGCGCATAGCTTCGATGCAGTCGCCAGGCAGGATGCGGCCTAACGGCAGATCCGGCGCGCGCGCAATTTCCTGCGTCTTTGCAACGCTTTTTGCCCGCGACTTCACCTTTTCTGTCACACTCACCGGACATGCCCCGCTTGTTACGCCTAGAACTTATCCACAGGCATGAGTCTTTGAAGAGTCCGCGTCAAGCACCTAATTTTGCGGATCTTATGGTTCAGGGTAGGCGCGTAGCACGGAACGAAAGGTGATCGGCACAAGATGTTGAGTCCGCCCGTCCGGGCAAGACTCCAGATGCGGGGGTGTGGCGGCGAAGACTCACATGACGCGCGATTGACCGGGTTGTTGTGCGATTAGATCAGCGACAACTGCGAGACCGGTGCGAAACTGCGGCGGTGGAGCGGCGTCGGCCCATGCAGACGCAAGGCCTCCATATGCTCGGCCGTCCCATAGCCCTTGTTGCGCTCCCATCCGTAATGCGGGTGTACCTGCGCCGCTTCGAGCATCAGCCGGTCGCGCCATTCCTTGGCGATGATCGAAGCGGCCGAGATGCAGGGTTCAATTCCATCCCCGCCCACGATTGCGCGGGCCGGCCAGTCCCAGTCGGCGCAGCGACCCTGCGGCGTCATGTTGCCGTCGATCAGAACCTCGCGCGGCGCGGCGCCCAGCGCGCCTGTCAGGCTGGCCACAGCCCGGGTCATGGCGAGCATGGTCGCCTGGAAGATGTTGACCCGATCGATCTCCTCCGGCTCGACCACTGCCACCGCCCAGCAACAACCCGAACGGATTGCCTGATCAAGCGCGGCGCGGCGCTTGGCGGAAAGGCGCTTGGAATCGTCGAGACCTGCCGGTATCGCTCCGTGCAACAGGACTGCCGCGGCAACGACCGGCCCGGCGAGCGGCCCGCGGCCTGCCTCGTCGACCCCGATCACGAGCGGTTCCCCCGTGACGCTGAAACCCGGAGTGACCCCCAGCATGACCCTCTCATCCCGATTGCTCGCTGCACTTTCCATCCCGGCTCTTGCGCTGGCAAGCTGTGCGAATGCCGAAACCGGGGAAACCGCGCCCACGCCGGTGGCGGTCGAAGGCGCGCCTTTCGCGATGGCCGCAATGGCCACCTTCGAAGAGCCTTGGGCAATGGCCTTTGCGCCCGGGACGCCGGTGCTGTTCGTGACCGAAAAGGCAGGAACGCTGAAGTTCCTCGATACCGCAAGCGGGCAGATCGGCACCGTCAGCGGCTTGCCGAAGGTCGACTATGGCGGCCAGGGCGGGCTTGGCGACATCGCTTTTCTGCCGTCGGAAACCTCCGAGACTCTCGACCGCCGCACGATCTATCTCAGCTGGGCCGAAGCCGGTGAGGGCGACACCCGCGGCGCTGTCGTCGGCAAGGGCGCGCTGGTGTGCGGAGAGGCGGAAAGTTGCACCATCGAAGGCCTCAGTGTGATCTGGCGTCAAAGCCCCAAGGTGACGGGACGCGGGCATTATTCGCACCGCCTAAGCATCTCGCCCGACGGCAGATATCTCTTTGTGGCGAGCGGCGAGCGGCAGAAGATGCAGCCCGCGCAGGACACCACCAACAACCTCGGCACGATCGTGCGCCTCAACCTCGACGGCACACCCGCCGCAGGCAATCCGATGGCCGAAAAGGGCGGCGTAACGGCTGAGATCTGGTCGTACGGCCATCGCAACATTCTCGGCATGGATTGGGATGCGCAAGGCCGCCTGTGGGAAGTCGAACATGGCCCGGCTGGCGGGGATGAACTCAACCTCGTCATGCCCGGCGCCAATTACGGCTGGCCGGTGCGATCCAACGGCGATCATTACAACGGCGATCCGATCCCCGATCACGATCCGGCTGACGGCTTTGCCCAACCCGCGCTCAGCTGGACCCCGGTGATCGCGCCGGGCGACATGGTTGTCTACAAGGGCGGGATGTTCCCCGGCTGGGAAGGCCGCGCGCTGATGGTCGGCCTCGGCTCGCAGGCGCTGGTCGAGGTCGCATTGGAAGGCGAAACCGCGCGTGAGATTGCTCGCTGGGAGTTCGACAACCGCCTCAGGGCGATGGCCGTCGGCCCGGACGGCGCGCTGTGGATCGCCGAGAATGGCAAGGGCGGCAAGGTGCTGAAGCTCGTCGCGCAATGAATGCAGCAACGCCCGCGGCCAGCGCCGCGACCCTGATCCCGCTCGAAGCGGTCGAACCCGCCATGATCGAGGAGGTGCTGGACCGTGCCTTCGGGCCAGATCGCCACGCCCGCACTGCCTATCGCATCCGCGAAGGCATGGGCTGGCTTCCGGGCCTGAGCCTTGCCGCGCTCGATGAAAACGACATGCTGGTGGCGACGATCCAGTGCTGGCCGATCGGCCTGCAGACAAAGCAGGGTCAGGTGCCGCTTGTGATGGTCGGCCCCGTCGCGGTCGTGCCGGAACGGCAGGGCGAAGGCTTCGGCATCGGCTTGATGAGCGCGATGATCGCCGAGGATGCGCGGCTTGCGGCTTCCGGAGGCGCTGCGCTCCCGCAGGTGCTGATCGGGGATGCGGAATATTACGGGCGCTGGGGCTTTTCCGCAGCCATGACCGGGGGGTGGCGCTGCCCCGGCCCCTATGAACCGCACCGCCTGCTTGCCCGCGGCCATGCCCTGGCCGCCATGCCCGCCGAAGGAATGCTGGGCCCCTGGGAGGGGTGAGCAGGGGAAGCTACCCCCTTCACCTCGCCCGTCCCATCTGTCATCCCTGCTACCGCAATGCCTTATGAACCGCCCCCCTACCTCGCCAGCCTGACGCTCGCCGAGATCGCCGAACTGGTCGCACAGCGCAAGCTTCCGCCCGTCGAAGGTTGGGCGCCGCAGGTGGTGGGTGAGAGCCACATGGTGATCGCTGCCGACGGCACATGGTTTCACGAAGGCGGGCCGATCCGGCGCGAGGCAATGGTGCGGGCCTTTGCGGGCCTGCTAACCCGCGACAATGCCGGGCATCACTGGCTCGTCACCCCGTTCGAGAAACTGAGCATCGAGGTCGAGGATGCTGCCTTCATCGCTACCGATTGCGTGCGCGCCGATGATGCCCTGGTGTTCCGGCTCAACACCGATGATCTGGTAATCGCCGGGCCGAACAACCCCTTGCGCGCGGCAGGCAGTGCCGACAATCCGGCGCTCTATCTCCACGTCCGGCGCGGGTGCGAGGCGCGGCTCAACCGATCAACCTGGGCGCAGCTGGCCGACATCGCTCTGGCTGAAGGTGCCGAGGACAATGGCTGGCAGGTGACCAGTCAGGGCGCAACGTTCACCTTGCTGCCATGAGCCTTTACGAACCCCTCGCCCGCGCCTTCGCAGAGGGCCATGCGCGCGATATCCCCGATCTGCTGAGCGACGAGCAGTTCGCCCGTGATGGCCGTGCCACACCCGCTGCGGTGCTGATTGCGATTACCGACGTGCCGCACGATCCGCAGGTGATCCTGACCCAGCGCCCCCGCGCGATGCGCGACCATCCGGGGCAGGTCGCCTTTCCCGGCGGCAAGATCGATCCGGGCGAAGACGCGGTTACGGCCGCCCTGCGCGAGGCCGAGGAGGAGCTTTCCCTGCCGCGCGAGGTGGTGCGGGTGATCGGCACCAGTGATGTCTACCACACCGGTACCGGCTTTCTGGTGACGCCGGTGGTAGGCGTGGTGCCGCCCGGCCTGCCGCTCGTCCCCAGCCCTTCCGAGGTCGAGGCGTGGTTCGAAGCGCCGCTCGGCTTGTTGCTCGATCCCGCGAGCTGGACCATGCACGAGACATTCTGGCGCGGGGCGAACCGGCGCTATCTGGAGATGGACTGGCAGGGCTTCCGCATCTGGGGCGTGACTGCGGCGATCATCGCCAACCTGTCGCGGCGCATTGCATGGGAGGGCCTGTCGGATGCTGCATGATCTGCATGACGCCAGCTGGACACGGCGCGAGGGGCTCGCCCTGCTGACTGCTGCGCTCGGTGCGCCAAACATCCGCTGGGTGGGCGGTGCGGTACGGGACGGGCTGCTGGGCGTGCCGGTGGCTGATGTCGATTGCGCCACGCTGCTGATGCCAGCCGAGGTCATCGCCCGCTGCGGACGCGCCGGGATCCGCACTGTGCCGACCGGGATAGAGCACGGCACCGTGACCGCAATCCTGAAAGACGGGCCGGTCGAGGTTACCACGCTGCGCCGCGACGTGGCGACCGATGGCCGACGCGCCACCATCGCCTTCGCCAGCGATTGGGCCGATGATGCCGCGCGCCGGGATTTCACCATCAACGCGCTCTACGCGCACCCGGAAACGCTCGAAATCGAAGATTTTTTCGGTGGACTGGACGATTTGGCAGAAGGCCGCGTGCGCTTCATCGGCGATGCTCACCAACGCATCGCAGAGGATCACCTGCGGATCCTGCGCTACTACCGTTTCCAGACCCGGTTCGGGGCAGATCTCGATGCCGAAGCCGAGAACGCCTGCCGCGAACTTGCGCATACTTTGAAAGGCCTCAGCCGCGAACGCATCGCTGCCGAACTGCTGGCCCTGCTCACCCTGCCCGATCCCCATGCCACCCTTGTCCGGATGCGGGCGAGCGGGCCATTGGGGGTGATCCTGCCCGAGACCTGCCCGGGACACCTTGCCGCGCTCGAACAGCTGATTGCCGCCGAGGCCAAGCAAGACATCGCACCCGATCCGGTGCGACGCCTCGCCGCGTTGCTGCCGCCTTCGCCCCAAGTTGCCGAGACTGTCGCGGCGCGGCTGAGGTTGTCCAAGACCCAGCGCGGCCGGCTCGTCAGCGCCGCCGAACGCAGGCCTGATGACACCTCCGATCCGCGGGCGCTCGCCTATCGTCTGACCGCCGCAGCGGCCATCGACCGCCTGCTGCTGCTCGGCGCCGATGCACGCCTGCTGATCGATTGGACTGTGCCGGTCTTTCCCATCAAGGGCGGCGCGATCGTCGCGCGCGGGATCACCGCCGGTCCGGAGGTGGCACGCATCCTTCAGGCGGTCGAGGCACGATGGGTTGCCGAAGGCTTTCCCGATTCGATCCGCACTGCCGCCTTGCTCGACGAGGAACTGGCAAAGGCCGCCTCCCAAGGTACGCACGGGGCGAACGGGGCCTAAAGCGGGACGGATCGCCCCTCCCCCGGTTGTCGCCAGCGTCCGTAGCAGGTTAATTTTCCGGTGCGGGCTCGACCGGTGTGCGGCTGCTGATGCGGCCGCGATCCGATCATCCTCTCTGGCCGCATCTGGCCTTCCCATCGCGGCCCTTGGCTGCATCTGCCCGCGTATCCCCCGGAAGCATGCCGCCCTTTCGGCATCGCTTTTCTGTCCAATGAAAGGGAGTTCAAGTGATGAAATCCGCAAAGCTGGCGCTGCTGGCCTCCGTTCTGGCTACCACCCCTGCGGCCGTGCTGGCACAGGACGTCGGCGCAACGATCTTTGGCAGTGACGGAAACCCTGTCGGCACCGTGACCGAAGTTACCGAACAGGTTGTCGTGATCGACACCGGCAAGCACAAGACCCCGGTCCCGCCCAGCATGCTGTTTGACGGCGAGAAGGGCAAAAGCGTCAACGCCACGCAGGAACAGATCAACACGATGATGGATCAGCGCGTTGCCGAAGCCACGGCCAAGCGTGACGCTGCTCTGGTTCAGGGCGCTGCGGTGGTTTCAGCAGGCGGTAGCCCGATCGGCAAGCTGGCCAGTGTCGACATGGCTGCGGACAAGATCACGCTGGAAACCGAAGGCGGCGCGCTGCTGCTCAAGAAGGAGCATTTCGCTGTCAATCCGCAGGGTCAGCTGGCGGTGCTCTACAGCCGTGATCAGATCGCCAAGGCGACCGCGGGGGCGCAAGCAGGCGCAGCCAGCGGCGGCGCGCAGTAAGGTTTATCGCCTTCAGGACACATCAGGGGCCGTGGACTTCGCACCCGCGGCCCCTTTCTTCTGCCCCTCAATCAAACCGGTTCGACTTGGGAAAACCCTGCGGCGGCATCCGCCCGGCCGCCCCGCGGGCGACCTTCCACATACGGATTTCGGTCTCGGTGCGGGTGCGCTCGCCAGAGCCGCCCATCTGCCAGCTCAGGCCATCCGCAAGCACGAAGGTCGTGGCATCCGACAGCCCGCCGTCGCGATAACGCTGCAACTGCACCCCCTGCCCACGCGCCATCACAGGCAGTTCTTCGAGGTTGAACACCACCAGCTTGCGATTGTCGCCGACGCAGGCAACGTGATCGTGGCCATCGCCGATCTGCCGGATCACCTGCAACCGCGCAGCGTCCTTCAAGTTCACCACCTGCCGGCCCTTGCGGGTTTCGGCCAGCAGTTCGTTCATCTCGGCGATGAAGCCCTTGCCGTGGCTCGAGGCGAGCAGCAGCCTGCCGCCTGGGCGATGAACCATCATCGCACTGACGCTCGCTTCGCTTTCAAGGTCGATCATGGTCCGCACCGGCTCACCAAAGCCGCGTGCGCCGGGCAGCTTGTCGCAGCCCAGCGTGAAGAACCGCCCGTCACTGGCCGCCAGCAGCAGCTTGTCGGTGGTCTGGGCGTGGCAGATGAAGGCGAGGCCATCGCCCTCCTTGTATTTGAATTCCTGATCCAGCGGCACATGACCGCTTGCCGCGCGGATCCACCCTTTCTGCGAAAGGATCACCGTCACCGGCGCCTTCTCGATCATCGCCTCCATGCTGAATTCGACCGCCGGGGCAGCCTCGGCAATCAGCGTGCGGCGGCGGCCTAGCACGGTGTCCTCGGCATAGTCCTTGCGCAGATTGCGCAGGTCGCGCTTCAGGCGGGTACGCTGCTTGGCGGGACTTTCGAGCAGGGCCTGCAATTCGGCCTGTTCGGCCAGCAGCTCATCCTGTTCCTTCCTGAGCTGCATTTCCTCCAGCTTGCGCAAGGACCGCAAGCGCATGTTGAGGATTGCCTCGGCCTGCCGGTCGGTCAGGTCGAACTCCGCCATCATCACTGGCTTGGGCTCGTCCTCGGTGCGGATGATTTCGATCACCCGGTCGAGGTTCAAGAAGGCGATGATATAGCCGCGCACCAATTCCAGCCGGTCGGCGATCTTCTCCAGCCGGTGTTTTGCGCGGCGCTGGAGGATGTCGATCTGGGCGAAGGTCCAGCTTTCGAGCAGCTCCTTCAGTCCCATCACCATCGGCGTGCGGCCGAACCCGGGCCGCGCGTCGAGCACGTTGAGGTTGAGGCTGAAGCGCGTTTCAAGGTCGGTAAGCTTGAACAGGCTTTCCTTCAGCAGTTCCGGATCGACATTGCGGCTTTTCGGCACGAGCACGATACGGATCGCCTCGTCGCTCTCGTCACGCACGTCTTCGAGGATGGGGAGCTTGCGGTCCGCAATCAGCTGCGCAATTTGCTCGATCAGCTTGGATTTCGGCACCTGATAGGGGATTTCCGAGATGACCAGTTGCCATTGCCCGCCGCCCAGCCGCTCGATCCCGGCTGCGGCATCATCGGCGTCCTTGGCCTCGGGCGCAGCAAAGCGCCCACGCAGACGGAAAGACCCTCTCCCGGTGCGATAGGCCTCGGCGATGACTGCGGCGCTATCGACGACCTGGCCGCCGGTGGCGAAATCGGGGCCGTGAAACAGCTCCATCAATTGCTCGTGGCTGACCGACGGATTGTCGATCAACGCCAAAGTCGCGTCGATGATCTCGGCGACGTTGTGGCTGGGAATGCTCGTCGCCATACCCACCGCAATCCCGCTCGCGCCGTTGGCAAGCAGGTTGGGGAACAGGCCGGGGAAGATTTCCGGCTCGATTTCCTCGCCATTATAGGTCGGCAGAAAATCGACTGTGCCTTCATCCAGCCCCGCCATCAGTTCCAATGCGGTCCTGGTCAGGCGCGCTTCGGTGTAGCGGTAGGCGGCGGCATTATCGCCGTCGACATTGCCGAAGTTCCCCTGCCCCTCGACCAGCGGATATCGCAGGGCAAAATCCTGCGCGAGGCGCACCATCGCGTCATAGACCGATGCATCGCCATGCGGGTGATACTTGCCGATCACATCGCCGACCACGCGGGCGGACTTCTTGAAGGCACTGGAGGGATCCAGCTTCAGCTGCCGCATCGCCCACAGCAGACGGCGGTGGACCGGCTTCAGCCCGTCGCGCAGATCGGGCAGCGAGCGTGCGGTGATGGTCGAGAGGGCATAGACGAGATAGCGCTCGGACAGCGCGGCATCGAAGGGCGCATCGACGATCGCATCGAAGCCGTCGTCAGGGGTGTCGGTGATGGTCGGATCAGACATGGCCCTTCGTCTAGCAACCCGCGCCCGCGCGCGGGAGAGGGCTTTCCACAGGCTTGGGCCCTTACATGCGCCTCAGATCATTGCTTTCGGACGGGACGCTGACCCTCAGACCGTCCATCTCGGCGGTCAGTTCGATCTGGCATGACAGGCGGCTGGTGCGGCGCGCGCCGGCAGCGAAATCGAGCATGTCTTCCTCTTCCTCCGAGGCCGGAGGAAGGCGATCAAACCATTCGGCGGCGACGATCACGTGACAGGTGGAACAGGCCATCTGTCCCTCGCAGGTGCCTTCCAGCGGCAGCCCTGCCGCCTGCCCGACATGCAGCAGGTTGTCGCCCGGTTCGGCGGTCGTTTCCACCGGCTTGCCGCGCGGATCGATAAAGGTGACGCCAATCGTTTCCTTTGGGATGCTCACAGGCCCTGTTCCTTCACGGCAGCATTGATCATGGCGGCAGCGGTTTCGATGTCGGCCACGCTCGTATAGCGCCCGAATCCGAGGCGGATAGAGGACTTTGCCTCAAGATCGGTCAAGCCGATCGCCTTCAGCACATGGCTCGGCCGACCTGACCCGCTGGCACAGGCAGAACCGGCCGAAAACATCACGTTGCGGCAGTCGCTCATCAGCCGTCCAACGTCCAGGCCATCACGCCGAATATTGAGATTGCCGTGCCAGCGGTCGATCACGCTGCCGTTCAATTCCCACCCGGCGAAAGCTGCCCGCGCTACGTTCCATAAATGTTCCACGTGAAACATTTGCTCCGCCAACCCTTCTTCGGCCACCTGCGCCGCCGCGCCGAACCCCGCGCAAAGGGCAGGCGAGAGGGTGCCTGACCGCAAGCTGGCCTCTTGTCCGCCCCCGTGAACAAGGGCGAGCGGGGGTCTGGAATCCGGCCCGATCCACAAGGCCCCGATCCCCTTCGGCCCGTGGCACTTGTGCGCAGAGATCGCGATGTAGTCCGCAGCCGCTTCTACAGGCACCCTGGCATAGGCCTGGACGGCATCGACCAGCACCCTGGCCCCCATCTGACGCGCGCAAGCAACAACCTGTGAGAGGGGATTGCGCACCCCAATCTCGTTATTGATCGCCATTACCGCGACGAGGCCCGTCTGCGACGTGATTGCAGCTTTGAGCGCGTCCACATCGGCGCGGCCATCCGGCATCACGGGCAAAACGGTAAAGCGCCGCCCCTGCGCCGCGACCGCGCGGGCGCAATCGAGCACGGCGGCGTGTTCGGTGGCGAAGGTGATGACGTCGCCCGGAGTGCCTTGCAGCACCATGTTGATCGCCTCGGTCGCGCCGGAGGTGAAGATCACCTTGCCTCCAGGCGGCAGCAACGCCCCGACCCGTTCACGCGCGGTCTCCACCGCGGCGGCGGCCATGCGGCCCATGCGGTGGGGCGAGTGGGGATTGCCGAAGGTGTCGCTGTCTGGTCCGCCGAGCCAGCGCAACATCGCCTCGCGCGCTTCGGGCGCGAGGGGGGTGGTGGCCTGGTAATCGAGGTAGATCATCAACTACCCCTTTCGTCTTCCCGGGCTTGACCCGGGATCCCGCTGCCTTTGCGTTGCGGTTCAAGAAAGCGGGGCCCCGGATCAAGTCCGGTGAGACGATGGAGGTTCAACATAACGAAGCCCAGACTTCCGCAAACCGCTCCAGCTCCTCGGGCGTGGTCGACCACCCCATGCTCACCCGGATCGTGCGCGCGGCGACATCATCGGGCACCCCGAAGGCATCGAGCACCCGGCTTTTCTTCAAGGTGCCTGAGGAACAGGCGCTCCCCGCCGAGACGGCAAAGCCCATGGCGTCGAGGCGGATGAGGAGGGCTTGGGCGGACATAGTGGGGTGAGCGACGGCGATGATGTGCGAGCATTGAATGCCGTGGGCAATCACTTCGCCGTGCCGGAACAGAGCGTTCTTGAAGTCGAAATGCTGTTCGACCTTCGTTGCCCAACTTTCCAGCCCGCCCGCTTCCAGAGCCGCCGCCATGCCGAGCACTCCAGGCAGGTTTTCGGTCCCCTGCCGGTAGCCGCGCTCATGCCCGCCTACGGGGTCGAGCAGGTTGAAGTCCCGCACCAAAAGAGCGCCAATCCCAATCGGCCCGCCGAACTTGTGTGCGCTGACCACAATCATATCGGCTTCGGGAAGCGCAACCTTACCGGCGCTTTGGGAGCAATCGACGAGCAGCAGCCCACCGCGCTCCCGGACGGCTTCGAGCAGGGTGTTGCACACGAAGGGCAGCAAGATCGTTCCGGTTTCCGAATTGACGTGCTGCACTGCGACGAGCGCGTTCGCGCAATCGGGGAGCGTGTTGGAATCGACCTCGCCATCGATCACCGGCACCACCTCAGCATCCGGCGCGGCTCTAAACACCGCGTCATGCTCGACCGCGCTGACAATCCGCCGCTCCACCTTCGCCCGGTTGAGCGCGATCCACAGGGCCTCACTCGCGCCGCTGGTGAAGATCACTTCACCCTGCCAGCCGAGAGCCCGCTTCACCCGCTCGCGCGCATCCTCCAGCGCGGCGCGGGCGCGGCGGCCTTCGGCGTGGGGTGACGAGGGGTTCGCCCAGATGGCAAAACCCTCCTCCATCGCCACCTTGGCCTCGGGGCGCAGGGGCGACGTGGCGGCATGATCGAGATAGACCCGTTCGGGGATGGCCTTTTCCTCACAAGAAATTGCGATTTTCGCGTGTGGCCCTATATAGGCCGCGCAATGGCCAGCGCCACCCGGCGCGGACGCTCTCGATCACAAGGTTTGCCCGATGCCCTCAGTCATCTTTCCCGGCCCGGAAGGCCGTCTTGAAGGCCGTTTCTCCCCGCCCCCGCGCCCGCGTGCGCCGGTGGCGATGATCCTCCATCCGCACCCCGAAGGCGGCGGCACGATGAACGACCGGATCGTGCAGCGGCTCTACAAGACCTTTGCCGACCGCGGGTTCGCCACGCTGCGCTTCAACTTCCGCGGCGTGGGGCGTTCGCAGGGGAGCTTCGATTCCGGCATCGGCGAGCTGTCCGACGCGGCGAGCGCGCTCGATTGGGTGCAGTCGATCCATCCCGAAGCGCAGAGCACCTGGATCGCAGGCTACTCCTTCGGCGCGCTGATCGGGATGCAATTGCTGATGCGCCGCCCGGAAGTGCGCGGCTTCATCTCGGTCGCGCCGCCGGCCAATATGTATGACTTCAGCTTCCTCGCCCCCTGTCCGGCGAGCGGCATCTTCGTGCAGGGCGCGGCGGATACCGTGGTGCAGCCCAATGCGGTGCAGAAGCTGGTCGACAAGCTGCGCACCCAGAAGCACATCACCATCCACCACGAGGAAATCCCGCGCGCCAACCACTTCTTCGAGAACGAACTTGAGGAATTGATGCGCTCGGTCGATAACTATCTGGATTTCCGCCTGAGCCCGGACTGCCCGATCAAGTAAGGGTGTCTTTGATTGCGTGCTGTCCGGCCTGCGCCGGGCCGGATCAGAGAGAAAATCTGCGTCTGGCAAAGTTTCGGTCGCGCAGCGACCGCAAGGGCGACCGCCCGCCCGCAGCGACGCGCCCGCAGGGCGTGTGAGCGAGGATTTCGCATCGCGGATGCGATGCGGAACACAAAAAATCGCTCCGAGGACTGCCCGGCGGAGGCCGGGCAGGAAACAAAAGCGTCCTCAAGTAGCGAAGCGATAGGACAGAAAAAGCGTCCTGAAACGCAACGCGAAACCGCTTCGTCCCTATCAAAAATCATAGTACCTTCCGGCGTGAGCGAGGCCGGAGGGTTTTGCTTGCGACAAGGTGCTTCCGGCCACCGCTCCCACGTGATGGAGAGAGGAACCCCCGGAAATGACTTATGCCTCCCATACCCGCCGCCCCAACCCCGCCGCCCTTGCAGGGGCTCTCGGCATTCCCGCTGCGGTCGGCACTTTGCTGGTCGTTGGGCTTGCCGTGACCGCGACGATTGCACCCGAGGCACCGCGTCTCAAGGGCTTCACGATCAAGCCCCTGCCGGTGCCGCCGCCTCCGCCCGAACCGGTCGAACCCGCGGCCCCCACCACCAACCCGGCTGCGCCGACAGCGCCGATCACCACGCTCACCCCGCGTCCGGACATGCTCCCGGTCGATCTGGGGCTGAACAATCCGATCACCGTGCCCATCAACACCGGCCTGCCCATCGGCACCGGAACCGGCCCAGTCGATTTCGGCGTTCCTCAACCGGCCGCCTCGGCATCGCCGTTCAAGCCGGTCGGGGCCAAGCCGCGCGGCAATCCCGGCGGCTGGGTGCGGGACAGCGACTATCGTTCACGCTGGCTGCGCGAAGGGATGTCGGGCAGCGCAAGCTTCACCCTCGCCATCGACGCAAGCGGCGCGGTGACAGGTTGCACCATCACCCGCTCCACCGGCCATGCCGCACTTGATGCGGCGACCTGCGATCTGGTGACCAGGCGCGCCCGGTTCGACGCAGCGCGCGATGGCACCGGCAAGCCTGTGACAGGAAGCTACACCGGCGCAATCACCTGGAGAATACCGGAATAGCCCAGCGAATGCCGCTGGGTGGGGTTTTACTCTCCCCCGGCGGCTTTCAGCTGGTCGATTGGAGCCTCACCCGTGCTGGTGGGGATCGTCCAGATCAGCACATTGACCACGGCGATCACCGCCAGCAGCACCATCAGCGCCGGGTTCTTCGCCTCGCCCGTGCGGCGCCACAGGGCATAGGCCCCGGCGAGCAGCGCAAGCGCAGCCAGCATCACGATCGAAAGTACGATATCGGTCATGCACCGCGCTCTAGCCCGGCATGCCTGCCCGGCGCAATTGACTTGGCGCAAGCCCCCCGCCAAACCTTGGGACATGAGAGAGAAATTCGCCGATTTCACCCGCCGCCAGACCTTGTCGGTTCTGGGCAGCGCCTCCACTCTTGCCCTTGTTCCGGCCGCCGCGCGCGCCAGCAACACTCCCCCGGTGCTGTCCGCCAGCGGTCCGATTGCCGGGCTGGCACCGGACGCTGCGCTCGATGCAATCGCTTACCGGATGCTCGCCCATGAGCCGGGCCGTGCCACCGGCCTTGGGGTCGACACGGGGGAATATGCCGCATGGCGATCAACCTTCGGCACACCCGGAGAGGCCGGACGGCAGGCCTATGCCACCAGCCTGAAAGACATGGTCGCAGAGGTGAAGGCCTATCCCCGCGATGGCCTGACCAGCGATCAGCAGATCGGCTTCGAGGTGGTGGAGACCGCCTTCAGCCGCGCGCTGGAAGGCATGGCCCTGCCCTATGGCGATGTTGCCGTCGGCAGCTGGCGCAATGCGCCCTATGTCGTGATCCAGAATGTCGGCGGCTATATCGACATGCCGCGCTTCTTCGGTTCAGGTCAGCCACTCGCGCAGAAGGACGATCTCGGCCCCTATCTCGACCGGCTGATCGAAGTCCCCGCCGTTCTTGATGGCGAGCGGGAACGCATCCGCGCCGCGCGCGCAATGGGCGTGGTGCCGCCGGCCTTCCTGCTCGACAAGGCGATCGCGCAGATGGAAGCGAGCATCGCCGCAGCGGACGAGGCCTATGTCGCGCCGCTCGCTGCCACCAGCTTCACCGACAGCGAAACCGCCGCCGCGCAGGCGAGCCGCATCACCGCGCGCGGGATCGTCCCTGCCCTTGAACGGCAATTGGCCGAACTCAAGGCCCAGCGCGCTGAGGCCAATGATTCCGCCGGTGTCTGGGCGCAGCCGATGGGCGAGGAGTATTACGGCTGGGCGCTGAAGGCTTCGACCACCACCAATCTCTCAGCCGACGAAATCCACCGGCAGGGTCTGGCCGAACTCAACGAATTGCACGGCCAGATGGACCCGATCCTCAGGAAGATCGGCTATACCAAGGGCAGCGTCGGTGAACGGATGCGCGGGCTGGCAGAAGACCCGCGCTACAAGTTTGCCGAAGGCGATCCGGGCCGCAAGGAGATCTTCGCCTTCATCGACGAGCGCCTGCAATGGATCAGGTCACAGATGCCGCGCGCCTTCACCCAGCTGGTCAACCCGCGCATGGAGGTGGTGCGCCTGCCGCTCAGCGAAGAACCCGGCGCGCCCGGCGCTTATGGCGGCGCGGGGAGCAAGGATGGCAGCATTCCAGGGCGCTTCTGGATCAACCTGAGAACCACAGATCTGCACCGCAAGTATGATCTGGCCGACCTCACCTTCCACGAAGCCATCCCCGGCCATGTGTGGGAGGGCGAGTTTTCGAACCGCCTGCCGCTGATCCGCTCGATCCTCGCCTTCAACGCCTTTTCGGAAGGCTGGGCGCTCTATGCCGAACAGATCGCTGACGAACTGGGGGCTTACAAGGGCTTCGAGGTCGGACGGCTGGGCTATCTGCAAAGCCTGGCCTTCCGCGCCTGCCGTCTGGTGGTGGACACCGGCCTGCATTCCAAGCAGTGGACGCGCGAACAGGGCCGGCAATTCTTCGTCGAGCGCAACGGATCAAAGGTCGAGGAGGTCGCCAGCGAAGTCGATCGCTATTGCAGCTGGCCGGGGCAGGCCTGCGGCTACAAGATCGGCCATTCGGAAATCCTGCGCCAGCGTGAGCGGGCCAAGGCGGAACTGGGGCGCCGCTACGATTTCCGCGCCTTCAACACTGCGCTGGTGCTGGGCGGCAATGCGCCGCTGAGCGTGATGGCCAACACGGTGACCCGCTATATCGCCGGGGCCAAGGCCTGAACTGATCCGGGAGGGGAGAAAATGCGCTGCCCCCTCCCAGATTCACGTCAGCTCTTGCCGAACAGGCCCTTGGCCATGTCCATGATATCGTCCATCGGATTGCCATCCCCGTCACGGTCGAGAATGCTGGCAAAGTTGGCGAGCGAGCCTTCGCCGCCGATGGCCGCGACGATCTGATTGAGCGCGTCGGCACCGATCCCGGTTTTCTCCGCCGCCAGCTCGACCGTGTCACCTTCCAGCTGATGCGTGTGGCCAAGGGTGGCGATCGCTTTCTCCACCATCGCCGGATCAAGCCCGACCTGCTTGGCAAGGTTCACCACATCATCCGGCGCGCCGCCGATATTCTTCAGAATTCCGTCAAGAATGCTCATTGCGTCCCTCCTCCAAATCGAATCGTCAGCGGGAGTGTGGCGCAGGTTCGTGGCAATTCAAAGGAAAAGGCCCCGCACCGGTCTTGCGCCGGGCGGGACCCCTCTCCCTAACTGGTGATCCGATCAGGCCGCGACAGGTGCCGGGGCAGCCTGACGCACGCCTTCATCGACGTGGGCTTCGAACTGCGCGAAGTTGTCGATGAACAGTTGCACAAGCTTCTGGGCGGTCGCGTCATATTCGGACGCGTCGGCCCAGGTGCTGCGCGGATCGAGGATGGTCTGGTCGAGACCCGCGTCGGCCAGCGCGGGGACGAAAACCGGCACCTCGAAGCCGAAATTGGGATCCTTGCGGAATTCCACTGCGTCCATCTTGCCGTCGAGCACGGCATTGAGCAGCGCGCGTGTCGCCTTGATCGGCATGCGGCTGCCGGTGCCGTACTTGCCGCCGGTCCAGCCGGTGTTGACCAGCCAGCACTCCGCGCCGCCCTTGCCGATGCGCTCCTTCAAGAGGTTGCCATAAACGCTCGGGTGACGCGGCATGAAGGCGGCGCCGAAGCAGGTCGAGAAGGTTGCTTCCGGCTCGGTCACGCCGATTTCGGTGCCGGCAACCTTGGCGGTGTAGCCGCTGAGGAAGTAGTACATCGCCTGATCGGGGGTCAGGCGCGCGATCGGAGGCAGGACGCCGAACGCGTCCGCCGTCAACATGATCACATTCGACGGTGCCGGGCCGAGGTTCTTTTCCGAAGTGTTGGGGATGAACTCGATCGGGTAAGCGCCGCGGGTGTTCTCGGTCTTGCTGCCGTCGGTGAAGTCGAGCTCGCGCGTGCCTGCGTCCATCGTCACGTTTTCGAGGATCGTGCCGAACATCTGCGTGGTGGCATAGATCTCCGGCTCGCCCTCGGCCGAAAGGTTGATCATCTTGGCATAGCAGCCGCCTTCGAAGTTGAAGACCGCGGTGTCCGACCAGCCATGTTCGTCATCGCCGATCAGGGTGCGGCTGGCGTCAGCCGAAAGCGTGGTCTTGCCGGTACCCGACAGGCCGAAGAAGATCGCAGATCTGCCATCGGCACCAATATTGGCCGAACAATGCATCGGCATCACGCCCTGCGCAGGCAGCAGGTAGTTGAGAAGGCCGAACACGCCCTTCTTCATCTCGCCCGAATACTCGGTGTTGCCGATCAGTATCAGCTTTTCGGTGAAGCTCACCGCGATCACCGTGTCGCTGCGGCAGCCGTGGCGTTCCGGGTCCGCCTTGAAGCTCGGCAGGTTGATGATGGTGTATTCGGGGACGAAGCTCGCCAGCTCATCCGCCGTCGGGCGCACCAGCAGCGTGCGGATAAACAGGTTGTGCCAGGCCAGCTGGTTGATGACACGCACGTTGACGCGATATTCGGGCTGCGAGCCTCCGAACAGGTCGGCGACGTAGAGTTCTTCCTGCCCTTCGAGTTCCTTCAGGAAGTCCGCCTTGAGGTTCGCGAAGTGCTCAGGGCTCATCGGCTGGTTGATCGGGCCCCAGTTGATCGTGTTCTCGGTCTCGGCGTCACGGACGATGTACTTGTCCTTGACGCTGCGCCCGGTGAAGCGCCCGGTGTCGACCAGCAGCGCACCGTGCTTGGTCAGCTGACCCTCGCCCTTCTTCAGCGCGTGTTCGACCAGCGCCGAAGTGCCAAGGTTGGCGTGGATGCGCGCGTTGGTCTTGAGGTTCTGGGCGGCCAGCGGGGTTGCGAGGGCGGTCAACTTACGTCTCCTGGGCGGGGCGGCAGAGTGATGTTCGGCTGGGAAAGGTACGCTCGATCCGAACGAATCCCCCTACCCTGCCATGCACGCTCCGTAGCATCTGCGCATACGTATGCAACACCGGGCGGAAAACAGTTGGCCAAGCCATTCGATCCCTGCCAAGCGCCTTAGTTTGCCGCGCCACCGGCGTCAAACAGGACAGCGCATAGCAAATATGATGGGCGCCAAATCGGAGCTTCTGGATGCAGCCTCCGATGCCGCTGTCAGCATTGCGGTTGGTGCGCGTTGGCGCTACCCGTTTGGGCATGAAGGCGCAGCGGCAAGGAGAATAAAGGCGATGTCCGACGACACCACCGACCCTGCCCTGTCCGCCGCGCCGGTGGCGGCTGGCGATGCAGCCTCTGGCGAGGCGCGCAAGCTCCAGATCGCATTGGTTGACGATGATCGCAACATCTTGACCACCGTTTCTATCGCGCTTCAGGCTGAAGGCTTTGCCACACGGCTGTATTCCGATGGCGAAACGGCGCTGAAGGCACTGCTCGACAACCCGCCTGACCTCGCCGTGTTCGACATCAAGATGCCCAAGATGGATGGCATGGAATTGCTGCGCCGGTTGCGTGCGGAGTCGTCGCTGCCGGTGATCTTCCTTACCAGCAAGGATGATGAAAGCGACGAGGAGGCCGGGCTCCAGCTGGGTGCGGATGATTACATCGCCAAGCCTTTTAGCCTGCGCCTGCTGATCGCCAGGATCCGCGCAATTCTGCGCCGGGCAGAGCCAATGACCACCGGCGCCGGCACCTCCGCTCCGGCAGACCCAACCCCCGCCACGCTGACGCGCGGCCGGTTGTTCATGGATCCGGCCCGCCATCAGGTGACCTGGCAAGGCGAGGCGGTGAGCCTCACCGTGACCGAATTCCTGATCCTCGAAGCGCTGGCGATCCGCCCCGGCGTCATCAAGAGCCGCAACCAGCTGATGGACGCCGCCTACCCCGATGATGTCTTCGTCGATGATCGCACCGTCGACAGCCACATCAAGCGGATGCGGCGCAAGTTCAAGCTGGTCGATCCGGGCTTCGATGCGATCGATACGCTCTATGGCGCGGGCTACAGCTTCACCGATGGCTGATCCGCAGCGACGCGCAAACGGCGGCGAGCAGCTGAGCGCCACCGGGCGTTTTGCGCTGACGGGCCGGATCCTGGCGGTCAACATCCTGCCGCTGCTGGTGCTGGGCGGCGGTCTGTTCTATCTCGACAGCTATCGCACGCAGCTGATCAACGAACGCTTCAAGCTCGCCCGGATCGAGGCGCAGATCACGGCCGAGGCGCTGGCCGGCGCGACCCGCCAGCGGCAGGAGGCGCTGCTGGTGCAGATCGGCAAGGAACAGCGCATGCGCCTCAGAATGTTCGACGCCGAAGGGCGGCTGACGGCAGACAGCTTCGCGCTGGCCGATCCTGCGTTCCGCTTCAACGATATCTCCGACGACGACTGGGAGCAGCGGTTCGCGCGCTGGCTTGACCGAACAGTGGACACCATCGTCGCTGCCGAACCAGTGCAGGACTATGTCGAGCCCGAGGCGCAGGAAGCCGATGCCTGGCCCGAACTTGCGCGCGCGCGCGAACTCGGCCTGTCCCAGGTGCGCCTTTACGACTGGAGCGACGGTACGCCGGTCATCACCGCGGCAGCGCCAGTCGGCCTGCAAGGGGCAACATTGCTGACCGTGCGCAATGCGGTCGACATCACCGAAAGCGTACGCGCTGCGCGTTCCACATTGTTTTTCGCGATGCTGATGGTGATGGCCGCATCGGCGCTGCTGTCGCTGTTCCTCGCCCGCACCATCGTCACGCCACTGCGGCTGCTGGCACGCGCCGCAGTGCGGGTGCGGCAAGGGCGTGAGCGGGAAGTCGAAGTACCGCGCCTGCCCCAGCGCAGCGACGAGATCGGCCTGCTCGCCCGCGCGGTTTCGGACATGACCGGCGCGCTGCGTCAGCGGATCGACGCGGTCGACAGCTTCGCCGCGGACGTTGCGCACGAGATCAAGAACCCGCTGGCTTCCCTGCGCAACGCCATAGACACTCTGCCGCGCGTCGACGATCCGGCGCTGCGGCAGGAACTGATCGGGATTGCCGCCCATGACGTGCGCAGGATCGACCGGCTGGTGACCGAGATTTCCGCGGCCAGCCGGGTCGATGCCGAAATCAGCCGCGCCACGCTGGAACGGGTCGATCTGGCGAGTCTGTTCGCCAACCTGATCAGCAGCCGTGACGATCGCGGAATGAACGGCGGGCGGCAGCTGGTGCTGGACGCTGCCCCGGGCGCACACCGGGTGATGGGGGTGCCGACGCAACTGGAACGGGTCGCGGAAAACCTCATCGACAACGCCGTATCCTTCTCGCCCGAGCATGGCACCGTCAACATCACGATCCGGCGGGCTGGAGCCCAGATCATCACCGAAGTCTGCGACGAAGGCCCCGGCATCGCCCCCGAACGGCGCGAAGACGTGTTCCGTCGCTTTCATTCCGACCGGCCCGAAGGGGAAAGCTTCGGCAACCACTCCGGTCTCGGCCTTGCCATCGGCCGCGCCATTGCCGAAGCGCACGATGGCACGCTGACGGCCGAGGCCCGCGCCGATGGAGCGCCCGGCGCCTGCCTGCGCCTTGCTCTGCCGGCCGCAGCGTGAGCGGCATCGTGTATCCGGCCAGCGCCGTCGCCATCGATGGAGGCGCGCTGCTGATCGAAGGCCCGCCCGGAAGCGGAAAATCGAGCCTTGCCCTCGCCCTGATTGAGCACGGTGCGCGTCTGATCGGCGATGATGCTGTGACGCTGACCGCGCAGAATGATTGTCTGATCGCCAGCGCGCCGCCCAATATCGCAGGCCTTCTCGAAGTGCGCGGGGTGGGCCTTGCAAAGTTTCCGCTGGCCGCGTCCGTCCCGGTTGCGCTGATCCTCACGCTGGGCGGCCCGCTGCCCGACCGGCTGCCTCACGCGCCGCTGCCCAGACGCGTGATTGCAGGTGTGGCGGTGCCTGTTCTGGACTTCGATCCCGGCTCCATCGCCCCAGCAGCGCGCGCGGCATGGGCGCTGCGGCTGCATGGCCTCGCAATCAAACCGACTTCCCTTTGCGCGCCCGACGGGCAAGATAATCCGCGATGACCGAGAACCCCAACCCCGAATCGGACACTGTCGCACCCCGCCAATTGCTGCTCGTCACCGGGCTGGCCGGCGCGGGCAAATCGACCACGCTCGACGTGCTGGAGGATCTCGGCTGGGAGACGATCGACAACTTCCCGGTACGGATGCTGAAGCGATTGGTCTCGATGCCCGACGAGACGCGCGGGCCGCTGGCGATCGGGTTCGATTCGCGCACCCGCGGCTTCGTCCCGGCTGACATCATCGGGCTGGTCAAGGAACTCAGCCAGCAGCCCGGCATCGCGCTGACCTTCCTGTTTCTCGACTGCGCCGGGGGAGAGCTCGAACGGCGCTTCAACGAAACCCGCCGCCGTCATCCCATGGCCGATGGCCGCCCGGTGATGGAGGGCATCGCCGCCGAACGCGAATTGCTCGAGCCACTCAGGCGCTGGGCCGAGGTGATGATCGACACCACGGCGATGACAAGCAATGATCTGCAAGGGCGCATCCGCGAACTGTTCGGCCCCACCAGCGGCACCTCCCCCATGACGCTGACCTTGTCGAGCTTCGGCTTTGCGCGAGGGATGCCGCCGCTCGCCGATCTGGTGTTCGACATGCGCTTTCTCGACAATCCGCATTGGGTACCGGGCTTGCGTGAGCAGACCGGGCAGGATGCAGCCGTGGGCGATCACATCAGGCGTGATCCGGCTTTTGCCGATGCCTTTGCGCGCATCCGCGACCTGCTGCTGATGCTGCTTCCGCGCTATGCTGCCCAGGGCAAGCCCTATGTCCACGTTGCCTTCGGCTGTACCGGTGGGAGACATCGTTCGGTCTTCACTGCTGAACAAATGGCAGAAAGCTTGCGCGCTGCCGGTTTTTCGCCCACTGTCCGCCATCGCAACCTGGGCTCACGCGCCGCAGACGCCATCGAAGGAGACCGGCGCTAGGTGCAGGCCCGCAAGTCGCTGGCGCATTGCTAATGCCGCATTGTCCAGACCGGTAGAAACGCGTAAGTCCTGTCTCCGGGCGGGCAGTTAACGGACCCAAATTCACGCATGATCGGCTTGATCCTGGTTACTCACGGTCGCCTCGCCGACCAATTCGTCGAGGCGATGGAACACGTTGTCGGCCCGCAGGACGGGATTGTCACCGTGTGCATCGGCCCCAATGATGACATGGAGCAGCGCCGCGCCGACATCGCAGGGGCCATCGAGGCGGTCGATTCAGGCAAGGGCGTCATCATCCTCACCGATCTTTTCGGCGGCACCCCGTCAAACCTCGCGATCTCGCTGCTCGATGCCGGACAGGTCGAGGTCATCGCGGGGATCAACCTGCCGATGCTGATCCGCCTTGCAGGTGCGCGCAAATCGATGGACGTGACCGCCGCTGTCCACGCCGCGCAGACCGCCGGTCGCAACTACATCACTATCGCCAGCGAGCTGCTGGGGCAGGATTCCGCTCCGCCAGCGCGAGCCAAGGCCTGAGGCGATCGCCGTGGGGGAAGCGCGCAAGACTGTCACCATCGTCAACCGCCGCGGGCTGCACGCGCGGGCGAGTGCGAAATTCGTCGGCGTGGTAGCGGCCCTGCCCGCTGGCGTCAGCGTGACTGTGACAAAGGCGCCCAATAGCGCCGCAGGCGGATCGATCCTCGGTCTGATGATGCTGGGCGCGGCCAAGGGCGATACCATCGAACTGCTGGTCGAAGGCGAGAACGCCGATCACGTGCTGGCCGAACTGGCCGCGCTGGTCGAAAACGGCTTCGGCGAGGATTGAGGGCGGCGGCCCAGACGGCTCATGCGCAAGCACATCACCGGCTTTTCCAACCCGACCGTCAAGTACCTGCGGAGCTTGCGGGACAAGAAGCATCGCAAGCGCGCGGGGCAATTCCTGGTCGAGGGGCTACGGCTGCTCGAGGACGCGCGCGCCTCGGGCCGGGTGCCGCGCACACTGGTGATGGCCGAGGGCCGCGAGCATCCCTTGCTCGCGCGGCTTGAGGCTGACGTCATGGCGGCGGGCGGCGAGGTGATCGCGACCACGCCGGATATCCTCTCCAAGATTACCGGCAAGGAAAACACCCAGAGCGTCGCGGGCGTGTTTGACGAATGGGACACGTCGCTTGCACAGCTGGACCGGACAGCCGCGCCGATCTGGCTGGTGGCGCAGGCGCTGCGCGATCCGGGCAATCTCGGCACGATGTTGCGCACTTGCGATGCGGTGGGCGCGGGCGGACTGATCCTGATCGACGATTGCGCCGATCCCTTCAGCGCCGAAGCGGTGCGCGCGAGCATGGGCGCGGTGTTCACCGTGGGCCTTGCGCAGGCGCGGTGGGAGGAATTCCTGCCGTGGCTGCGCGCCGCAGCGGGCCAACTGGTCGCAGCCAGCTTGCGCGATGCGGTGCCCTATCGCGGCGCGCCCTATCAGGCGCCGTGCTTCATTCTGGTGGGCAATGAATCGCAAGGCCTTCCCGAGGATTACGAGATGGCCTGCGACCTGCGCGTGACCATGCCGATGAAGGGCCGTGCAGATTCGCTCAACGCCGCCGTCGCGGGGGCGGTGCTGGCCTACGAAGTGCTGGCCGCAGTGGACCAATCCACTTGACAAACTTGACACCCTGTCAAGCGGACGACCTTTCAATTAATTCAATATATTCAAATCATTGACCCCTTAATCCGGTACTTGACGGACAGGGGAACGGGCCTTTTCCGCCGGTTCTGCGGCATAAGCGGGAGCGGACGATGCGAAAGAGCCGGGGCGATGATGCCGCGACAGGCCGGTGTAGGAAAGCGCCCTACTCCGCCGCGTCCTTGCGGGTCTCCAGCGCGGGATATTCGGCCTCCACCGCATCGCCATCGGCGGCGTTGTAGCGCGGTGCGGATTCGACCAGCGGCACTTCCTCGATCGCCTGCTTGCCGATCTCGACGCCCTTTTCCGCCAGCCTGCGCCCGCTGGTGAGCACATTGCGTTCAAAGCTGCCGACAAACTTGTTGTAATTGTTGACCGCGCTTTCTAGCCCGCCGCCGACACGCTTCAGGTGCTCGCTGGCGACGCGCAGACGATCATAGAGCTCTGCCCCCATCCGCCCGATTTCCTGCGCTTCCTTGGCCAGCCCATCCTGCCGCCACACCTGCGCGACGGTACGGGCGATGGCGACGAGGTTGGTGGGCGTCGCCAGCAGCACGCGCTTGTCGAAGGCGAAGTTCCACAGGTCGGGATCATGTTCGAGCGCGGCGGCGACGAAGTGCTCGCCGGGGACAAACATCACCACATAATCGGGCGCCTCTTCGAACTGGCTCTGGTAGCTTTTTGCGCCCAGCGTCTGCACGTGGTTGCGCATCGAGCGCACATGTTCGCCCAGCGCCCGCGCGCGGGCATCGTCCGTATCCGCCTCGAAGGCCTCCTGATAGGCATTCAGCGAGACCTTGGAATCGATCACCAGCACCTTGCCGCCGGGGATACGCACGATGGCATCAGGACGCAGGCGGCCGTCTTCGGTGTCGACCGAATGTTCCATCAGGAAATCGGTGTGCTGCGCCAGCCCGCATTGTTCGAGCAGGTTCTGCAGCGCCTTTTCGCCCCAGCGCCCCCGCGCCTTGGGGGCGTTGGTGAGCGAATTGCCGAGCCGCTGCGCTTCGCGCCGGACTTCTTCCTGCCCCAGCCGCATCGCCTCGATCTGCTGATAGAGCCCGGCAAAGGCATCCGAACGCCGGGTTTCGAGCGCCTGCACCTGTTCCTCATAGGCCTTGAGCCGATCACCCACGGGCGAGAGCAGCGCCTTGATCTTGGCCTCGCCCGCTTCCTCCGACTGGCGGAACCGCGCCTCGGCCCGTTCAAGGAACGCCTTCTGCGCCTGTTCCAGCACCCGGCTACCGGCGTTTTCGAATTCCTTCTTGAGCGATTCCTGCGCGGCCAGCAGCGCGGCCTTCTGTTCGGCAAAGGCCTTCTCGCGCTCCGCCGAGGCGCTTTCGAGCGCGGCGAGTCGTTCTGCGAGCTGCGCGCGTTCGGCCTGCACCGCATCGAGCCGCGCCATCAGCCCATCGGTCTGACCGGCGCGCTCCTTGAGCGCCGCAACCTCGATCCGCGCTTCGCCCAGTTCGGCAATCGCGCGCTTGAATTCGCCCTCCTGCTCACCCGCCTCCCGCTCGGCGTCAGCCAGTCGCGCGCGCAGATCGGAAATCGGTCGCGAGGCCAGAAACCAACCGAGCGCGGCACCGAGAACGAGAGCAATGATCGAGAGAATCGCAGGGTCCATGACGCATTCCTACACGGAACGTATGGGGAACGCTAGAGCGGTTCCGCGATATCCCAAGAAAGCCTAGCCCCGGATCAAGCCCGGGGCGGGGGAAGTGGCACAAGCCTCGGCGCAGAGCGCCGCAAGGCCGGAGTCGAAGCCGAAGGCGCAGACGTGCGAAGCACACCTGCAAGGCCGCCCGCAGGTGCTCCGTAGCGAAGCGAAGGAACGCCGCCCTCAAGTAGCGAAGCGATAGGGCAACAAAGACGCACCGAGGACGCTCGCCCGAAGGGGCGAGCGAAAAGCAAACTACGCCGCCCGCCGGATCTTTTCGAGCTTCTTCAGCACCATCGCCCGCTTCAATCGCGAGAGGTGGTCGATGAACAGGATGCCTTCGAGGTGATCCATCTCGTGCTGGAGGCAGGTCGCCATCAGCCCGTCGAGCGCTTCCTCGTGGGTGTTGCCGTCCAAGTCCTGATAGCGCACGCGGCAGGTCGCCGGGCGATCGACGTCGGCGTAGATCTCGGGGACCGAGAGGCAGCCTTCCTGATAGGTCGAAAGCTCCTTGGCCGGGTCGAGGATCACGGGGTTGATGAACACCCGCGGTTCCTTTTTGGTCGCCGGGTGCGTGTGCTTGTGGCCGTTGTGCTCGCATTCGACCGGCGGCGCGTCCGGGTCTTCAGGCTGGAGATCGATCACCAGCACCCGCTTCGGCACGCCGACCTGAATCGCGGCGAGGCCGATGCCGGGGGCATCGTACATCGTCTCAAACATGTCTTCGACGAGGGTGCGCAGGTCGTCATTGAACTCATGCGGTTCAACCGGGGTCGAGACGACTTTGAGCCGGGGGTCCGGCACTTCGAGGATTTCGCGGATAGCCATGGGGCGCTATGTAAGCGAGGCGCGCGATTTATTCAACGCGGCGTTATGCCACAGGCCGCCGCGCTCTCAGCGCCTGCGCCAGCGTGCCTTCGTCGAGATAATCGAGCTCGCCGCCGACCGGCAAGCCGTGGGCAAGCTGGGTGACGCGCAAGGGGAAAGCCTCCAGCCGCTCGGCGAGGTAGTGCGCGGTGGTCTGGCCTTCCAATGTGGCGTTCATGGCGAGCACCACTTCGTCCACCCCGCCCGCTTCGACGCGGGCAAGCAGGCTGGCGATGTTGAGGTTTTCCGGCCCCACCCCGTCGAGCGCCGAGAGCCTGCCGCCGAGCACGTGGTAGCGGCCCGGAAACAGCCGCGCGCGGTCTAGCGCCCAGACGTCCGAGACTTCCTCGACCACGCAAAGGCTCCGCGCATCGCGGCGCGGATCGGCGCAGATGCCGCAGGGGTCGCGGGTGTCGACATTGCCGCAGATGTGGCATTCGACCAGCGTCTCGGCCACGCCCGCCAGTGCTTCGAGCAGCGCGGGCAGCGCGCTTTCGCGGTGCTTGACCAGCCACAGCACCGCCCGCCGTGCCGAACGCGGCCCCAGGCCCGGCAGGCGGGCGAGCGCGGAACTCAGAGCTTCGATCTCTTGCGATGCCATGAGGGGAGAGATAGGGGCTGCACTCCGCTTCACAAAGGCTCCGGGCAAAGCTTATGCGCATCATCTTCATGGGGACGCCCGAATTCGCGGTGCCGGCGCTGCGGGCGCTGCACGGCGCGGGGCATGAGGTGGTGTGCGTCTACACCCAGCCGCCGCGTCCGGCGGGGCGGGGCAAGAAGCTGATGCCGTCGCCGGTGCAGATGGCGGCGGAGGCTTTGGGGGTTCCGGTCAGATCGCCCAAGTCGCTGAGGGGCGAGGCGGAGCAGGCGGACTTCGCCGCTCTGAACGCCGATGTCGCGGTGGTCGCGGCCTATGGGTTGATCCTGCCGCAGCCGGTGCTCGACGCGCCCCGCCACGGCTGCCTCAACATTCACGCCTCGCTGCTCCCCCGTTGGAGAGGGGCGGCGCCGATCCACCGCGCGGTGATGGCGGGCGATGCCGAGACGGGCGTCACCATCATGCAGATGGAAGCGGGGCTCGATACCGGGCCGATGCTCCACAAGGTCAGCGTGCCGGTGGGGCGCAAGACGACGGGCGAATTGTTTGCGGAGCTCGGCGGAGTCGGCGCGGCGGCGATGGTGGAGGTGCTGGCCGATCTCGCCGCCTTTCACCCCGAGGCTCAGGACGACGCGGCGGCGATCTACGCACCGAAAATCGACAAGGCCGAGGCGAAGATCGACTGGTCGCAGGACTCCGCCGCGATCGAGCGGCTGGTGCGCGGCCTCGCCCCCTTCCCCGGCGCGTGGTTCGAGCTGGAGGGAGAGCGCGTGAAGCTGCTGCTGGCGGAAGTGGTGGATGCCGACGGCGCACCTGGCACCGTGCTGGACGCGGATTTCACCATCGCCTGCGGATCGGGCGCGATCCGGCCCTTGAAGCTCCAGCGCGCGGGCAAGCCGGTGCTGGACCGCCCGGAGTTTCTGCGCGGTCGGGCGGTGGCGGCGGGGACGGTGTTGGGGTGACCCGTTTCGCCCTCACTCTCGAATTCGACGGCACGCCCTTCTTTGGGCTGCAACGCCAGAGCCACGGGCCGAGCGTGCAGCAATCGGTCGAGGATGCGCTGCACCGCATCACCGGCGAGACTGTCACCCTGCACTCCGCCGGGCGCACCGATGCGGGCGTGCATGCGCTGGCCATGCGCTGCCATGTCGATATCGCCAAGCCCATCGATCCCTTCCGGCTGATGGAGGCGCTGAACGCGCATCTTCGCCCCGATCCCGTCGCGGTGACCCATTGCGAGGTGGTGCCGGACGACTGGCACGCGCGCTTTTCCTGCACCGGCAGGCGCTATCTCTATCGCATCGCCAACCGCC
Organism: Porphyrobacter sp. HT-58-2; assembly: GCF_002952215.1. NCBI lineage: Bacteria > Pseudomonadati > Pseudomonadota > Alphaproteobacteria > Sphingomonadales > Erythrobacteraceae > Porphyrobacter > Porphyrobacter sp. HT-58-2. The sequence continues at coordinate 1,558,669 of NZ_CP022600.1, read as the reverse complement.
GCGCGCCGCTGACCTTGCAGCGCAACCGCGCATGGCATGTCCCCCAGCCGCTCGACGCAGAGGCGATGCACCGGGCCGCGCAGGCCTTGGTGGGGCGGCATGACTTCACCACCTTCCGCTCGGTCCATTGCCAGGCCGCCGATCCGGTGAAGTCGCTGGACGAGCTGCGGGTCGAGAAAGTGGGCGAGGAAGTGCACATCCACGCCGCCGCGCGCTCCTTCCTCCATCACCAAGTGCGCTCGATGGTGGGGTGCTTGAAGCTGGTCGGCGCAGGCACATGGCCGGAAAGCCGCATAGCCGAGGCACTGGCCGCGCGCGACCGCAATGCTTTGGGGCTTAACGCGCCCCCCCACGGGCTCTACTTCGTTGCAGCGAGCTATCCGAACGACCGCGGAGACTAAGAATGGCCAACTGGTACAAGATCCCGCCCTCCCGGCACATTTCCGAGCGTGAATATCGCGCCAATATCAGCGGGATGAACATCGTCTTCGGCGCGGTGCTTGGCTTTGTGCTGGCCGGTGCCGAAGGGCTCGCTCCCATCGATTTCATGATCGTGCTGTTCGTGAGCGCGCTGGCGGTGATCCTGATCCTCTATCTGGGATCGACCGAGTATATTCTGTTCTACGGTGTCGGTGTGGCGCTGCTGATCTTCTTCATCCCCAGCATCCTGACCGATCAACTCAAGCAGAACCCGATCCCCTATCTTCAGCCGACCTTGGCCGTCTGGGCCGCCATGGTCGCGCTGGTGGAATTGTTACCGCGCGAAAGACAGAACAACGCGCCATCACAGGAGAACGCAGAATGACGACCACCGGAAAGCAGCTCTTCACCACTCTCACCGCCGACGGCAAGCTCACGCTGGAGGTGGCGGAAAACACCTTCCCCGCGCCGACCGGCAATCAGGTGCTGGTCAAGATGGAAGCCGCGCCGATCAACCCGAGCGATCTTGCGATCCTCACCAGCGCCGCGGATTTCGAGAGCGCCGAATATACGCCCGGCAAGGTCGTCGCCACCATGCCCGAGCCCTTCCTGTCGGGCCAGAAGGCGCGCCACGGCCAGCGGCTTCCGGCGGGTAACGAGGGCGCGGGGACGGTGATCGCCACGGGCGATTCCGACATGGCCAAGGCGCTGATGGGCCAGCGGGTTGCCTGCGTGCCGGGCAATGCCTTCTCGCAATACGCCATTGCGGACGCGATGATGTGCCTGCCGCTGGGTGATCATTCGTCCGAGACCGGCGCCTCCAGCTTCGTCAACCCGATGACCGCGCTGGGCTTTGTCGAGACCGCGAAGATGGAAGGCCACAACGCCATCGTCCACCTCGCGGCGGCTTCCAACCTCGGCCAGATGCTCAATCGCATCTGCATCGAGGACGGGATGAAGCTGGTCAACATCGTGCGCAAGGACGAGCACGTGGCGCTGCTCAAGTCGCAGGGCGCGCAATATGTCGTGAATTCCTCCGCCCCCACCTACATGGCCGATCTGCGCGCCGCGATTGCCGAGACCGGCGCGTTCCTCGGCTTCGATCCGATCGGCGGCGGACAGGCCTCGGACGGCGTGCTGAAGGCGATGGAGCAGGTCGCGGTCAGCCAGATGAGCGAGTTCTCGCGCTATGGTTCGAACCAGCAGAAGAAGATGTACATCTACGGCCGGCTCGACCTTCAGAACCCGACGATCCTCACCCCCTCCTATGGCCTGCAATGGTGCGTCGCGGGCTGGCTGCTGACCCCCTTCCTCCAGCGTGCGGGCATGGAAACCGTGGTGCGGATGCGCAAGCGGGTGATCGACAATCTCACCACCACCTTCGCCAGCCATTACAAGGCCAAGGTGACGCTGGAAGGGATGCTGGAGAAGGACGCGATCCTCGACTACCGCCAGATGAAGACCGGCGAGAAATATCTGGTCACGCCCTGGGGGTGAGGGGGTTAGCCCTTGCCCACCTAGCACTCGTCGCCCCGGACTTGCTTGCCCCGGCGAAGGCTGGGGATACGGGGCAGGGCTTTTTCCTGTCCGCCCTCTCCGAAGAGTAGCCAAGCCCCGGATCAAGTCCGGGGCGACGAGGTTGCGGGGTGTTTAGTGCACAGACCGAATGGCCGCTTTCAGCGATAGAGATACGACGCGCGAATGACCGCAAATGGGTGGTTTGCGGACGGCAAGGATAGTTCATTCGGACATGCTGTCATCAGTCCCCATACCGCGGACCTTCAGGAGTTCGTCACGGCGTTGGATAAAAGGCAGAAGTAATCCAAGACCATCTCGAAAATTTAAAGCAGACGAGAATAAAAATGCCATCCCTAAAGCCAAGAAAAATGGAAGATAACGATCTTCCGCAATCACATAATAAATGCCAAATGCGCCGGCAGCAATAAACACGGCCCAAGTGATCGCCATATTTTCCATCTGCATTCTTTCAAACGAGGATGTGACGGCCTCATACTCCTCCCACGTCACAGGGACGCCAATCTTCGCTTTGGGCGGCTGAAAAATTATCTGCCCATCAGTGGTTTCGCGGAAGTTGGCGGCAAAACGATCAATCACGTCTTGTCTTCGAATGAACATCCATCCCCCTTTCAAGTAGCCAGATATTCGTTTGCCTCATGAACGTGGCACCGCTGACCATGCCCGGCCATTGATAGGTCGGCTCGAAACGTCCGCAATGGGGTCGGTTTGCTGAACGGCAGCTTTTGGCACAAATTGCGGCCTAGCTGACGCTACCCCCCTCACCCCCCATCAAACGCCGCCTGCACGGCTTTCGCATCAGTAACCCCGTTCGCCACCAGCACCATCAGCAGCATCCGCGCCTTGGCCGGGCCGAGCGCGCGGGCGGCGACCAGACCCAGAGCGTCATCATCGACCTCGACATTGCGGTCGACCAGCCCCTCGTCGACCCGGCTGGCGCGGACCACCGGCACGCCGCTCGCCGCGGCGCGGGCGAGGGCCTCCAGCACCGTGCGGGGCGCGTTGCCCTGCCCCATGCCCGCCAGCACGATCCCGCGCGCGCCGATCCCGAGCAGCGCGTCGACCGGCTGGGCGTCCATCCCCGCGCCGGCAGTCAGGATCGCCACGCGCGGCAGTTCTTGCGGGAAGGGATAGCGCGCGGCCTCACCCAGGCGGTGCGCGGGGCCGAACCAGTCGAGGCTGGCAGGCGTCACCCGCGCGAGCGGCCCGCGCGGGAAGGTGCGGAAGGCGTCGATGGCGCTGGTGGCCGCCTTCCTCGCATCGCGCGCGGCCAGCACCGCGTCGCCCATCACCAGCATCACGCCCCGCCCGGCAGCGGCAGGGTCGCTTGCAACCTTCACCGCATTGGCGAAGTTCCTCATCCCGTCCGCCCCCACTGCGTCCGCCGGACGCATCGCGCCGACAAGGACGACGGGCTTGGCAGTGGGCAAGGTCAGATCAAGCAGCAGCCCGGTCTCCTCTGCCGTGTCGGTGCCGTGGGTGATAATGATGCCATCGATCGCAGGATCGTCCATCGCCGCGGTGCAGGCCGCGTGCAATGCCCTCCACTCGGCAAAGCCGATATCCTGCGAGCCGATCCGCGCCACTTCCTGCGGCACGAGTTCGGCAGCAAGGCCAAGCGCCCCGAGATGCGCGACCAGCGCGTCCAGCGCCAGCCCGCCCGCGCGATAGCCCGCGCCGGTCGCACTGCCGCCTGCGCCGGCAATCGTGCCGCCTGTGCCAAGAACGAGGATGCGCCGCAGTGTCATGTCCGCAGCCCTAGCCCCGCGCAGCACCGCAAGCTACAGCGCAATTGCATTTGCTGCGGCACACGCTAGACAGCGCGCATCGTGGGGCGGTTAGCTCAGTTGGTAGAGCATCTCGTTTACACCGAGAGGGTCAGCGGTTCGAGCCCGTTACCGCCCACCAGTTTTTGCCAGACACATCCATCCGGGGGATGGTTTGAGGCGGAAACTTCCGAGCGCAAACACAGCGCGTGCCTGCGCCAGTTCCAGAAGGACGAGGCCAATGGATCTCCAGCTTGATGGCAAGACAGCGCTGGTGCTCGGCGCGAGCAAGGGGCTGGGGCGGGCGATTGCCGTTGCGCTGGCCGATGAGGGCGCGCAGGTCATCACCGTCGCGCGTTCGGCAGCAGCGCCGGTCGGGCTTGTTCATATCACAGCCGATCTTGACGATCCTGCCGCCCCGCAAGCGATCATCGATCACCTGCGCGGCGCGGGCCACTCTCCCGATATTCTCGTTCTGAACGCGGGCGGGCCGCCGATGGGGCCTGCGGCGACCACCACCCCGGATGATTTCGGCGCAGTCATGGGCCGGATGTTCAACGCCCAACTGGCGCTGGCGCAGGCCTTCCTGCCCGACATGCGAGCGCGCGGCTTCGGGCGGATTCTCGCGGTCGCCTCGACCAGCCTTGTCACCCCGATCCCCGGCCTCGTGCTGTCCAACGCGGTGCGCGCGATGCTGGCCTCGTGGTGCAAGACCCTCGCTGCCGAGGTCGCGGCGGACGGCGTGACGGTCAACCTGCTGCTTCCGGGCCAGATCGCGACGGACCGGCTCAAGGGGCTTCATGCCGCCATGGCAGCGGGAAGCGGGATTGCGGCGGATCAGGTCACCGCGCGCTCGATCGCGGCCATTCCGGCAGGGCGTCTCGGCAGGCCGGAGGAATTCGGCGACATTGCCGCTTTCCTCGCCTCGCCGCGCGCCGGGTTCATCACCGGCTCGGCAATCAAGGTCGACGGCGGGCAGACCCCGACGCTGTGATCATTGCGCCGAAAGGCTCTGCCTGATCAGGGCGATGGCCTCGGGGCTGTCCCACTCATAGCCGCCCGCCACCCGCAGCACTTCCTTGCCGGTTGCATCGAACAGGATCGTCAGCGGCAGCACGCCTTCAGGGGTGAACTGCGCCGAGAGCTTCGTGTCGGGATCAAGCCATGGTTCGATCCGGACATAGCCGCCCTTGGCAAAGAACGGCGTGACCACTTCGGCCCCGCGAATATCCTGGCTGATGGTGAGCACCCGCACCTCGCCTTCCAGCTCGCTCGCCAGCGCATCCAGCTGCGGCATTTCCTTGACGCAGGGCGGGCACCATGTCGCCCACAGGTTGATCAGCACCGGCCCATCCTGCGCCCCAAGATCCAGCGCATTGCCTGCCGGGTCGGCGAATTGCAGATCGGGTAGCGGCGTGCCGGCAAACTTGCGCTCGACCACGCCCGCGGCCACGCCTGTCTCAGCCGGTTGCGCTGGCGCGTCGGCGGGCCTATCGCATCCCGCCAGCAGCAGGAACGAACAGGCGAGAATGAGCGACGAGCGGGACATGACAGGCTCCCAAGCCAACAGGGATCAGCACAGCGCGACCAACGCCATGTGGGGCGGTCGCTTCGCTGACGGCCCTAGCGCCATCATGCGCGAAATCAACGCCTCGATTCCGTTCGACAAGGCGCTCTGGCGGCAGGACATCGCTGCCAGCAAGGCGCACGTCGCGATGCTGGGGGCGCAAGGGATCATCGCTGTCGAGGATGCAGCGGTCATCGCCAACGGGCTCGATGCGGTCGCCGCCGAATATGCGCGCGACGGCGTGCCGGAGGACTGGGACCGCGAGGACATCCACATGACCACCGAGGCCCGCCTCGCCGAGCTGATCGGCCCGGTGGCGGGACGCCTCCACACCGCGCGCAGCCGCAATGATCAGGTGGCGACCGATTTCCGCCTGTGGGTGCGCGATGCCTTTGGCCAGATGGACGAAGGCCTTGCCGCGTTGCAGCGCGCGCTCGTCACCCGCGCGGGCGAACACGCGGACAGCATCATGCCCGGCTTCACGCATTTGCAAACCGCGCAGCCGGTCACCCTCGGCCACCACCTGATGGCCTATTACGAGATGTTCCGCCGCGACCGCGCACGGATTGCCGACGCGCGAACGCGGATGAACGAATGCCCGCTCGGCAGCGCGGCGCTGGCCGGCACCGGCTTTCCCATCGACCGCGAGGCGACCGCAAGCGCGCTGGGCTTCGACCGGCCCACCGCCAATTCGCTCGACGCCGTGTCAGACCGCGATTTCGCGCTCGATTTCCTGTGGTGCTGCTCGGCCACCGCGCTGCATCTGTCGCGCCTCGCCGAGGAACTGATCCTGTGGGCGAGCCAGCCCTTCGGCTTCATCCGCCTGCCCGACAGCCTGTCGACCGGCTCCTCGATCATGCCGCAGAAGAAGAACCCCGACGCCGCCGAACTGGTGCGCGGCCATTCGGGCCGGGTGATCGGGGCGCTCACCAGCCTGATGATCACCATGAAGGGGCTGCCGCTGGCCTATTCCAAGGACATGCAGGACGACAAGCCGCCGGTGTTCGAAGCGGCCAGCCTCATGGCGCTGAGCATCGCGGCGATGACCGGCATGATCGCGGGCGCCACCTTCAACACCGCCCGGATGCGCGCGGCGGCTGAACTTGGCTATGCCACCGCGACCGATCTTGCCGACTGGCTGGTGCGGGTGCGCGGCATTCCGTTCCGCGAGGCCCATCACATCACAGGCGCCGCAGTGAAACTGGCGGAATCGCAGGGTCTGGCGCTCGACCGGTTGCCACTGGCCGAGCTTCAGGCGATCGATGCACGGATCGATGACAGCGTCTATGCCGCGCTGTCAGTCGATGCATCGGTTGCGGCACGCGCATCCTTTGGCGGAACCGCACCCGATCAGGTCCGTTTGCAGGTGGCCCGTGCGCGTGCGGCGCTGGGGATGGAGGAATGATGCGCAAGATTGCCATGCTTGGCTGCGCCACCTTGCTGCTGGCCGGTTGCGGTGCGCAGGCTCCGCTTGCGCCGCCACAGGGGGCAAAGCCGCCGCCTAGCCCCTATGGTGCAACCGACAATCCCACCGCCGACGAATTGCTCCGCCGCGATGCTCTGGCCGCCCCCGAACGCAGCGTGGAGCTGCGCCGCCGTTCGGAGGAACGCCAGGACGACCCCTTCGATCTGCCCCCGGAATAGACTGCAACAATGGATCATTTTACCTATCGTGACGGCGTGATGCACGCCGAAGACGTGCCTTTGCCGCTGATCGCTGAGGCGGTCGGCACTCCCGTCTACGTCTATTCGCGTGCTACCCTCGAACGCCATGCACGGGTGTTCCGCGAGGCGCTGGACGGCGTGCCGGACAAGCTGATCGCCTTTGCCGTCAAATCCAACCCCAACCTTGCCGTGTTGAAGGTGCTGGGCGCGGCTGGCATGGGAGCAGACGTGGTCTCCGTCGGCGAGATGCGCCGCGCGCTGGCCGCAGGGATCGCGCCGGAGATGATCGTGTTCTCGGGCGTGGGCAAGACCGCAGCCGAAATGGTCGCCGCGCTCGACGCCGGGATCGGCCAGTTCAATATCGAAAGCGAGGAGGAGGGGCTGGAGCTCGCCGAGATCGCTGCCGCAAAGGGCATGACCGCGCAATGCACGCTGCGGATCAACCCCGATGTCGATGCCGGAACCCATGACAAGATTTCGACCGGCAAGGCCGATAACAAGTTCGGCGTGCCGATCAGCGAAGCAGGGCAGATCTTCGGCAAGCTCGCTGGACTGCCGGGTGTGGCCTTGCGCGGTGTGGCGGTGCATATCGGCAGTCAGTTGGCCGATCTCGCCCCGCTTGAAGCGGCATTCCAGAAGCTCGGCACGCTCATCGCGGCGCTGCGCGGTGCTGGTCACACGATCACCCATGTCGATCTGGGCGGTGGTCTGGGCGTGCCTTACAAGGTGGACGAAGTGCTGCCTCAGCCCGCCGAATATGGCGCAATGGTCGCGCGGGTAACGAAGGACTGGGGCGTCAAGCTGATCTTCGAGCCCGGCCGCGTGATCGCGGGCAATGCCGGGGTGCTGCTGACCCGCGTGGTGCGCGTGAAGCGCGGGGTCAATGATCCTTTCGTGATCGTCGATGCGGCGATGAACGATCTGGCCCGCCCGGCGCTCTACGGGGCCTATCACCACTTCGTTGCGGTTGAGCCGCGCGGCGCACGGATGACTGCGAACATCGTCGGCCCGATCTGCGAAACGGGTGACACTTTCGCCATGGGCCGGGAGTGCGATGCGTTGGAAGCGGGTGATCTTGCCGTGTTCCGCACGGCGGGCGCTTATGGCGCGACGATGGCCTCGTCCTACAATTCGCGCGGGTTCGTCGCCGAAGTGCTGGTGGATGGCGACCGCTATGCCGTGGTCGCCGACCGGATCGAGGCGGGCGCGATCATGGACGCCGAGCGCGTGCCGGAATGGCTCGCCTGAGGGACTGATGGGCCAGATCGCCAGCCTGCCGTTGTTCCACCAGATCACCGGGCAAGCGGTGCTGGTGCTTGGCGATGGCCCGGCGGCAGAGCCCAAGCGACGGCTGGTCGAGCGCGCCGGTGGCAGGATCGTCGAGGACTTGGCCCGCGCCATCGACGAGGGCGTGCGGCTGGCCTTCATCGCCTATGAGGATGCGCAGGCCTGCGAGGTGGCAGCCATCAACGCGCGCTGTGCGGGGATGTTGGTCAATGTCGTTGATCGGCCGGAATTGTGCGATTTTACAACGCCTTCCCTTCTGGATCGCAATCCCTTGCTGGTCGCGATTGGCACGGGTGGGGCATCGGCCGGGCTGGCCAAGCATGTGCGGCTCAGGCTGGAGCGGATGCTGCCCGAAACGCTGGGCGCGCTGGCGCGGGCGCTTGAGGCGGCGCGGCCTGCCTTGCGCGCGCGGTTTCCCGAAGGGCCGGACCGGCGGCGCGCGGTGGATGCGGCGTTGCGCGAAGGAGGCCCGCTCGACCCGCTTGATCCTGCGTCTTTTCAGCGGGTTGACGATTGGGTTGCGGGAGATGCCTCACCGCGCAACGGAGCGCTTTTCGATATCACCCTCACCAGTCCCGATCCCGAAGACCTGACCTTGCGGCAAGCCCGCTGGCTGGGCGAGGCCGATGTGTTGCTGCTGGATGGCGCCGTGCCGCCTGGGATCCTGGCCCGCGCGCGGGCGGATGCTGCGCGGCAGGCGCTGGCCGATGGCGACACGCCGGCGCAAGACGCCGTCACCGGCCTTGCCCTGATCCTGCGCTGGCGGCCCGAAGCCCCTGAGGGCGACGCCTAGGCCGCTTGCAGCACCGGGGTGCGCAGGCTGGCGAAATAGCCTGACATCGCGGCTATCGCCCTTTCGCTCAACGCGATGAAGGCGCGGCGCTTGTCGGCCGGATCCGGCACGCGGATGAAGATCCCGCTTTCGACCATCTGCGTCAGCCAGCGCAGCGCGGTCGTCGCCGGAACGCCCGCAGCGATGCACAGCGAGGTGACCGAAACCTGTGCGCCTTCACCATGCGCCGCCGTGAGATCGAGCAGCATGTCCCACGCCGGATCGCCGAACAGCGCCGGGTCGAAGAACCGCGCCCGCGCCTGCCGGTTGGCGATGATCTGGCGCACCGTGCGCGGATCGGGCAAGGGCGGCGCATCGGCCCGCGCGGTCACGGCGAAGCCCGCCGGCAAGGCGCTGTCCTGCGCGCGATAATCACGCTTCAATTCGCCCAGTGCGCTGGCTTGCGGGGGCTGTGATGCGTGGCCCATCCGGTCGAGCGAATGGGCAATCGCTTCGACCTGCTGCGACAGGCGCAAAAGCGCCACGCGGTCTTCGTCTCCCATTTCCCTGAGGCGCGCGGCCCCTGCCTCTCCCATCACCCGGCCCACAGCGATTACCCGTTCGGCCCGGCTGGGCGAAACCAGAATCTCCGGATTGGACTGATCGAGCACCGCAAACACATCATCCAGCCCCGCCAGATTGGTCGCTACGATCAGCTTCGCCCCGGACCGCGCCACCCGCATATCGAGCCGCGCCAGCCCTGCCAGCATCATCCCGTCGATCCCGCGCGAGCCGGTGACGAGGCAATCGACCACCACCACATCGCCCAGTATCGCAATCGGCCCTTCGAGCAGCGCGCGCATATTCCCGCCATCAATGCTGCGGAACCCCGCGCCCGAAAGATCCGCACCGATCTGGCGGCGCAGGCCTTCATCCTCGCCGAAGATCGCCACGCGGGCGGGCAGGCCTGCCCCGTCATCGGCGACGTCATAGGAAAAATCGGCTTGTTCGCGCAGGCTGGTGAGCATCGATTCGACTCCAACAGTGTTGGAACGATTATGGAACAAAACCAGATCAGGTCAAGTAAATCTGCGTAATTGCTGTAGGATTAGGCCTGCGACACCGAGGCGCGGCGCCCCCACCTCCAACCTGCTCCCCTGAGGGACGGAGGCCATTTTACGGCCTGATCTCGATCACTGTGCCATCCGGCACAATGCGCCACAATTCCCTGATCTCGGCGTTGGAAAAGGCGATGCAGCCATCGGTCCAGTCGCCCGGCATCCGCCCGAACGGCAGGCCGTTGGGCTGGCCATGGAGGAAGATATCGCCCCCCGGCGAGCGCCCGTACTGGCGCGCAAAGGCCCGGTCAGCGGCATTGGGATAGGACACTTTGAGGCTGAGGTGATAGGCGCTGCCGGGATTGCGGCCTTCGATGAAATAGCGCCCTTCGGGTGTGCGCTCGTCGCCTTCGAACTGCTTGTGGCCTTGTGGCGACGCCCCGAATTGCAGGCCCCGCCACGCCCTGACCGGCTGCCCGGCGGCATAGGCGACCATCAGCCGTTCGGACTTGTCGACGATCAGGTAATCGACCGTCGTGACGCGCCGCTCGGGCACAATCCGCGCCGCATCGCGCGCCAGCGGGGGCTGCTGCGCCGACGGCCCCTCACCCACCTTGGGCGGCGGATTGGCACAGGCGGTCACAACCAGCACGGCAAGGGCGGTGAGGCGCTTCATCCATCGCAGGATACCCCGCTCTGCCTTGCACGATCAATCCGAATCTCCCCTCCCCGGCGGGCAGGGCAGGGACAGGTCAATCCACGAAGGGATCGCGCATCAGGATCGTGTCGTCGCGCTCCGGCGAGGTCGAGACCAGCGCCACCGGGCATTCGATCAGTTCCTGAATGCGCTGGATGTACTTGATCGCCGCCGCCGGAAGATCGGCATAGGAGCGCGCGCCTGCGGTGCTTTCGCTCCAGCCGGGCATCTCCTCGTAGATCGGCTCGCATTCGGCCTGATCGGCGGCGTGGCTGGGAAGGTAATCATACACCTTGCCGCGCAGGCGATAACCGGTGCAGATCTTCACCTTCTCCAGCCCGTCGAGCACGTCGATCTTGGTCAGCGCGATGCCGGTGACGCCGGAAATCGCGCAGGACTGGCGCACCAGCACGGCATCGAACCAGCCGACGCGGCGCTTGCGGCCCGTCACGGTGCCGAATTCATGGCCGCGCTCGCCCAGACGCTGGCCGATTTCGTCCTCCAGTTCCGTGGGGAACGGGCCGGAGCCGACGCGGGTGGTGTAGGCCTTCACAATCCCGAGCACGAAGCCGGTCGAATTGGGGCCGAGGCCGCTGCCCGACGCCGCCGTGCCGCTCACCGTGTTGGACGATGTGACAAACGGATAGGTGCCGTGATCGACATCGAGCAGCACGCCCTGCGCGCCTTCGAACAGGATCTTGGCCCCCGCGCGGCGGACCTTCTTGAGCCGCTTCCACACGGGCTGGGCGAATTTCAGCACGAAGGGGGCGATTTCGCGCAGTTCTTCGAGCAGCGCGGCGCGGTCCACCGGCGGCTGGCCGAACCCGGCGCGCAGCGCGTCGTGGTGGGCGCAAAGGCGATCAAGCTGCGGCTCCAGCGTGTCGAGATGGGCGAGGTCGCACACCCGGATCGCGCGGCGGCCGACCTTGTCTTCATAAGCCGGGCCGATGCCGCGTCCGGTGGTGCCGATCTTGCCCTTGCCCGCCGCGGTTTCGCGCAGGCCATCCAGATCGCGGTGGAGCGGCAGGATCAGCGGGCAATTGTCGGCAATCGCAAGGTTCTCGTCGGTGATGCTGACCCCCTGCCCCTCGACCTTGGCGACCTCGTCCCGCAGCGCCCAGGGATCGAGCACCACGCCGTTGCCGATCACCGACAGCGTGCCGGACACGATGCCCGATGGCAGCAGGCTGAGCTTGTAGGTCTTGCCGTCGATCACCAGCGTGTGGCCGGCATTGTGGCCGCCCTGAAAGCGGACCACGGCATCGGCGCGGCTGGCGAGCCAGTCGACGATCTTGCCCTTGCCCTCATCGCCCCACTGGGCGCCGATCACGGTGACGTTGGCCATGGTATTCCTTGTGCTGATGGCGGATTGCGATGCTGGCGAAAGGCCGCGGTGCCGCCTAGGCGTTTGCCGGTGCGAGAGCAAGGGCGCGAAGGGTTGCGGGCGCTGCGGCGTTGAGGTGGCAGAACCCCGTTTTCAAGGATGCTCCGATGAAACTTGCCGCCAAGTCCCTGATTGCCCTTGCCGGTGTTGCCGCGCTGGCCAGCCCGATCCTTGCCCAGCAGCGCGAAGGTGCGCGCCTGCCGGCCGAATGCCGCGAGGAAATCCGCGCGCTGTGCGAAGGTGATCGGGGCGCGATGCGCGCCTGCCTGCGCGAGAAAGCCGCCCAATTGTCGGAAGGATGCCGCACCGCAATCCGCGAAAGGATGGAGGCGCGCGGCGGGCGTCAGGGCATGGGCGCGCGGCGGGGTGGCGGGGCTGAGGCCAGAGTCGCGGCCCCGGCGCCGCAGCAGACCCTCGCCTATGGCAGCGATCCGTTGCAGGCGCTTGATCTGTGGGTGCCACAGGATGCGAAGCGCGCGCCGCTGGTGCTGTTCGTCCACGGTGGCGGGTGGAAACGAGGGTCGAAGAGCAATGCGGTGGGCCGCGCGATGCCGGGACATATGCTGGAACAGGGCTATGCCTTCGCCTCGATCGATTACCGACTGGTGCCTGCGGCGACGGTCGAACAGCAGGCCGCCGATGTGGCGGCGGCGCTCGCCTATCTGCTGAAGCAGGCTGACACGCTCGGGATCGACCGCTCCCGCGTGGTGCTGACCGGGCATAGCGCAGGCGCGCATCTGGTGGCGCTGGTGGGGACGGACGAGCGCTATCTGAAGGCTGCGGGCCTCAGTTTTGCCGATATCGACGGCGTGATGCCCAATGACGGGGCGGCCTATGATGTGTCGACCCAGATCGCCGGCGCGGGGCCGATGATGAAGCGCACCTACGAACAGGCCTTCGGCACCGATCCGGCGCGACACAAGGCGCTCTCGCCCCTTACCCATGCCGCTGCGCCCAATGCCCCTGCATTCCTGCTGATCCACGTGCAGCGCGCGGACGGCGTGGCGCAGAACAAGGCGCTGGCAGAGGCGCTGCGGCGCGCAGGCACCAAGGTCGAAGTGGGCAGCTTCCCAGGCGAGGGGCTGCGCGGCCATGCCGAAATCAACCGCAAGCTGGGTGAGCCGGACTACCCGGCAACCCCGGTGATGGATGCATGGCTGAAGACAGTGCTGGGGTAGCCCCTCACACGCTCGCGATAACGTCGATCTCGATCATCAGTTCGGGGAGCGCGAGGCTCTTTACCTCAACCGTGGTGTCGGCTGGGTAAGGCGGGGTGAAATACCGCTGGCGGGCTTCGAGGATCTTGGGGAAGTTGCCCATGTCGGTGAGGTAGATCGTCACCTTGACCACCTTCGACAGGTCGCTCCCGCCCGCTGCCAGCACCCGCTCGATATTGGCGAAGGTCTGCGCGAGCTGTGCATCAAAGTCGCCGATGCCCACGATGCTGCCATCCGCGCCAATGCTCGCCTGACCCGACAGGAACAGCAGGCCGCCCACCTGCCATGCGGGTGCTATGCAATAGGGCGCGAGCGGGTCGTTTTCGAGCGTGATCGGCTTGGGTGCGTTGGTCATAGCGGCGCTGGTCCCTCGTTCGTGAGGATATGGGTACAGCCGAGCGCGCCTGGGTTCTCGCCCTCGGCCAGTTGTGCGCGGGTGCGCCAGCCTTCGGCGCGCAACCGTGCCGCCGCCGCGCGGTCATGGCCGAGCGGCAGGTAGCACATGCGCGCTGCCTCAGGCTGGGGCGCAATCTCCGCCAGCCGGTCGAGATAGAGCGTGAAGCCCGTCGCCGCCTCCTCGCTGCCCGCGATCCGGTACGTCCCGCCCCGCCCCGCCGCGCGGCGCAGGCCATCAGCATAGAGGGTAAAGCCGAACCATGACTGGTACTCGAACCCGTGCCGCTCGGTCGGATCGAGCGTGATGCGCGCCGCATCGCCAATATGCGCGGCAATCGCCTCCAGCCCGTCAAGCCGTGACTTCAGCGCCCCGCCCGCATCGACATCCCGGAGCGCCGCCAGCGCGGTTTCGAACGGCCCGGTCGCATAGAGCAGCGGCAGATAGGCCGCGCCGCCTGCCGCGCGCAGCCCGCCTGCATCCTTGGTATCAAGCTCGCGCCGCACCGCTTCGATCTGTTCGCCGGCCAGCGGGAAAGCCTTTTCGGCCAGCGTATCGACCAGATCGGGCAAAGTGAAATCGACCGAGATGCCGGTCAGGCCCGCGGCCTTCAAAGCCTCTATGGCGAGCATCACCATCTCGCCCGCTGCCGCCACGGTGTCGCTGCCGATCAGCTCCGCGCCCAGTTGCAGGCGTTCGCGCGCGGGATCGAGCTGGCTCGCCTTGATCACCACGGTATCGCCGCAATAGGCGAAGCGCAGCGGACGCGGCGCGGCGGCAAGGCTGGTGGCGGCGATGCGGCCGATCTGGGGGGTCATATCGCTGCGCAGTGCAAGCGTGCGCAAGCTCGCCGGATCGACAAAGCGGAACATCGTGCTCGTCTCGCCGACGGTAACGCCCGCCATGCGGCCTGCCAACGAGGCTTCGAATTCGAGCAGCGGCGGACGCACCCGGTCATAGCCATGCGCGGCCATCACATCGAGGCACGCCCGCATGGCGGCGGTGATCCGCGCTGCTTCAAGCGGCAGACGGTCTTCAAGGCCTTCAGGCAGGAGATCGTTGGGTTGGGTCATAGCCTCAGGCCCCTACCCAAATCGTCATCCCGGCGAAAGCCGGGATCGCTTTCGGCAGGCGCGGCGCCATGCCGTGAGCGATCCCGGATCAAGTCCGGGATGACGAAAAAGGGCAAAAGATCAGAACGACAGCGCCTTGACCAGCTTCACGCCTTCGAGCTTCTCGGCTTCGGCCACCACTTCGGCAGACAGGGCGTCATCAAGGCTCAGCAGCAGCACCGCTTCCCCGCCCGCTTCGCGGCGGCCGAGGTTGAAGGTGCCAATGTTGATCCCGTGGCTGCCCAGCAGCGTCCCGATGCGGCCGATGAAGCCCGGCTTGTCGTCGTTGACGATGTAGAGCATGTGCCCGGCCAGTTCCGCCTCGATCCCGATGCCGAAGATTTCGACCAGACGCGGCGCCTCGGTGCCGAACAGCGTGCCGGCGACCGAGCGCGGCCCTTGGGCGGTTTCCACGGTGACGCGGACAAGGGTGTTGAAGGCGCCGTCGCGGTCATGGCGGATTTCGCTCACATCCAGCCCGCGCTCCTTGGCGAGGAACGGGGCGTTGACCATGTTCACCGTGTCCGAATAGCGGCGCATGAAGCCCGAAAGCACCGCTGCGGTGATCGGCTTGCCGTTCAGTTCCGCCGCCGCGCCTTCGCGCTCGATGCTGATGTGGGTGAGGTTGCCGTGGGCGAGCTGGCCCACAAGGCTGCCGAGCTTTTCGGCGAGCGCCATGTAGGGCTTGAGCTTCGGGGCTTCCTCGGCACTCAGCGAGGGGACGTTGAGCGCATTGGTGACGCCGCCGTTCACCAGATAATCGGCCATCTGCTCGGCCACTTGCAGCGCGACATTGACCTGCGCTTCGGTGGTCGAGGCCCCGAGGTGGGGCGTGCAGATGAAGTTGGGCGTGCCGAACAGCGGGTGATCGGCGGCGGGCGGCTCGGTCTCGAACACGTCGAGCGCCGCGCCCGCCACCTGACCGCTTTCAAGGCAGTCCTTCAGCGCCGCTTCATCGATCAGGCCCCCACGGGCGCAGTTGATGATGCGGATACCCTTCTTGGCATTCTCCAGCCGTTCGCGGCTGAGGATATTGCGGGTCTCGTCGGTCAGCGGGGTGTGCAGCGTGACGAAATCGGCGCGGCTCAAGAGCGTGTCGAGATCGACCTTCTCGACACCCATTTCCACCGCGCGGTCTTCGGTGAGGAAGGGATCATAGGCGATCACCTTCATGCGCAGGCCCAGCGCGCGGCTGGCGACGATCGAGCCGATATTGCCCGCGCCGATCAGGCCGAGGGTCTTGCCGGTGACTTCGACGCCCATGAACCCGCTCTTGGGCCACTTGCCCGCCTGCGTCTGCGCATTCGCCTCGGGCAGTTGCCGCGCGAGGGCGAACATCAGCGCGATGGCGTGTTCGGCGGTGGTGATCGAGTTGCCGAACGGGGTGTTCATCACCACCACGCCCTTGCCGCTGGCGTAGGGAATATCGACGTTGTCGACGCCGATCCCCGCGCGGCCGATCACCTTGAGGTTGGTGGCGGCATCAAGGATCGCCTTCGTCACCTTGGTCGAGGAGCGGATGGCGAGGCCGTCATACTCGCCGATGCGGGCGGCGAGCTGTTCGGGTGTTTCGCCGGTGATGACATCGACATCGCAGCCACGCTCTTGGAAGATGCGCGCGGCGTTGGGGTCCATCTTGTCGGAAATCAGAACTTTGGGCTTGGTCATGGGAATATCCTTGTGCGCTCCTGCGAAAGCAGGAGCCCAGAAATGAGGGAAGCCGTCAGCAATGGGCTCCTGCTTCCGCAGGAGCACACATCGCAACGCAAATCAGCCGTTCTTGACCTTCTCGTAGGCCCACTCGATCCACGGCAGCAGGCGCTTCAGGTCCTCCTGCTCGACGGTCGAACCGCACCAGATGCGCAAGCTCGGCGGCGCGTCGCGGTAGCCGTTGAAGTCGTAGCCGACGTTGCGTTCTTCCAGCAGCTTGACGATCTTCTTGGGAACGGCGGCCTTGTCCTCGTCGGAAAGGCTGTCGTACCATTCGCCCTGGAACACCATGCACACGCCGGTGTTGGTCTGCTGGGCAGGGTTCGGCACCATGTTGCGCAGCCACGGGGTGGCCTCGATCCAGTCCTTGACGATCTGCGCGTTGGCATTGGCCCGCTCGACCAGCGCCTTGCGCCCGCCGATCGCCTTGGCCCATTCGAGCGCCGCGATGTAATCCTCGGTCGCCAGCATCGAAGGCGTGTTGATCGTTTCCCCGGCGAAGATGCCGAGGTTGAGCTTGTTGCCCTTCTTCATGCGGAACAGCTTGGGCAGCGGCCACGGCGGGTCGTAGGATTCGATGCGCGCGACCGCCTTGGGGCTGAGGATCAGCATCCCGTGCTGCGCTTCGCTGCCCATCACCTTCTGCCACGAATAGGTGGTGGCATCGAGCTTCGACCAGTCCATTTCCTGCGCGAAGATCGCGCTGGTGGCGTCGTTGATGGTGATGCCTTCGCGGCCCGGCTCCAGCCAGTCGGTGTTCGGGATCATCGCGCCGGACGTCGTGCCGTTCCAGGTGAACACCACGTCATTGCGCTGCGGGATGGTGGTGAGATCGGGGATCTCGCCATAATCGGCGGTCAGCACCTGCAGGTTGGGCAGCTTCAATTGCTTCACCGCGTCCTGGATCCAGATATTGCCGAAGCTCTCCCACGCCGCGACCGTGACCGGGCGCGCGGGATCGAGCATCGACCACATCGCCGCTTCGATCGCGCCGGTGTCCGATGCGGGCATGATACCGATCAGGTAATCATCGGGAATGCCGAGCAGTTCGCGGGACAGGTCGATCGCATACTTCAACCGCGCCTTGCCCAGCGCCGAGCGGTGCGAGCGACCAAGCGAATCGGTTTTGAGCTTATCCAGCGACCAGCCGGGAAACTTCGCCGTGGGGCCCGAGGAAAAGAAGGGGCGCTCAGGCTTTAACACAGGCTCATGCGCGAGCCCGCGAACGTAGTCAGTCATGTATTCTCTCCTTGCAGAGAGCACGCGCGGCGTTGGGACCGCGTGGCCCGTGGGCCGCACTAGAGTTGCGCTGGAAAGAGTCAACGTGAAATGATGTGGCGGCGACCGATTGCCCTGTCGCCACGATCAGATGGGACATTTGCGCCACTCGCCAAGCGACACGAATCTGACTAACAGGGCGGCTCCATGGAAACGTCCGATCTTCGCATTGCCCTGTTCAGCGGCAACTACAATTACACCCGCGACGGGGCCAATCAGGCCCTCAATCGCCTCGTCGGCTCACTGCTGGCGAAAGGCGCGAAGGTGCGCGTCTATTCGCCCAAGGTCGCCAATCCCGATTTTCCCCCGACCGGCGATCTGGTCGGTGTGCCGAATGTGCCGATGCCGGTGAAGGGGCGCGGGGAATACCGCATGCCGACTCACCTCGGCGCGGAAGTGAAGCGCGACCTGGCCGCCTTTGCGCCCAATATCGTCCACCTTTCCTCACCCGATCCCGCTGCGCATGGCGCGCTGCGCTGGGCGCAGGCGCACGACATTCCGGTGCTCGCCAGCGTCCACACCCGGTTCGAAACCTACCCGCGCTACTACAACATGGCCTTTCTCGAACCGCTGATCGTCAGGATGCTGAAGCGGTTCTACAATCGCTGCGATGCGTTGGTCGCGCCCTCGCAGTCGATGATCGACGAGTTGCTGGCGATGCAGATGCATGACCGCATCGGCCTGTGGAGCCGCGGAGTCGATCGCACGATCTTTTCTAGCGCCCGGCGCGATCCCGAATGGCGCCGCAGCCTCGGCCTTGCCGACGATGATGTGGCGATCGTCTTCCTGGGGCGGCTGGTGATGGAAAAGGGGCTGGACGTCTTTGCCGAAACCATTGTCCAGCTGCGCCGCCGGGGGGTGCCGCACAAGGTGCTGGTGATCGGCGACGGCCCGGCGCGCGGGTGGTTCGAGGCGAATCTGCCGGGCGGAATCTTCGCCGGCTTCAAAACCGGCGAAGGGTTGGGACAGGCGCTGGCAAGCGGCGACATCTTCTTCAACCCGAGCGTCACGGAAACATTCGGCAACGTCACGCTGGAAGCCATGGCGAGCGGCTTGCCGGTCGTGGCCGCTGGCGCCACCGGCAGCGCAAGCCTTGTCGCCGAGGGTGTGACCGGGCGGCTCGTCGCGCCATCCGGCAGCAAGGATAGTGATGCGATCGCCTTTGCCGAAGCCATTGCGCCTTACTGCACCGACCCCGCTTTGCGCGCGGCCCACGGCGCGGCGGGCGAAACGCGCGCCTGCGAATACAGCTGGGAAGCAATCAACGCGGTCGTCGCCGACACCTATGTGAGCCTCGTCGAGGAACGCCGCGCGCTTCAGGCTGCCGAGGCGCAGGCCGCATAGCCCGGATCACCGCAGCACTCCGGCCCTCGTCATCGCCCGCGCATAGGCGGCCATGCCAATGACCGAGGCCCAGATCAGCACGCTGAACACCAATTGCCCGGTGCTGACGAATTCCTCCGGCACATCGGACATGAAGGTGTAGCCGGTTGATCCCGCCAGCCCGATCAGCGACATCACGTAGGCGTGTAGGGCAAAGCGCGTTCGCAGCATCAGCAGGATCGATCCCGCCACCGCGCCCCACACGCCCAGCGCCCAGCACACCGTCGCCCACAGCGGATAGCCGTTGAAATAGGCGAGGATCGCCTCGACACTGATACCCATGCTGTCAGCAGCCATGCCAAGATAGGCAGCATTCTCGGTCTTGCTCATGACATAGTCGTTGGCCCCGCCTGCAAACCACAGCAGGCTGACAAGGCCCAGCACCCACAGATGCCAAGGCGCCTTGGCCCGGCCACCGATTATCGAACCGTTCAAGGGCTCTCCCTCCCCATCCGCTGCGACCCGGACGGGGAGGAAATACGCCTTTCCTGCGCTCGCGACAATCCGCGCCGCGTTACAGCCGTTCGATGCGCTTGGCCATTTCGTCGATCATGTCGACGATTTCGTTGATCGTCGCCTCGTCGAGCTTGCCCGCGCGGGCGCGGTTCTTAAGCACGGAGCCGAGGTTGCCCATCGCCCGGAACAGGTCATGCGATCGCACCGTGGTGGTGCGTTCGCCGTGACGGCCCAGACGGCGCATCAGCGCCTCGACTTCGTCCTTGCGGGTCTCCAGCTCGGCGCGTCCGGCATCGGTGGCGGCAAAGGGCTTCTTCGCACCTTCGGCTTCGGCCTCCTCGATCTGGCCCTCGTCCGCGAGCATCTGCAGCGTGGGATAGACCGCGCCGGGGCTTGGGGCATAGGCGCCGCTGGTCATTTCCTCGATTTCCTTGATCAGCTCGTAGCCGTGCGAGGGCTTCTCCGCGATCAGCGCCAGCAGCGCGAGCCGCAATTCACCCTGCGCGAACATCCGTCCACGGCGCTCGCGGCGGCGCTGGCGGCTGCCGTCCTCCGCGTCCTCGTCGCTGTCGAAACGCCAGCGCGCCTTCATCCCGGGACCGAAGTTCATGTTCCCGGCGTTCTGCATCGCCATCATTGCCATTGTCTCGGCGAATTTCTCCCAGCCGCCGCCACGGCCATATCTGTTCCAGCTCATGTGATCCTCCTTGGGTCGCGAGATGCATCCAAGATATATCTTTGACCTATCGTTTCAAGCGGGCAGGCGCGCGGGAGTTTCCTTTTCCGCTGGGTGTCCTATCACGCCCGACGAATGGCTGACCTGTTCGGACAAGACGATTCCCCCGCTGCCACGCGCGAGGGCGCGCCCACGCCTGATGCGCCGCTGGCCGACCGGCTGCGCCCGCAGTCTCTGGCCGAGGTGGTCGGGCAGGAACACCTGACCGGCCCTGAGGGTGCGATCGGGCGGATGGTGGCGGCGGGACGCCTTTCCAGCATGATCCTGTGGGGGCCGCCCGGCACCGGCAAGACGAGTATCGCCCGCCTGCTCGCTGACGCCGTGGGGATGCGCTATGCCGCGATCAGCGCGGTGTTTTCGGGCGTGGCCGATCTGAAACAGGCCTTTGCCGAGGCCGAGAAGCTGGCCAGCGCGGGCCGCAAGACCTTGCTGTTCGTGGACGAGATCCACCGCTTCAACCGCGCCCAGCAGGACGGCTTCCTGCCTTTCGTGGAGCGCGGGGTGGTGACGCTGGTGGGCGCGACCACCGAGAACCCGAGCTTTGCCTTGAACGCCGCCTTGCTCAGCCGTGCGCAGGTGCTGGTGCTGAACCGGCTGGACGAGGCCGCCCTCGCCGCGCTGCTGGACAAGGCGGAAGGCCTCGAAGGCCCCCTCCCCCTCACCCCCGAAGCCCGCGCCGCGCTGATCGCGCAGGCCGATGGCGACGGTCGGTTCCTGCTGGGGCAGGCCGAGACGCTCTATGCCGCGGGGCTCACCGAGCCGCTCGATCCGGGCGCGCTCGGCCAGTTCCTGCAACGCCGCGTCGCGGTGTATGACAAGGACCGCGACGGGCATTACGACCTCATCTCGGCGCTCCATAAGTCCGTTCGCGGGAGCGATCCGCAAGCCGCGCTCTACTGGCTGGCGCGGATGCTGGTGGCGGGGGAAGAACCGCTGTTCCTCGCCCGGCGGCTGGTGCGCATGGCGGTGGAGGATATCGGCATGGCCGATCCGCAGGCGCTCCCGCAATGCATGGCGGCGATGGAAGCCTATCGCTTCCTCGGCTCGCCGGAGGGGGAACTGGCGCTGGTGCAGGCCTGCCTCTACCTCGCCACCGCGCCCAAATCGAACGCCGCCTATCTAGCGCAAAAGGCCGCGTGGAAGGCAGCCAAGGCCACCGGCAGCCTGATGCCGCCGATGAATATCGTCAACCCGGCAACCGGGCTGATGGAGAGTCTCGGCTACGGCAAGGGCTATACCTACGACCACGACACGCCCGAGGGCTTTTCCGGCGACAATTACTGGCCCGAAGGCATGGCGCCGGAACAGTTCTACACGCCGGTCGAACGCGGCTTTGAGCGCGAAGTGAAAAAGCGCCTGGACTACTGGGACAAGCTGCGCGGCGAGCGGCGGGGGTGAGCCGCTTTTCCCACTTCCTTGCGGTCGACTGGTCGGGTGCGAAGGGCGCGCGCCAGAAGGGCATCGCTCTCGCCGTAGCGCGGGCTGATGGCGGGCCACCGGTGCTGATCGCCCCGCCCGATCCACGCGGATGGGCGCGCGCCGAAGTGCTGGCATTGCTCGTCAGCCTCGAAGCACCGACGCTGGTGGGGCTCGATCTCGGTATCGGCCTGCCGTTTGCCGATGCAGGCGCGTTCTTTCCCGGCTGGGACGCCTCGCCGCCCGATGCGCGCGGGCTATGGGCGTTGATTGACCGGTTGTGCGCCGCTGATCCCAATCTTGAGGCGGGCGGCTTTGTCAGCCACGCGCAAGCCTCTCGCTATTTCCGCCACGGCGCGGGCGAAGTGGGCGATCGTTTCCTTCTCCCCGGAGCCGCAAACCGCGAGGGCCGTTTCCGGGTAGCCGAGGCTGCCCAGCGCAATCAGGGCGTGCGGCCGGTGAGCAATTTCAATCTCGTCGGCGCTGCGCAGGTCGGCAAGTCGAGCCTCACCGGAATGCGGATGCTGCACCGGCTCGGCGGGCGGGTGCCGGTGTGGCCGGTCGACCCCTTGCCGGACAGCGGATCGGTGGTGACCGAAATCTACACCTCGGTTGCCGCCCGGCTTGGCGGTGTGGCGGGAGCGGCGACCAAAGTGCGCAGCTTTGCCGCGCTGAACGACGCGCTTGATCATCTCGGCTCCCCCCGGTCGCGGGCGAAGGCGGAATCGACGACCACTCCGCCGACGCGCTGCTGACCGCCGCTTGGCTCCGCCGGGTGCATGGAGAGCGGGAGTTGTGGCACCCCTGCGCTCTCACCCCGGCTATCGCGCGCACGGAAGGCTGGACTTTCGGCGCGTTTTAGTTGCCCTACCGCTTCGCTGCTTGAGGGCGTTTTTGCTGCCCTACCGCTTTGCTACTTGAGGGCGTTTTTGCTGCCCTACCGCTTTGCTACTTGAGGGCGTTTTTGCTGCCCTACCGCTTTGCTACTTGAGGGCGTTTTTGCTGCCCTACCGCTTCGCTGCCTGAGGGCGTTTTAGTGGCCCTACCGCTTTGCTACTTGAGGGCGTTTTTGCTGCCCTACCGCTTTGCTACTTGAGGGCGGGGCGTTCTGGGCTTAGAGCGCCCCACCACAAGCCCTGTGCCGGCTTAGCTCAGTTGGTAGAGCAGTTGATTTGTAATCATCAGGTCGTTGGTTCGATTCCGACAGCCGGCACCACACCTCTCCTCAATTGTCTTGAAAACCTCGCCTATTTCGGCATGATCGCCGCTGCGGGGCGTAGAGGCCGCGCGTTCGATCGGGGGGATACGATGAACATGGATTGGGCGGCGATTTCTGCGCTGATTACGGCGGCGGCCTTGCAGATACTGGCGGGCTTTGTCCTGTACATGGTCGGGCGCTGGCTGATCGGCTTTGCGATTGGCGTGCTGAGCCGGGTGCTGACGGCGCGCAATTTCGATCCCACCCTGCAGCGCTACATCGCCTCGATCCTTTCGGTCGTGCTCAACATCGTACTGGTGGTGGCAATCCTGGGCTATTTCGGGATCGAGACGACCAGCTTTGCCGCCTTGCTGGCAGGCGTGGGTCTGGCCGTGGGCGCGGCATGGTCGGGCCTGCTGGGCAATTTTGCAGCGGGCGCGTTCCTCGTCATCTTCCGGCCCTACAAGGTCGGGGACTATGTAATCGGCGGCGGGGTGGAAGGCACGGTCACAGAAGTCGGCCTGTTCAACACCATCATCACCAGCCCCGACAACGTCCAGACCATCGTCGGCAATTCCAAGATGTCGGGCGATGTGGTCAAGAATTACTCGGTGCATCCCTATCGCCGGGTCGATCGCACGGCGCAGCTGGCCTTCGGGGTCGATCCACTCGACGCCATCGCCCGGTTGAAACCCGCGCTGGCCGAGATCCCCAATGTCATGGCAGAGCCTTCGCCCGATGTCGAAATCCTCGATTTCAACGAGCGCGGGACGGTGCTGGCGGTGCGCCCCTATTGCCACACTGACCACTACTGGCAGGTCTATTTCGACACCAACAAGCTGATCGCCGCCACCTTTGGCGCTGCGGGCTATGCCGCGCCCTTCACGGTTGAGCAGAAGAAGGCGGACTAACCCAGCCGGAGGAAGAACTCCTCGCGCTCATGACGCAGTTCGGCGGGGGTCATCGCGGCGAGCGCATCAAGCTCGGCGCGCAGAGCCAGCGTCAGGCGCTTGACGGTCTCGGCATGGTCGCGGTGCGCCCCGCCCCTCGGTTCATAGACGATGCGGTGGATGACGCCCAATTTGAGTAGGTCGCCCGCTGTCACCTTCATCGCCTCGGCCGCCGTCGCTGCCTGCGCAGCGCTGCGCCACAGGATCGAGGCGCAGCCTTCGGGGCTGATCACCGAATAGACTGCGTGTTCGAGCATCAGCACACGGTTCGCCGCGGCGAGCGCCACCGCCCTGCCCGCGCGCCTCGGCATCGACGCCGGGGAAGGCGCCGGGGGTATCGACCAGTGTCACCACCGGCAGGCCGAACCGGTCGGCCAGTTCCATCAGCCGGATCGCCTTGCGATAGCCTTCGGGCCGGGCCATGCCGAAATTGTGCTTGAGCCGCCCCGGCGTGTCCTCGCCCTTCACATGACCGATCACCACCACCTTGCGCCCCTCGAAACGCGCAAAGCCGCCGATGATCGCCTGATCGTCGCCGAAGGTGCGGTCCCCCGCGATGGGGAGGAATTCGCTGAACAGCCCCGCCACCAGCTTCTCGAAGCGGGGGCGCTGAGGGTGGCGCGCGACCAGCGTACGCTCCCACGGGGAGAGGCGCGCATAGGTGTCTGCAAGCAGCTTGTCCGCCCGTTCCTGCAGCATCCGCGCTTCGGCCACGCCTTCGGGCAGCGCGGCAAGCTCTGCCACATGCTTGTCGAGCGCCTCGATCGGCTTTTCGAAGGACAGGTACTGGATCACACCCGCGCTTTACACCGTCATCGACATGCCGCGATAGATTCTTGCACGGTAGCGCGAATCCTCCGCATCCGGCAGCGGCGCGCCGACCAGCAGCACCGCGCGGGCGAAGCGTCGGACTTCCTCCAGATGCTCGTCGAGATCGCGCGGTTCTTCGGACTGGACGCGGCGCGTGAGGTTGATCTGGTTGACCGGCACATCATGCACCAGCCGCTCGTTCTCCACGGCCAGAGTCGCGGTGAAGGCGTGGAGCGTGGTCTTGATGAAGTTCGCCAGCGCAAAGGCCGGGGACTTGTCGCCCATCGGCACGTCGGGGCTGGTCAGCACCAGCTGGCAATCATCATAGAGCGAGGCGCGGCGCGAGACGCGGAAATGGTGGGTGAGGTTGTCGGCCACCACGGTGCGGAATTCGTCCGGCGTGAGCGGATCGGCGCTGTCGAACAGCTTGCCGGGCAGCGCCGACATCGGGGTCGAGAGGATCGTGGTCGGCTTGCCCCAGGCGAGCAGCGCCTCGTCCATCGCGGCTTCGATGTCGGTGGTCTTGACCAGCGAGGTCAGCGCCTCGGCGGTCTCGGGCTCGAGCTGCGCCTTGATCGCCTCGAAAGCCTCGGCGGTGCGGGTGATGACGACCACGTTCGCCGCATGGCAATCCTCGATGAAGGCGCGCGCGGTTTCGGCGAGGTAATCGGCGAGATGTTCGCCGATGATCCACACCGTCTTGCCGCGCATCTGGTCGAGCCGCTCCTGCTTGGGGCTGCCGAACAGCTCGCGCTCGGTGGTCGAGCGTTCGACCGAGAGCCCGCCCGAGGGCATGAAGGTCTCGCCCGAAACCGCCCGGTCGGCGAGGAAGAACACCGTCGCCTGCGCCACGTCGTGCTCGGTCGGCATCTTGCCGAGATAGAGCTTGGACAGCACCCCGCCGCCGACCTTCTTGGCCTCGGCCGCGATCTTGTCGGCGGGCAGGAAGGGCGCATCCTCGGGCGGGACACGCAGCAGCCATTCGCCGTCCTCGGCAGGCGAGCGGTCGTTCCATTCGGGCGCGTCGAGAAACAGGCCCGCCTGCCTCAGACGCCCGATCAGGCCGGCGGCGATCTGCGGGGTCAGGAGATACTGGTCCCAGGTGCAGGTGCCATCGCCCTCGCGCGCGCAGGCCAGCGCCAGCTCGCGCAGTTCGCGCGGGTTGTTGGTATCGTGGCTCATCTTGACGGTGTCATTGCGGGCGAGCCGCGCCAGCACCGCCTCGACCCGCACCCCGCGCCGGATCGCCTTGATCGTGGCGGCGTGGACGGCGTTCAATCGCTTGTTCTCGAGGATCAGCTTGCCGCGCCGCTCGAACAGGCCCGGCTTGCCGCCGGTGCCGGACAGGCGGTCGCCATCCACCGGCCCCGGCGCGATCGCGTTGAACTGCACCTCCGGCCCGAGATAGCGCGCCATGCTCTCGACCATCGCGCGCTGGCCCGCCTTGGACACGGCGTAATCCGCGCGGTTGGGATAGGCGACCGCGAGATACTTCTCCCCGCCGAAATAGGACGAGACGTTGAGGATGTAGCCCGACCCTTGCGCCTTCATCAGCGGGGCGACGTGGTGCATCAGGAAGTAGTTCGACACGAGGTTCGCATCGAGCGTGTAGTTCCACGCGTCGACCCCCATGTCGACGACCATGTCCTCCGCGCCGGCAACGCCCGCGTTGTTGATGAGGTAGTCGATCCGCCCGAAGGCCTTGAGCGTCGCGTCAACGGCACCTTTCAGGCTCTCGAAATTGCTGACATCGACATTGGCGAGGGTCTGCACCCGCCGCTCGACCCCCGCAAAGCCGATATCCTCCAGCTCGGAGACAATCCGCGCCCGGGCGACTGCCAGCTCGCTTTCGCGGCGGGCGACCATCATCACCTTGCCGCCCGCCAGCGCCAAGAGCCGCGCCACCTGCCCGCCGATCCCCGCTGACCCGCCGGTGATCAGCGCGACCTTGCCGAGATGCAGCCCGGTGATGTTCTCGGAGAAGCCGGGCATGGCCTTCCTCGCCCCCGTCGCCTCGCCGATGTTCGCGGGGACATAGAGCGTGATCTCGCCGAGCTTGCTTTCCTTCAGCAGGATGCGCGCGGCATGGCCCGCGGTGAAGCGGATGTTCTCGGCCTCGGTGTTGGTGAAGCGCACGATCTGGTTGCCCCACTCGGCTTGCCGGCGACGGCCGTGGGCGGTGTCGATTGCGCTTTCGTCGCGCCAGATGCGGATCAGCTGTTCGGTCGCGGCGCGCAGGATGTGGCCGTAGATGTCGCCCTTCCCGTCGCTCGCATGGCTGACGAAGACGAAGCGTGGCGGCTGGAGCAGGTTGTCGTGGCGCTTCCAGTAACGGCTCATGGTGCGCGCCAAGGCCATGTTGCCCGCCAGTTCGGCGTCCATCAGCGCCTCGACGACGGCATCATCGGCAGCGGTGATCGCGCCACTCAACTCGCCTGCGCCCAGAGCGGGGAGGAACAGCGCGCCGCTGATCGGAGTGCCGCCCCTGGTGTAATCCTCCAGCGCGGCTTCCATGCCTGCGGGATCTTTCCGGCTGAAGCGGATGATCGAGAGGCCTTCAGTTAGCCCCAGCGCCTTGCAACGCTTTTCGGCAATCGCAACGTCGGCCGCACGCGGCAAGCCCAGCACCACGGCAGCCCCGCAGGCGAGCTGCACCTGCGCGATTTCCAACGCCTCTTCCCAGTCATCCCCCGCCGCGATCAGCACAGCAAGGCCGGTGCCGTCCATCGAGCGCATGGTCGGCCGCGCAAGGTAGGTCGAGCGTTGCTCCTTGCGCACGGACATGCCGTGGGTGACTTCGAAATCGTGGCCGTTGTAAGCCGCGCTCTCGTCCGAGCCGAGGAACACGCAAGTGGTGGCAATGTCGGTCGGCGTGGGGAAGGTCTTGGCCTTGTCGTTCCCGCCGGTGGCCCGTTCAAGGCTCATCATGTCGAAGAACTGGCTGGCGGTGGTGCCTGCCTCGTCCCCGCGCGCTGCATCCATCGCGGCAAAGACCGAGCGGATGCGCTCGCTCTCGATCGGGCCGGGATAGACGAGGTTCACCCGGATGCCCTTGGGGCCAAGTTCAAGGCTGAGCTCACGGCTCCACGCATTCATCGCCGCCTTGGGGACAACGTAAGCCGCGCGCGCATAATAGGGCGTGCGGCTGAAGATGGTCGAGACGTTGATGATCGAGCCGCCCTCGGGGATATGCTCCGCCGCGACCCGCGCGACATTCCATGCGACCCCGAATATGTTGCGCAGCGCATCGGCCACGGTCTCGCTGTCGGTGCTGCCCTGCTTCTGGAGCTGGCCGAGTTCCTCGGCGGAAAGCGGCAGGTTCTCGATCGGCTGCTTCGGCCCGGCGCTCCCGGCGTTGTTCACCAGAATGTCGATCCGGCCGAACTGCTTCACCACTTGCGTGATCGCGGCGCGGACCGAGGCGATGTCGCCGCCGTCGAGCGCAACAGTCGCCAGTCGCGCGGGATCGGCCCCGGTCGCCTTCAAGAGCGCCTCGGCGGCGGCCTGGGTGCGCTCGGGCGCGCGGCCCGTCATCACCACGGTTGCGCCTTCTGCAAGATAATGCGTGCAGATATGCCCGCCGAGATTGCCCGCCGCGCCGGTGACGACCGCGATCTTGCCTGCGAGACGGCCCGGAACATCGCCCTGCAAGGCGGGCGCAGCGGCAGCGGCTTTCGATTTGGCCATAAGCTCTCTCCTCACAGAATTACCGCGAAGCCGGGCTTCGCTTTGTGTTTCGTTCATTCTCTGGGGAGGAGAGGGAAGAACGTTTCAAAAATCGCAACGCACGTGTCAGCCTTCCGGTTCCCCGGAACTTGCAGATGCAGCCGCAGCCCATGCTTCGAGCAAGGCATCGCGGCTCCTGAGGCCCATTTCGGGCAGGGCGTGATTGACCACATAGGTCGATCCGGTGTGGCGGTTGTCCCACATCGCCTGATGCGCTTCCGGCAAGCCGTCCCACGGCACGACTTCCGGCTCGGTCACTTCGAGCAGGCCCGCCGCGATCATGTCGTTCATCCGCGCGACCTCGTAGGCGTTGCACAGGTGCGTGCCGAAGATCTGCGCGGTCGGCATGTAGATGCGCCGCTGGCGGGTCCAGACCTGCGGAGCGTAGAAGGTGAAGCGGCAGCCGGACAGGTCTTCCGCAAAGATCACCCGCCCGGTGAAGGGCTTGACCAGCGAGGTCGAAATGCCAAGCGTGTCCTGCCCCGCCCGCTCGAACACCAGATCGGGGCTGCCACGCGGATTGTCGGGCGAGCGCAGGATCTTGCCCACCGCCGAACCGAAGGGCTTCATCACCCGGTCCTGATAATCGCGCACGGCGGCCTTGAAGACCTCGATATCGGCCTTGGCATCGGGCAGGCGCGGCATGGTGTCGGGCCAGTGGAAATTCGCGCCCTCGCGGCGGCGGATGGATTCAAGGGAGACGATGCCCTCGATCGCGTCCTCCAGCCCCAGCGATTGCAGGAATTCGCGCTGGCCGTCGGTGGTGGTGGCGATGACGCTGCGGGCGTTGAAGCGCCGCGCGGCCTCGATCATTTCGAGCCCGGTCTCGTCGAGCAACTCGCTCGATCCCGGCCCGTAGAAGATCAGCACCGCCTCGCCGCCCCGCAAGCTTGCGCGCCGGAGCATTTCCTCAGGTGAGGCCGTGCCCGGCTTGCCCATAAAGCTGAAGTGATAGCCGGACGAGGCGCCATAGAAGGCCAGTGTTCCGCCTTCGGCCAGCAATTGGAACGAGCGTGGGAAGGCCGTCTCGCCCGCGTGGCTGACCACATAATCGGCGAGCTTGCCGCCATTGAGCGCCTTGTATTCCTCGATCAGCGGCGCGCCTGCCGCTTCCCATTTCTGAGCCTCGGCCTTGTCCTCCGGCACCACGGTGTAGAGATCGGCAAAGCGCGCATCCTTGCGGTTGATCGCGCCGACCGCGCCCTGCACTTTGGTGATGAACGCCGCGCGCTCTTCCGAGGACACGAGGCCCGTCACCTGCAAGCCCGTGCGCACCGAAGACCTGAGGGCATCGAGCCCCGTCCCCGTCGCCGCCCCTTCGACAAACAGCGTCCGCCCCGGCGCGATCTCCAGCGTCGTGAACAAGCAGCGCGCGATGGTGCCGAGGTTCAGCACATAGCTTCCCGCCTGCTCGAGCGTGAGATCAGGCGGCACCTTGTGCATCTGCGGGGCCTGCACCGTCAGGAACTGGGCGTGGCTGCCGGTCTCGGTCTCGTAGCCCTGAATGCTGAAGTCCGCATACATCGGGTCATTGCCGACCTGCGGCGAGAGCAGGTCGTTGGTGCCGGAATAGACCGTTACCAGATCGCCGACCTTGATCCGCCCCTGCGCCCGCGTCTCGCTGCCCAGTGCCGCGACCAGCGCGATGCCGCCGGAGCCGGTGATCTGCACATCTTCCTCATGCGCATCGAAGGGCGAGACGGGGATGCCGGTCAGCGCCCAGATGTCGTTGAAGTTGACCTCGCTCGTCAGCATGTAAAGCAGCGCTTCGTTGGGCGCGGGCGCGGGCGTCTTGACGATCAGCTCTTTCTCGTGGCTCGCGGGCGGGCCGAAACGGGGCTGGCCGGTGTCGGGATCGCGGGCGATGCCGAAGGCGTATTGGTGGCTGGGGATCGGGGTCACGCCGGGATAGAACGGCGCGCCCACGGGCAGCAGATCGCCTGCCGCTTCCAACGCCTGTGCACGCATTTCATGCTCGGCATCGATCCACACGCCGTCACGGCGGACAGGGAGCGGCGGGGCGACCTTGTCCATGAACTGGCGAATGCCGGTCTTGCCGCCCTCGGGATCGACGATGGCCTCGGCGAACAGCTTCGCCTCGCGCGCGGTGCCCTGGGTGATGCCTTGCTCAAGGCCGGCGCGCACGGCTTCCAAGGCCCGCGCCCCGGCTTGCCCACGGCCCGCCCAGTCGAGCTGACGCAGGATGCGCTGGAGGAAGTCGTCCTCCAGCACCGCATCGAGGCTGATGTCCGACGCGCTTTCCCAACGCGAGACCGCCGCCTGCCGCTCCGCGAAGGCACGGCCCAACGCGGAGTCCGCACCGTGCTTCACATAGTCGCGCACCGCCGCATGGGCCTGCGAAAGCGCATCATGCGCCCCTTCAACCAGTTCATCGACCAGACCGATATCGGTCGCCGCTTCCGCCGTGATGCTCCGCCCGCCGAGGATGAGGTCAAGCGCGTCGCGCACCCCCTCAGCCCCGCGCCGGTCAGCCAGCAGGCGCGGCAGGCGCTGGGTGCCACCATAGCCGGGAAGGAGCCGAAGGCGGATTTCGGGCTGGCCGAAGCGCGCGGTCGGCTCGGCAATGCGGTAATGGCAGGCGAGCGCGAACTCCATCCCGCCGCCCAGCGCCACGCCCTGCACTGCCGCGACGCAGGGCTTGTTCATGCTCTCGATGGTGCGGAAGGCAAGGTGCGCGTTGTTGGGCAGCACCATGGCTTCCTCGACGGTGTGGATCTCCTCCAGCATCTGCCGGATGTCCGCCCCGGCGACGAAGGACGAGGTGCCCTCGCCGGTGAAGACCACCGCGACGACATTCTCGTCACGCGCCAGCGTCGAGGTGACCAGCACCAGCTCGTCAATCGCACGTTCGTTGAGCGCGTTGACCGGCGGGTTGGTGACGGTGACGGTCGCCACCTGCTTGCCGGGAGCGACCGTGTTGTACTGGACGAGGAAATAGCGGTGCCGGTCAAACAGTGCCTGCTCGTCCGACATGCGCTGCTTGCGCTGCCAGTCGTCGATGACGCGCTTCAACTCGTCCAGCGCCTCAGGGTTCCTCAGCGTGGTCACATCGCCCACGTCCTCGCCCACCACCAGCGCGCGGACCATGCGGCGCATATATTTGCCCGAGCGGGTTTCGGGGAATTGCGAGACTTCGATGAAGTCGGCAGGCACCGCGACCGCGCCCTTTTCGGTCCGCACCAGATCGAACAACCGGCGCTTGTCCTCGTGCGTCAGCTTGCGCCCCGCGACCGGCACCACGAAGGCGAGCGGGGTCAGCCCCTTCTCGCGGTGCGGCGCGCCGACCACCAGCACGTTGCCGACCGGCGAGTCCGGCGCAAGCGCCTTGTCGCGCAGCACCGCGCCTTCGATTTCCTCGGTCCCCATGCGGTGGCCCGAAACGTTGATCACGTCATCCGAGCGCCCGTGGAGCGAGAAAGAACCGTCCGCGTGCTGGATCGCGAAATCGCCCTGGGTATAGGCCCAGGCGCCCTTCCAGCGCCGCCAGTAGCCCTCTTCCCACCGCTTGGCGTCACCGCGCCAGGCGGGATCGACCCGGCCATCGGCAACCTTGAAGCCCGCGATGTCGCCCCAGATGGTGCGCGCGAGGTAAGGGTAAGGCGCGGCGATCACGATCTCGCCCTTCTCGCCCGTTTCGGCCTTGCGCCACGACACGCCGCCATCGTCGGCGCGGGCGAAGGGGGCGGGCGCGCCTGTGCCAGCCTCATCCTCGACCCACACATCGCCGACGATCCACGGCAGCGGATAGGCGTGGGCATCGGGCCGCAGCGGGAAATCGTCGTTGGCGAACATATGCGTCCACGCGATCCCGCCGTGCTCGGTGGCCCAGTAGCTATTGATGTAGCGCTCCGTGACGTGCTCCATCCCGAAGGCCTGCACGCTGGGGCTCACCGGCTCGGCGCAGAAGGTCGCCACACGCAAGCCGCTCATGTCGTAGCGTTCGACCTCGGCGAGGTTCGCAGGGTCGGACATGATCGACTTGAGGAAGGTCACCCCCGCCTTGAAGATTGTCACATGGTGCCGCTCGATCATCGAGGCGAAGCGGCCCGCGTGGGGGAAGACGGGCGAGCCTTCGCTCACCAGCGAGGTCACCCGCGTCATCAGCGGCGCGCAAATGAGATAACTCTGCCCGGTGATCCAGCCCGGATCGGCGACCACGAACAGCGTATCCCCGGGGCGCGCGTCGAAGCTCGCCGCCATTGTCTCGGCGACGCCCGCAGCATAGCCGTGCGAATGGACGATCCCCTTCGGCTTGCCGGTGCTGCCCGAGGTATAGATGAAGAACATCGGATAGTCGGCATCGACCGGCATCGGCTTTGACGACGCCCAGATCGCGCGGACGAAATCGCTGTCGGGCAGCGCCATCAGCTCGGCTTCGGATGCGACCTGAAAGCCCGCGCCGCGCGCCTTTTCCAGCACGGTGACCAGCGCCACGTCGGTCAGCTCGTGGCTCCAGCGGTCACGCTCCTCACGCCAGATCATGTCGGGCTGGTTGGTATGACGGCACACGATCACCGCCTCGACCCGCGGCGGCAGGGTGACGAGGCTCGAGGCAATCGCGATCCGCACCCGCGCGGCATCGGCAGACGTGATCCGGCCCTCGCTGCCCAGATTGATGAGCGCCCGGCCCACGCCGCGCATCACGTCGGAACGGTCAACCGTGATCTCGCCCGCCAGCGCCTCGCGCACGGTGTCGAGGATCGTTTCATGGCCGCCTTCGGGCAGTTCCAGATCGAGCCCGCCAAGGATCGCCAGCGCCGTCGTCACCGGCACGAAATTGTCGAGCGCCGGGTCGGTATAGGCGTTCTTGAACGCGGCGACCTGCGCGTTGCGGTAGCTGCCGTCGCTGGTGACGATGACGCGCGCTGCGGTGTCGGCGATGCGATCCGACAGGGTCTTGTCCGAGAAGCCCCCGAACACCGCCGTATAGACGACGCCCATCCGCTTGGCCGCTTCGGTCCAGTAGATCTGCGGCACGATGCTCGGCATGTTCAAGGCCATGCGGTCGCCCGGCTTGAGCCCCAGCGCTTCAAGCGCGACGGCGCACTTCGCCACCTCAAGCAGCAGGCGTTTGCGGCTGACGGTGAAGCAGTCGATCGGCGCGCCCTTGCCGCCGTTGGCGGACATGTCCCAGCGGTCACCTTCGAAGATCAGCGCCGCTTCGTGCCCATGCCCGGCGAGCACGTGCCGGTCGAGTTCGCTGAAGGCGGCATTGGTGCGCCCGCCGAGAAACCAGCGCCAATGCGGCGGACAGGAGCCGTCAAAGCCCGTATGCCAGGGGGTGAAATCGTCCGGCAGATCGGGGCTGACCGGCGCGGCGCTGGCGGCATCCCAGCCGTGCCAGCGGCCGTCCTCGCCTTTCGCAAGCCACGCGCCGTCAGCGCCGCAATCGGCCACGAACCAATGCATATTCCGTCCGGCGATTTCGCCGTGGAACGCGCCAGGATCAGCCAGCGCCGCAGTGCGCATTGCTTCCCAGTCTGCGCGGGTGCGCACGGGATTGGTCAACGCGGCAGGCGCGCTCGCGAACAGAGTGTCTACAGAAATGACGCCGTCCCCCGATCTTCGCAAAAACGCTGTGCGTGATCCCGAACGCTCGGCGGTAATGCAGCAAAATTACACGCTGTGCCGAGCAAGGGCAAGAAAATGCCACAGGAGCTGCACGTTTCGACAACGCAAATGCCGAACATCAGTTCCCTCCCTCCTGCCACCTGGCAATCGGGGCTCACGCGCGTAACGCTTTTTCAACTGCATCGGGCCTATGGCGACAGTCGGCGGCACACTGCCCGCGGCCTCCGTTCGGCCCGGTCGCGGCAAGGTGCGCTCTGGAACAAGGACAAGGCATGCCATTGGGCTTTCTGAAATCCACGCGCGAGCCGTCCCGCTCGGCGACTGAAGGCCAAGCCGGCGAACGGCGGGCGCGGCCCGAACGCACCGCCGTGCTCGGCGAGGTCGAGGAACTCGGCGTCGGCATGTTCTGGGCGACCGACGAGGCAGGCAACCTCTCGTTCCTGTCCCAGCGCGCGATCACCGAATTGGGGGACACGAGCGGGGAGCTGATCGGCCAGCCGATCACGCGCGTGTTCAGCGATGTCGAGCCCGAAGCCGGAGCACCGGCTCAGCGCAGCCTCGCCTTCAAGATGAAGGCCCGTTCCAGGCTTGAAGAACAAATCGTCGCCGTGCCGGACGGACGCGGCAGCACTCGCTGGTGGCGCTTGAACGCCCGCCCGCTGATTGACGCGGCTGGAACCTTCAAGGGCTATCGGGGCAGTGCGGTCGATATCTCCAGCCAATATGCCTACGAAACTCAGGTTGCGCGGCAATCGCAGGTCGACGAGCTGACCGGCCTTGCCAACCGCCGCAAGCTGAACGAACGGCTTACCGCGATGCTCGCCGCATTCCGGGTCAGCCAGCGCAGCTGCGCATTGATGATGCTCGATCTCGACCGCTTCAAGCAGGTCAACGACACGATGGGCCACCCGGCCGGCGACGAACTGCTCAAGCAGGTGGCCGAGCGGCTCAAGAGCATCGTCAAGGACAGCGGCGAAGTCGGCCGTCTGGGCGGCGACGAGTTTCAGGTGCTGCTGCCCGACATGGATGACCGCGGCACACTGGGAGAACTGGCGAACCGCATCGTCCAGTCGCTTTCGCAGCCCTATCAGATCAATGGCCGGCGGGCGATCATCGGCACCTCGGTCGGCATCGCCATTGCGCCCTATGACGGCCTCGAAGCAGACGAGCTGACCGGTGCGGCCGACATGGCGCTCTATTCCGCCAAGGAAACGCGCGGCGGCACCTTCTGTTTTTTCACCAGCGAGCTGCGCGAAGCGGCCTCCAAGACCGCGATGCTGGGCGATCGGCTGCGCGACGCGGTTGATCGCGACGAACTGAAACTCGCCTATCAGCCGCTGGTCGACCCGGTCACCAACGAAGTCAAATGCTTCGAGGCCCTGCTGCGCTGGCATGATTCCGAAGAAGGCGACATCAGCCCGGCGCAGTTCATCCCGGTGGCCGAGAATGATGATCTCATCATCAGGATCGGCGAGATGGCGCTGCGTCAGGCGTGCATGGACGCGCTGGCGTGGCCCGAAACGATCAAGGTCGCGGTCAATGTGTCCGCCAAGCAGTTTGTCCGCCCCGGATACCGCAAGGCGGTTGCCGCCGCACTCGACGCTTCGGGTCTGTCCCCCGGACGGCTCGAACTGGAAATCACCGAGAGCGTCTTCGCCGGCGATCTTGAAACGGTGGATGCGATCTTCCGCGATCTCAAGAAGCTGGGCGTGCGGCTCGCGCTTGACGATTTCGGAACCGGCTATTCGTCGCTCGGCTATCTCAAGCATGGGCATTTCGACAAGATCAAGATCGACCAGAGCTTCGTGCGCGGCTGCACTGAGAACGGGGACATCAACCCCGCGATCATCACCGCGATCGTCGCGCTCGCCAAGGCGCTCGGGATGGAAACCGTCGCCGAGGGTGTCGAGGCAATGGACGAGCTAAATCTGGTGCGCGAACGCGGCGCGGATTTGGTGCAGGGTTACATCTATTCCCGCCCGTTGACGCAGGATCAGGTGACGCAGCAATTCGCGGAAGGTTCGGTGATCTTCCGCCCCAGCGGCCCGCCGCGCCACCGCGCCGAGCGCATCACCATCTTCCGCAAGGTCGGACTGATCCACGAGGATCACTACTACGACGTGATCCTGCGCAATCTTTCCAAGACCGGCGCGCGCATCACCGGGCTGGCCGGGGTGCCGGTCGGGACCGACGTTGTGCTCGATCTCGGCCACGGGCAACTTGTTGTAAGCAAAGTGGTAAATGCCACCGAGAACAGCCAGGGCCTCCACTTCGAAACCCCGTTGATCAGCGACGGCTGTGGCGGGTTCATGACCCGGCACCGCATCTCGCCCTACTCGCTCGCCGAGGCCGGCATTCCGCTCGCGGCGCTGGGTGCGGGGGCCTTCCCGCTCGCCAAATGGCGCGAGGCCAACAAGACCGTACCGAAATTCGTGCAGCTTGAACTCAGCGTGCCGAACGCCTGACCCTCAGCCCCGATGTTTCACGCGAAACACCGGTGCTGGCAGGGGTTTGAACGGGGTCTGGCGGGGGTCTGGCGGGGGGCAAGCCGCGGCCTGACGCGCTTCAAGGGCGGGCAAGCCGGGGCAACCTCACCCGCGTCCGCGATAGCCCGGCACGCCCTGATCGGGCAGCCACAGGCCTTCAGGCGGCGACCCGCTCTGCCAGAACACGTCAATCGGGATGCCGCCGCGCGGATACCAGTACCCGCCGATCCTGAGCCACTGCGGGCGCATCTCGGTAAACAGACGCACGCCGATGCCCACAGTCACATCCTCGTGGAAGCCGTTGTGGTTGCGGAACGAGCCGAGGAACAGCTTCAGGCTCTTGCTCTCCACAATCGTCTCGCCCGGCACATAGTCGATCACCAGATGCGCGAAATCGGGCTGGTTGGTCACCGGACACAGCGAGGTGAACTCAGGGCTGACAAAGCGCACCATATAGGTCAGGCCCACCCGCGGGTTCGGCACGTAATCGAGCACCGCTTCTTCGGGCGAGGCAGGCAGCGGGGTGTCACGGCCAAGGAATTGCGGGGCAGGCTTGGGGGTGTCGGATGTCGTCGTCATGGGAGGGGCTGTTGCCTTGAATGGGGGATGGGCGCAAGCAGGCAACTGGACGAAGGCGGACAAGGTTCCCTATGGGGCCAGCAAATGTTCAGCTGGCACGCGCCAGCACTGCCTGACCGGTCATCATGAGCACCTTGTCCAAGCCCCGCCTGCATCGTCCCCCGGCCGCGCTGATCGCGCTGGGCCTTGCCACGGCTGCCACTGCCCCGCTCGCCGGACAGACCGCGCCCGGCAGTTTCACTCTGCCAGAACCTACCCCGTCACCCAGCCCGGCCCCCGCAGGCCCGGCAGACGAGCGCAGCGGCGTCGCGATCCCGCCGCGCGTTCAGCCCGAAGCTGCCCCCACGGTGACAGCGACCCCGGTGATCCAGCCGCTGCCACAATCGACCCCATCCCCGACCCGCCCGCAGACGCGTGCGCCCGCCCCGGCGCCCACCTCTGCTCCGAGCCCAGCGCCTGAGAGCACCCCGGTCGCGGCGGCTGCCGACCAACCCGAACAGTCCCCCACGCTGCCGGCTGAACCTCTGCCGCCAACGACGTCTGCCTCCCCGCCCCCGCCAGCGACGACAGCCCTACCCGCCGAAACTTCGGCATTGGGCGCCTCGGTGCTGCCCGACTGGTGGCCCTATGCCGCTGGTGGGCTTGGCGCGCTGGCGCTGCTGGGCGGATCTGCTTTGGCATGGCGGCGGCGCAAGCCTGCGGTGCTGCGCCTTGCCGCGCCGCTGGCGGCGGGCGGATCGCGCGCGGCAGATGACGCCGCCCTGCCCCGCCTCGATCTCACGCTCGAAATCACCGGGGCGACCCGTAGCGTGATGATGTTCACGCTGGGCTACCGGCTGACCGTAGCCAACCGCACCGAAAGGGCGGTGAACGACCTGGGGGTTGCGGTGCAGCTTGCCTCGGCGCAGCGCGGCGCTGACAATGCCCCGGCCCCCGGCGCGGCCCAGCGGCTTGACCGGATCGCGCGCGTCGGGCCGCATCAGGCGCGCAGCATCACCGGTGACGTGCAACTGCCACTGTCTGCGATCTCTCTGCTGCGACAGGGCAACGCGCCGCTGTTCATTCCGCTGCTGCACGTCACACTGGAAGGCGAAGGGCAAAGCGCGATGAGCCGCAGCTTCGTGATCGGCCCGCCGAGTGCCAGCGGCGCGGGGCGTGTCCACCCGATTCTGCTCGATGCCCCGCCCGGCGGAATCCCCGGCCTGATCGCCCAGCCGCTTTCTCAG
Source organism: Porphyrobacter sp. HT-58-2 (assembly GCF_002952215.1). Taxonomy (NCBI): domain Bacteria; kingdom Pseudomonadati; phylum Pseudomonadota; class Alphaproteobacteria; order Sphingomonadales; family Erythrobacteraceae; genus Porphyrobacter; species Porphyrobacter sp. HT-58-2. The sequence goes on along the minus strand of NZ_CP022600.1, from coordinate 1,520,248 downwards.
CCGCCCGTCCAACCCGCCAGCGCAGCCTGAAGCAAGGCTTGGCAGCATCCGTCTGACCGGGCTAGGGTCGGCGGCATGAACACTTCCCTTCCCGCGCTTGTCTCGACCGAGTGGCTCGCCCGCAATCTCGATGCACCGGGCCTTGCCGTGCTCGATGCCTCGCATCACCTGCCCGCCGCGCAGCGCGATGCGGCGGCTGAATATGCCGCCGGTCATATCCCCGGCGCGCGCTTTCTCGGGCTGGCAAGCCTGTTCGATAGCGGCTCGCCCGTCCCCTATGCCCTGCCCACCCCCGATCAGCTGGCCGCGCGGCTTGCCTTGCTCGGCGTGCGGGGCGAGGATGCGATCATCCTTTATGATGACAGCGCGATCCGCACTGCCGCGCGCGCGTGGTTCATGCTGACCGCGATGGGGTGGGAACGGGTCGCGATCCTCGACGGCGGACTTGCCAAGTGGCGCGCCGACCATCGTCCGCTGGAAATCGGCGCCGGGACAAGCGATCCGGCCAGTCCCGTCCAGCTCACCGGCCCGCGCCGGGTGCGCAGCAAGGCCGATATGCTCGCCAATCTCGATGCCGACCGCGAACAGGTGGTCGATGCGCGTTCGGCTGACCGGGTCTATGGCACCGGGACTGATCCCGTCCACGGCCTGCCGATGGGCCGCATTCCGGGGGCGCTGAACCTGCCCTTCACCGAACTGTTCAACCCCGATGGCACCTACCGATCGACCGAGGAAATCCGTTCGGCCTTCGAGAATGCGGGCCTCGACATGACCCGGCCGATTGTCGCCAGTTGCGGCAGCGGCGTGACGGCGAGCGTGCTGCTGTTCGCGCTCCACCTGATCGGCGAGAGCGACTTTGCGCTGTATGATGGCAGCTGGAGCGAATGGGGTGCTGATCCCGATACGCCCAAGGCCCAAGGCCCCGAAATCGGACGGCCTGACGCATGAGCGGCGGCGGAGATGACAGCCACCTGAAGCCTGCCACGCGGCTGGTGCGCGGGGGACGGCGCAAGGAATGGACCGGCCCGGTGGTCAATCCGCCGGTGTGGCGCGGATCGACCCATCTTTATGACAAGGACGCCGATCGCCACGCAGCGGGCGGCAATAATGTCGACGGGCAGTTCTTCTATGGCCGGCGCGGCGCACCGACCCAGTGGGCGCTGGCCGAGGCGCTGACTCAGATCGAGCGCGGGGCTTACGGCACGCAGCTCTATCCCAGCGGTGTAGCCGCAATTGCCGGGTGCATGCTCGCCGTGCTGAAGCCCGGCGACCGCTTGCTGATGGCTGACAATGCCTATGACCCCTCGCGCAGCATGGCGACCGGCCTGCTGGCGCGGATGGGGGTGACAACGACCTTCTTCGATCCGCGCGATCTGACGGCTTTCGCGGCGCTGGCAGAGGGCGCGCAGGCGGTGTGGCTGGAGGCCCCCGGCAGCCTCACCTTCGAGATGTGCGATGTCCCGGCCCTTGCCGCCATTGCCCGCGAGCACGGTGCCGTCAGCATGATCGACAACACCTGGGCAAGCCCGCTCGGCTTCGCGGCGCTGGAACATGGCTGCGACATCGTGATGATGAGCCTGTCGAAGCACGTCGGCGGCCATTCCGACGTGATGATGGGCAGCGCCAGTGCGGGCAAGCGGTGGTACACGGCGCTGCGTCGCACCGCGCAGGAACTGGGGCAGGTCGTCTCGCCCGACGATGCGGCGCTGGCGGCGCGCGGATTGCGTACGATGGGCGTTCGGCTGGAGGCGCAGACCCGCACCGCGCTGGCGGTGGCCCAATGGCTTGAAGCCCAGCCGCAGGTCGCGCGGGTGCTGTGTCCGATGCTCCCCTCCGATCCCGGCCATGCCCTGTGGCGCCGCGACTTCACCGGTGGCTGCGGGCTGTTCGCCTTCGTGTTGGCCAGCGATGATCCAGCGGCCTCGGCCCGCGTGGCCGACGCACTGGAACTGTTCGGCATCGGCTATTCCTGGGGCGGGTTCGAAAGCCTTGCCCTGCCGATCCGGCCGGAGGATTACCGCAGTTGCATGACCGGCACCGGCGGCAGGCCCGCGCTGCGCCTTGCCATCGGGCTGGAAGACCCCGAGGATCTCATCGCCGATCTGGCGCAAGCTCTGGCGCGGGTCGGATGAGCGCGCCCGGCACCCCCGCCAGCGTCCCGCCGGACGCTTCGCCAGCCTCTGCGCCGTCCCCCGCCGAGCCGGTCGAAGTCGTGGAAGCAGCCGACAAGCTCAGGGAAGGCGTCACCAAGCAAAGCGAAACCGCTGGAGCCTTCCTCGACCGGCTAGATGCATTCGCGCTGGAAGTGGGGGATATCCGCTTCTCGCTGTTCGATGCCCTGCTGGTCGCCAGCGTCATCCTGCTGGTGATCACCGCAGCGATCCTGCTCAACCGCTTCGGGCGCCGGGTGATCCGCAATGTCGGCCGCTTCGATGAAACGCAGAAAGTGCTGTCCGAAAAGATCCTGACGATCATCGTCTGGGCCGCGGCCTTCTTCGTCGGGATCGACCTGCTCGGCATCGATCTGACCGCACTGGCCTTTTTCGGCGGGGCTTTCGGCCTTGCGATCGGCTTCGGGTTGCAGAAGACCTTCGGCAACCTGATCGCCGGGATCATCCTGCTGATGGACAAGTCGATCAAGCCGGGCGACGTCATCGCGGTGACCGACATGGCCGGCAACGAGACCTTCGGCCAGATCCGCAAGATCGGCATCCGCGCAGTCTCGGTGACGACGCGGGACGAGCGTGAATATCTCATCCCCAACGAAAACCTGATGATCAACCAGGTCGAAAACTGGTCCTATTCCTCCAAGCGGGTGCGGATGCAGGTGCGGGTCGGGGTCAGTTACAACGCCGACATGAAGCTGGCCGAGGAATTGATGCTCGAAGCCGCGAGACAGGCCACGCGCGTGCTCGACACGCCGCCGCCGACCGTCTGGATGAGCGGCTATGGCGACAATTCGGTCGATTTCGTGATCCATTGCTGGATCGTCGATCCCGAGCAGGGGGTCGGCAATGTCCGCAGTGCGGTGCTCAAGAACCTGTGGTGGCTGTTCAAGGAGCACGGGATCGAGATCCCCTTCCCCCAGCGCGACATCAACCTGCGCGGCAATGCGCAGTTCGATGCGTTGATCGCGGCGCTCGAAAGCAGAGCCGCACCGGGCGAATAGCTGCGCTTCTGGCAGGCCAAACCATTCTCGCTGGCACGCATAGGCAGTCTCGCCCATCTGCGGTGCCATGCGAAAGACTGGCACTATCTATCTCGTCGGCGCAGGGCCGGGTCCGGTGGACCTGCTCACCCTGCGTGCAGCCCGCCTGATTTCCGAGGCGCGGGTGATCGTCCATGACGGGCTGATCGGCCCGGACATTCTGGGCCTTGCCCGCCCGGACGCGCGGCTCATTAGCGTCGCCAAGCAGCGCGCCCGCCACACCATGCCGCAGGAAGACATCAACGCGCTGCTGATCCGTGAGGCGCGCGCGGGCCATGACGTGGTGCGATTGAAGGGCGGCGATCCCTTCATCTTCGGGCGCGGCGGCGAGGAAGCGGAGGATGCGCGCGCGGCCGGGGTTCCGGTCGAGGTCGTGCCCGGCATCAGCGCGGCCAATGGCGCGGCCGCCGCCAGCCAGATCGCGCTCACCCACCGCGATGCCTCCAGCATCGTCAGCTTCGTGGCCGGCCAGTGCAAGGGCCTCTCCGATCAGGACTGGTCGGGCCTCGCCGGACGGGGCCGCACGCTGGTGATCTACATGGGCGTCTCCACCGCCGCCGCCATCGCCGAAAAGCTCATGGCCGATGGCCTCGCCCCGTCCATGCCCGTCGCCGTAATCGAGAACGCCGCTCGGCCCGAAATGCGGGTGCTGCGCGGGCTGCTGGCAGGCCTGCCCGATCTGGTCGAGGCGCATGCCGTCAAGAGCCCGGCGCTGATCGTCATCGGCGAAGTGACCGCACGCGAGGATATGGCCGTGGCGAGGCTGGTGCAGGAGGCAGCGCAATGAAAATCCTCACCGGCAACGACCTGCGCACCGGCGCGGTGACCTGGTGGGACGGCGCGGGCTGGTCGTTGTTCGTCGATGATGCCGTCGATGTGGGCGACGACGCCGAGGAAATCCTCGCCCGCGAAGTCGCCACGCGCCGGGTCAACGTCCCTTACGCCATCGACGCCAGCATCGACGCCGCCGGGCACGTCCGCCCCGCGCATATCAAGGACCGGGTGCGCGCGCTCGGCCCGACCGTGCGGCGCGACCTCGCAGTGCCGACTGCCGACAAGACCGGCTGGGACTGGGTGATCTGACAGTGATCGGAGACGATGATTTTCTCCGAGAAGGGCAGGCCCGTGCGGTCTGCATTGCCTGTGGCGATCTCAAGCATGAGCCATTTCATCGCTGTGAGGCCTGCGAACTCGACCCCAAGGGACCTGATCTGGTGAAGGCAACTTACCTCTCGGTTTATCGCTTCGCCGATGATCGCGCGGCCGCGGCACGGTATGCCGATGAGCTACCCGCAATCGGTAAAGCGATCGCAGGTGGGGCGCCAGCGCTTTATGACGCGGATGAGCTTGCCCGGTTGGAAGGCTGGATCGATGCGACCGTGTCGGCGGGTTCGAAGAGCGTGATCCGAATAGTTCTTTTTGCAGCCCTCGTCCTCGCAGCTCTTGTCGCTGCTTGGGCAATCCTGGGGAACGGGTGAATATGTACCGCTATGACCAATACGATCAGGCGATGGTCGATGCCCGCGTCGCCGAATTCCGCGATCAGGCCCGCCGCCGCTTGGAAGGCAAGCTGACCGAGGACCAGTTCAAGCCGCTGCGGCTGATGAACGGGCTCTACCTCCAGCTTCACGCCTATATGCTGCGCGTCGCCATTCCCTATGGCACGCTGGATTCGCGCCAGATGGAGATGCTGGCCGACATCGCCGACAAGTATGATCGCGGCTACGGCCACTTCACCACCCGCCAGAACATCCAGTACAACTGGATCAAGCTGGAAGACTGCGCCGATGCGCTCGCCGATCTGGCGACAGTCGAGATGCACGCGATCCAGACCAGCGGCAATTGCATCCGCAACATCTCGTCCGATCACTTCGCGGGCGCGGCGGCGGATGAGGTGGTCGACCCTCGCCCCTATGCCGAGTTGATGCGCCAGTGGTCGAGCTTCCACCCGGAATTCACCTACCTCCCGCGCAAGTTCAAGATCGCGGTGATCGCCTCCGAAAAGGACCGCGCGGCAATGCGGCTGCACGATATCGGCGTGCGGATCGTCAAGCGTGACGGAGAGATCGGCGCGCAGTTCTATGCGGGCGGCGGGATGGGCCGCACGCCGATGATCGCGCCCCTGATCCGCGATTTCGTGCCGATCGACCAGTTCATCACCTATGCCGAGGCGTGCCTTCGGGTCTACAACCGCTACGGGCGGCGCGACAACAAGTACAAGGCGCGCATCAAGATCCTCGTCCACGAACTGGGCGCGGCGGAGTATATCCGTCAGGTCGAAGAGGAATTCGCGCATCTGCTCAGCGTGGGGGTGGAACCCCCGCGCGAGGAACTGGCGCGGATTGCCAGCTTCTTCGAACTCCCCGAACCCCTCCGCCGTCCCGGCCCCCGAGCCGGGACCCCGCTCACTCCCGAGCGGATCAGGGACATCGGGGCCCCGGATCAGGTCCGGGGCGGGGGGTTTGAGGCATGGGCCTTGAACAACACCCATCCCCACCGCCACCCCGATTATGTCTCGGCCGTCATCAGCCTCAAGCCCGCAGGCGGCATCCCGGGCGATGCGACCTCGGTGCAGATGCGGGTCGTCGCCCGCCTCGCCCGCGAATACTCCTTCGACGAACTGCGCGTGATGCACACCCAGAACCTGCTGCTGCCCCATGTGCGGATTGCCGACCTTCAAGCGGTGTGGCAGGCGCTCGACGAAGCGGGCCTTGGCGCTGCCAATATGGACACGATCGAGGACATCATCGCCTGCCCGGGCCTCGATTATTGCAGCCTCGCCAACGCCCGCTCGATCCCGCTCGCCCAGCGGATTTCGGAGCGTTTCGCCCAGACCGGCCGCACTGAGGCTGTCGGCGAGTTGAAGCTGAAAATCTCCGGTTGCATCAACGCCTGCGGGCACCACCACGCGGGCCACATCGGCATCCTCGGCGTCGATAAGAAGGGGGTGGAGAATTACCAGCTCTCGCTCGGCGGCAGCGAGGCCGAAGACGTCAGCCTCGCCAAGATCACCGGCCCCGGCTTTGACGAGGACGGCGTGATCGCCGCCGTCGAGAAGGTCACCGACGTCTATCTCGCCAGCCGCACCGAGGGCGAGCGCTTCCTCGATACCTATCGCCGCATCGGCATGGAGCCGTTCAAGGAGGCGCTTTATGGGTAATGATCTGGGCACTTCCCCCGACGAGGTGCAGTTCCGTTTCCGCGATGATGAACCGGTCGATCACGCCGCCGTCACCGTGGACTCGGTGCTCGAACAGACCAACGCCACCGCCGTCCGGATCGAGCCGGGCGACGATGCGCGCCTGCTGCTGCCCTTCCTTGATCGCCTCGCACTGGTGGAGGTCAACTTCCCGGCGTTCGGTGACGGGCGCGGCTATTCCGCGGCCCGCATCCTGCGCGAGGCGGGCTATACCGGCGAACTGCGCGCGGTGGGCGATGTGCTCATCGACCAGCTCAGCCACATGCGCCGCTGCGGCTTCGACAGCTTCGCCCCCGACAAGCGCCTCGATGAGGAGGACGCGCGCCGCGCCTTCGCGACGTGGGAGAATGTGTATCAACGTGCCGCCGATGCCCGCGCCCCCATTGCGGAGAAGCGCCATGAAGCCTGAACTCGGCCTCGCCAGCGAAGGGCGCACCCGCGACAGCCTCGACCTCGCGCCGCGCTTTACCGAGCATGATGCGGTGCGGCTGAATCGGATGTTTCGCGGCAGCAGCACGCAGGAAATGCTGGAAGCGGTGATCCGTGACGGGCTGGCGGGCGATCTCGCGGTGGTCTCCAGCTTCGGCGCGGAGAGCGCGGTGCTGCTGCATCTGGTCGCCAGCGTCGACCCGGCAGTGCCGGTGCTGTTCCTCGATACCGGCAAGCATTTCCCCGAAACGCTGGCCTACCGCGATACGCTGGTGGAGCGGCTGGGCCTCAATCTGGTGGTGCTGACGCCAGATGCCGAGGAACTCGCCAAGCGTGACGAGACCGGCCTCAGGTGGTCCTACGATCCCGATGGCTGCTGCGAGATCCGCAAGGTCCGCCCGCTCGAAAAGGCGCTGGCAGGCTACGATGCCAGCTTCACCGGCCGCAAGGCCTTCCAGGCCGCGACCCGCGCGAACCTGCCGCGCTTTGAGGTCGATACCTCGGACGCGCAAGGACGCCTCAAGATCAACCCGCTGATCGATTGGGACGCGGGCCAGATCGAGGGGTATTTCATCCAGCACGACCTGCCCCGCCACCCGCTGATCGCGCAAGGCTATCCCTCGATCGGCTGCTCGCCCTGCACCTCGCAGGTCGCGCCCGGCGAAGACCCGCGTTCGGGCCGGTGGAAGGGCTGGGACAAGACCGAATGCGGCATCCACAAGCCGGGCGAGGAGCCGTTCCTCTGATTTGCAACACAAGCCTGCCACAGTCGCTTGCATCGCGAAAATCGAGGCGGGTTTGTGCATCGGAGCAGGAGACAGGCACAGCTGGCGCAATCGGCGGCCACTATCGGTATTGTGTTGCTTGTGAGTGCCATGATCATCGGCCCGGCATTTGCTCCGCCAGCGTACGATTGGCTCCGCCACACCACATCGCAACAGGCAGGGCAGGCAATGCCGGGGGCCTGGATCATGCGCGCTGGCTTTGCCGGGTTTGGCGTTGGAACCCTTGTCGCGGCCTTGGCAGAAAATGAACGCCGTCGGCTTGTGCGCCAAGCTCTGGCCATATTTGGCGCAGGGATGGTTGCGGCAGCGATTTGGTCTCACGCGCCGATAACCGCCGGCATGGCCGCTGACCTGCTTGAGGACAAACTCCACTCACTGGCATCGGCGATCGTCGGAACGGCTTTCGCAGGCGCATGTGCGGCAAGCCTGTTCGCCAAAGGCGGATCGCGCGGCGATCTTGTCGCATGGATCGGACTGGCAATCGCGGTCGTCATTCCACTGGCCATGAACCAGTGGCCCGCAGGGCAAGGCCTGCTGCAAAGGCTCATGTTCCTGTACAGCTGCGCGTTTATCCTGCGTGAATTCTACCGGCGCTAAAGCCACCCCTCGCGCTTGTACCACTCGGCGGTGGCCTTCAGGCCTTCCTCGCTTGCAATGCGCGGTTGCCAGATGCCCGGCGGCACGCGGCAATGCGAGCGCGAGACCCAGTTGGGGTGCGCCATGTAGCCGACCCGGTCGGGGGTGAGCTTGGCACGGTCACCGCGCGCCAGCCGGTCTCCGGCTGCCGCCAGATCGAGGACGAAGCGCGGCAGATGCGGGGCGAACACGCTCCGCTTGCCCATCGCCCGGCCGATCGCCTGCGCGAGTTCCTTGTGGCTCCACCCGCCCTCGCGCCCGTCATCCGGTTCGAATACTTTCTTCTTCGTCGGTGCGGCATTGCTTCCCGCAAGCCCGACAAGAAGCCGCGCCAGATCATCGGCATGGATGATCGAACTCGCCCCGCCCGGCGGCAGCGGCACGAAGCCCCATTTCGCGGTGCGGAACATGTCGAGATAGTCGACATCGCGCGGGCCGTAGACGCCGGGCGGACGCACTGTCGTCCAGTCGAGGCCTGATGCCTCCACCACCGCCTCGGCCTGGGCCTTGGAGGCGCCATAGGCCGACAGCTTCGGCTCGCGCGCGGCAAGGGAGGATACGAACACCAGCCGCCGCACCCTTGCCCCCTTCATAGCGGCGATGACATTGGCGGTGCCGGTGACGTTTGCAGCGGTGAACTCCGCCGGATCAGGCGTGTTGGTGAGGCCCGCCACATGAATGACCGCATCCGCCCCTGTGACCAGCGCAGCGAGCGCGCTCTCGTCGTCCAGATCGCCGCGTACCCACTCGACCCCGGCGCGCTCCGTCTGGTCGCGCCGCGCAAGCGCGCGCACCTGATGGCCCTGCGCCAATGCCTCGGCCAGCACCGCGCTGCCGACAAAGCCGGTCGCGCCAGTGATGGCCAGAATGGTCACAGCAGCACCAGATGATCGCGGTGGATCACGCAGGAGCGCGGCAGATGGCCCAGCCGCTCGGCCACTTCCTCGCTGCGCAACCCCTTGATCGCATCGCACTCGTCCCAGTCATATTCGACCATGCCCTTGGCGATAGTCCTGCCGTCCGGGCCTTCGACCTTGATCACGTCGCCGCGCTCGAACTCGCCAAAGACCCCGGTGATGCCCGCCGCCAGAATGCTCTTGCCGCGATGGAGCGCCGCCACGCAGCCCTCGTCCACACGGATCGAGCCGTTGAAGCGCAGGCGCCCGCCGATCCAGCTCTTCCACGCATTGTCATCACGCGTGGGCAGGAACAGCGTGCCGAGCCCAGTCGCCATCGCGCAGGAGATCGGCAGATCATCAGTGCCCTTGATGATCGCCAGCGCAATCCCCGCCCGCTCGGCGATTTCGGCGGCCAGCAGCTTCGACGTCATGCCGCCCGACCCCTTGCCCGATGACGACTTGTCGCTCGCCATCTCGTGGATCTCGTCAGTCACGCCGCGCACTTCGGGCAGAATTTCGGCTTCGGGATGCGAGGGATCGCGGTCATACAGCCCCTCGACATCGGTCAGCAGCAGCACGCCATCCGCCGCCGCCGCCTGCGCCACCCGCGCCGCCAGCCGGTCATTGTCGCCGAAGCGGATTTCGGACGTGGCGATGCTGTCGTTCTCGTTGATGATCGGCACCACCCCGCGCGCCAGCAGCTCGCGCAAGGTTTCCGAGGCATTGAGATAGCGCCGCCGGCCTTCCAGATCATCGAGCGTCAGCAACATCTGCCCCGCAACCAGCCCATGTTCGGCCAGCAACTGCGCCCAGGTCGCAATCAGGAACACCTGCCCGACCGAGGCTGCGGCCTGCGCATGGGCAAGGGTTTCACGCCCTCCCCCCGGCAGCCCCAGCTTGGCCGCGCCTGTCGCGACCGCGCCCGAACATACGATGATGACTTCCTGGCCCAACTGCCGCGCACTGGCGACTTCGGCCGCGACACTGCGCAACCATTCATATCGCAATTCGCCATCGGGATGCACCAGCAGCGCCGAGCCGAGCTTGATCACCAGGCGCGGGCATTTTTCGGTATCGCGGAAGTCGAGCAGGGTCTCGATGGTCATGGGATGTCCCGGTGGCTTTGGCCTGTCATTGCTGCGGCATTCGGCGGGCGAAGGATCAGAGCGGCGACCATTCTGGCGTATCGTCGTCATCTTCGACTTCGACCGCCTTGGTTTCCGTCGCGGTGCGGTCAGGAAGATAACCGAGCACGGCGTCCATCAGTTCCGGAATGCCCGCCCCGGTTGCGCCGGAGACGGCAAAGACCTTGTCCGCGCCCGCCGCAAGCAGTTCCTCGCGATAGGCCTCAACCAGTTCGGCGTCAGCCAGATCGAGCTTGTTGAGCACCACCAGCCGGGGCTTTTCATCCAGCCGCGTGTGTTCCTTGTCACCGTAAGCCGCCAGTTCCTCCTCGACGATGCGCATGGCTTCGGCGGGGTCGGCGTCTTCGGTGCCGGTGATGTCGATCAGGTGGATCAGCACCCGGCAGCGCTCGATATGGCCAAGGAAGCGGTCGCCGATCCCGACGCCGTCTGCCGCGCCCTCGATCAGGCCGGGAATGTCGGCGAGCACGAATTCGCGGCCCTTGTGGCGCACGACGCCCAGCTTCGGCACGAGCGTTGTGAAGGCATAGTCGCCGACCTTCGCCTGTGCATTGCTGACCGCGTTGATGAAGGTCGATTTGCCAGCATTGGGCAGGCCGACCAGACCCACATCCGCCAGCAGCTTCAGCCGCAGCCACACCCACATTTCCTCGCCCGGAATGCCCGGCTGATGCTGGCGCGGCGCGCGGTTGGTCGAGGTCTTGTAGCTGGCGTTCCCGCGTCCGCCCATTCCGCCTTCAAGGAAAACGACGCGCTGGCCGACTTCGGTGAAATCGGCGAGCACTTCTTCCTTGTCCTCGGAAAGCACCTGAGTGCCGACCGGCACCTTGATGACGAGCGGCTTGGCCGAAGCGCCGGTGCGGTCCTTGCCCATCCCGTGGCCGCCGCGCGGGCCTTGAAGTGCTGGGAATAGCGGAAGTCGATCAGGGTGTTGAGGCCCGCGACGGCTTCGAACACGATGTCCCCGCCGCGCCCGCCATCGCCGCCATCGGGGCCGCCATATTCGACATATTTCTCACGCCGGAAAGAGACGGCACCGGGGCCGCCTCCGCCGGACTTCACATAGATCTTGGCTTGGTCAAGGAAATGCATGGCGCGCGCATAGGGAATAATTGCTGCGAATGCGAGGATAATGGCGAAAGCCCGACCGTTCGTGTCGAGCGAAGTCGAGACACCTTGTCGGGGCGGCCTCTCGACTTCGCTCGAGGAGAACGGGTTTCTCCTAGAACCGCGCCTCTACGCCCACCACCGCGCTGCGGCCGGGCGAGACAAAGCTGAACACCTGCTCGTAGCGTTCATCCAGCAGGTTCTCGACGCGGGCAAAGGCGTTCAGTTGGTCGGTCAGCTTCACCCGGGCGTTGAGGTTGACGAGGGTGTAATCGTCCAGTTGCACCCGCACCGGCACGAAGCTCGGATCGGTGAAGGCGACATCGCCCGTCGCGCCATTGTGGCGCACCACCAGCGTGGCCGAGGCGGCATCGCCCGGCGCGGTCCAGGTCAACGCCGCGCTGGCGATGTGTTCCGGGCGGCGGACTTCCTCGATGCCGTTCTCTTCCGCATCGAGGTAGCTGTAGGCCGCATCGAAGCTCCATTGCGGGCCGAAGCGGGCGTTCAATGACACTTCGATCCCGCGCTGCTGGCTGGTCGTGGTGCGATTGGACGGGGTGGCGATGAAGGTCGGCGGGGGAAGGTGGTGAAGATCTCACCCTCCAGCTCGCTGTCGAAATAGGTCACTGCCACGCTGGCGCTGTCGCCCAACTGCTGGTCAAGGCCCACTTCCCACCCGGTCGACTTTTCCGGGCGCAGCGCGGCATTGCCGATGAAGCGGCCGTCGACAAAGCCGTAGAGTTCAAAGAAGCCGGGGTTCTTCACGCCCGATCCCGCCGCCGCCCGGAGCCGGGTGGTGTCGGTGACGCGATAGCCTGCACCGACGCGGAAGGTGGTGGCATCGCGGAACAGGTCGTTGAAATCGTGGCGCAGCGCCGCCGACAGGTCGAACGCCTCGCCGCTATAGCGATATTCGCCCACCAGCCCCACCTGCTCGATCTCGCGCCGCCCGTTGAAGGCAAAGCCGCCCGGCGTGGTGTTGCGGAAGCCTTCGACTTCGTAATCAGCAGCGACAGTGAGGTTGTGTTCATCCGCCAGCTTGAAGGCGGTGACATAGGACGCCTTGAAACGATCCCCTTCGCTTGCCGAGGTGATACCGAAGGGGCTGTCAGTCTCGCGGTTCACATTGGCGATCTGGGCCGAAAGGTCATGCGTCCAGCGTCCGTCCAGCGTGTCGAGCTTTGCGCCCACCAGCGCATAGATTGCCTCGTTGGTGAAGGTCACGCCGGGGCTGTCGATGATGAAGCCGAAGGTGGGGCTGGCGGTGTCGAAATTGCTGTCGTTGGTCTGGCCCTCGGTGCGGATGAAGCGGGCGGCGGCGCGCAGGGTGAGCGCGTCGGCCAGTTCGACGCTGCCCTTGCCCGCCAGCGTGTAGCTGTCGCGGCCAATGTCGCGCGTGCCGCCGCGCGCATTGGGCTGGCCATCGGTGCTGACCACGACGGCAGAGAGCGCCGCGTCCCAGCTGTCACCGAAAGCGCCATAGCGCAGCGCGCCGTTGATGGTGTTGTCAGTGCCGCCTTCCAGCCGCGCCGCAAAACCCGGCCGCCCGCGCCCGCTGGCGCTTTCATAGGCGATCACGCCGCCGATCGCGTCGGGGCCATAGAGCGCCGATTGCTGGCCGCGCAGCACCTCGACCCGCGCGCCGGGTTCGGCCTGCAAGGTGCCCACGTCGAACTCGCCCGCGAAGGGATCGGAGACTTCGATCCCGTCGACCAGCACGAGGACGTGGTTGGCCTCGCTGCCGCGCAGGCGGATCTGGGTCTGACCCGCCACGCCCGCCACCGCGACACCGGGGACATCGCGCAGGATATCGGCAATGTCGCGGGTCTGGCGGTTTTCGAGCTGCTCAGGCGTGATCACAAGCGCTGAGCCGGTGTAATCTTCGCGCAGGAAAGCCGCATCTCGGCTGGCCGCCACAAGGATGTCCTTGCCGGGATAGCAGGTCCACGCCTCGCTCCCCGGCTCGTCGCTGCCACCCGTCACATAGCATTGGCCCTGCGTCTTGCCGTCCTCCTGCGCCCACACCGGCGCAGCTCCAACCAGCGCCGCCCCAGCGACGCTGCCCAACAATGCAAAATTTTTCACGGATTCCTCCCGTCATCAGCAACATGGTGGCCGCGAGAGGTTCCCCTCCCCCGGCCCAGCGATGTCGCTCACAACGAAAGTCTGTTTCCGCGCCTGGCCAATCCCTGAGCCCGGCAAAGAGCGACACGCCCCGGTCGGTCTCCTGGCTCACGGATCGCCGCATGGGGTGCTCACCTTCCCAAGGCCTTGCGGCCCCAGTGGCTGCCCGAGTGATCGGGCGCGCATCTCACACTCACCGCTTACAGTTGCAGGGACAGCTGCGGAATCGAACCGCATTCCCGTTACCTTGGCGCGAAGCGAGGTGTAGCGTCAGGCGAACTTGACGACAAGGGGCGTCCAGCAAAGCAAGATTGATAGGGCTGTAACGGCGCATAGCGCCGCAAGGCCGACCGGCCGCCGCCGCTTATGCGGCGAAGCCAAGGCGGACGGACGTCCGCCGCCCGGCGCTTGAGGGCGAAAACAAAAAAGCCTGGTGGAGCCGAGGGGGATCGAACCCCTGACCTCGTCATTGCGAACGACGCGCTCTCCCATCTGAGCTACGGCCCCGTTCCAGCTTTCCGCCTGCCACTCAGGGCCAGACGAGCGCGCGCATTAGCCCGAAGCGCGGACCCTTGCAACGGCGATTTTGCGACTGTCAGGCGGCGCGCTATTCGCTTGATCCGCTGCCACTGCCTGCCGCAATCGGCTCGACCACAGGCTGCGAGACCACCCCTTCCGTGACCGGGATGACCGGCACCGGAAGACCGGTCTCCGGATCGAGCACGGTCTGCATCACACCCGGCGCACTGCCAACCGCAAAGCCTGCTCGTGCCTGCTGCACCGCGACCCAGCCGGGCTGCGAGGGGCCATATTGCGCGCCCCATTTGGCATCCCATTCCGCCGAGGCGATCTGATAGGCCTCGTATTCGTCAAAGAACTGCTCGAAGGGCGCCAGCAGCCCGCCGAAGCTGGCGCGCGCGAAGGCGAGCGGATCGCTCGGCGGAGCAGCGAGCGCATTGTTCGCCATGTCGAGCGCCGCGCGGCAGAACCCGGCACGCGCGGCAGGCTCCGCAAAGAAGTTGTAGACCTGCGTGGTGTAGCCATCGCGCGCCACGATAGCATCGCGGCGGACGCGGAAGCGGCTGGTATAGCTCTTTTCGATCCGGTCGTTGACCGCCTTGAGCGAACGCGTGTTCTTCGTCAGGAACGCCCGGTAACCATCGAGGATCGGCTGATATTCGGGCGCAAGGCAGTTGAGCGCGGCGACGTTCCAGGCCGAACGCAGGTTCCACACCAGCTGATCGTCGGAAAGGTTCGAATTGACGGTGATGCGCTGCCCATCTGGCCCGCGCGCGGGCATGTCCATGACGTAATGCGCACCGCCGGGTGGAAGCGGACGATAGGGCACGGCCTCGACCACCGGCGGCGGCGGAGGGGGCGGAGGGGGCGGCGGCGGCGGAGGCGGCGGCGCACAGGCGGCCAGAATGGCACTGCCTACCGCCAGCGTGGTGATCGCCAGACCAAGCGAACCGCGTGTGCCGGATAGGCGGGGGGAACGGGTAGTCGAGAACTTCTGCGGGGCCGCGCTCATATGGGGGTAACTCTCTCCTGCTGCGGCCGGGGCTGGCCGCAAGGGCCAGCATGGCTGCCCGCTGCTTGCTCCAGCCTGAAGCACCGCGATAGCTGCCCTGCCTTACAAAGCAAATGCCCGGAGCCTGCGTAAGGCTCCGGGCATCCGACATTTCAACATCTGCGTAAGGCCGGTTGGCCCGGCGTTATTCCCGGTTGCCCAGGAACTGCAGCAGGAAGGTGAACATGTTGATGAAGTCGAGGTACAGCGACAGCGCCCCGAGGATCACCGCCTTGCCCGCAAATTCCGTGCCGCGCAGGTAGGCATATTCTTCCTTCAGGCGCTGCGTGTCATAGGCGGTCAGGCCAGCGAAGATCAGTACGCCGATGAAGCTGATCGCGTAGTGGAACGCAGGGCTCTGCAGGAACAGGTTGATCACCATGGCCACCAGCAGGCCGATCACCCCCATGATCAGGAAGCTGCCCATGCCGGACAGGTTCTTCTTGGTGGTGTAACCCCACAGCGAAAGGCCGGCAAAGGCCGCCGCAGTGGCGAAGAACGTCGTCGCGATCGACGCGCCGGTGTAGATCAGGAACACCGACGAAAGCGACAGGCCCATCAGGACGGCAAAGCCCCAGAACAGCAGCTGGAGGGTTCCGGTGCTGAACCGGTTCGCGCCGAAGCTCATGGCGAAGACCACGGCCATCGGCGAAAGCGCCACGATCCAGCGCAGGATACCGCCGGTGAAGATCGTTTCGGCAACACCGCTGGTGAAGGCCAGCAGCGCGACGATCCCGGTCAGCAGGATGCCCGAGGTCATGTAGTTGTAGATCGAGAGCATGTGCTTGCGCAGGCCCTCGTCATAGCTCACGCGGCCGGCGACATCGCCTCCGGCGCGAGGCACGGAGCCAAGCCGCTGCGCATTGCGCGAGGGGTCATTCCAGTCAGCCATTGCGAAACCTTTGATCCTTGTATGCGAGCAGCGGAAAATCCCGCGCTCTCCAATGGGTGCGAATATCGGGGTTTCGTCCGCGCTTTTCAAGCGAAACCGGCATGCAATCGGCGCAATTCGTTCAGATTAACAGCCGTTAATCTTAATCGCCTCGCGACAACGCAGCCCCCTTGTCGCGCGTGGCGGCCAGGGTCGCAGCGAGCAGGCGGCGCAGGGCATCATCCTTGTCGAGCACGTTCAGCCCCTCGCGGGTCATGCCGCCCGGACTGGCAACCCGATCGGCAAGGGCAGCGGGGGACACATCCGAAGCCGCCGCCAGTGCCGCGGCACCCTCGACCGTCGCAAGCGCGAGCCGCGCGGCGGTGGCCTCGTCGAGCCCGAGGTCGATCGCTGCCGCCCCCAGCGCGTCGATAAAGCGATAGACAAAGCCCGGCCCTGATCCGGCGAGCGCCGTGACAAGATCGAAATTCGCCTCGTCCTCCAGCCACACTGCGCTCCCCAGCCGATCGAACAGCGCGAAGGCGGCGGCGCGGCCTGCCTCGTCCAGCCCGTTCTGGCACAGGATCACCGGCGACTTGTTGATGCGGGCGGCAAGGTTGGGCATCACCCGGATATGCGCCGCGCCTTGCGGAAAGGCCTCGGCCAGCTGCGCCAGCGTGATCCCGGCGAGCAGCGAAGACACAGTTCGCCCTTCGGTCACGCCTTGCAGGCCCGGCCCCAGCATCGCCAGTTGCTGCGGCTTGAAGCCCAGCATCACCGCGTCATGTTCGCCCGGCACCGCACTCGCCTCGCGATAGAGCGCAACGCCTGCCGGAGCCTCGGGCAAGGCGGGATCGAGCACCGAGAAACGCGCCGGTTCCTCGCCCGCCGCCAGCCAGCCCGCCAGCATCGCCCCGCCCATGTTGCCGCAGCCGATGATAAGTAGGTTGTTGACCATGATAATATCCTGTTGGCCCCACCCCGAACCTGCCGAGGGAGTGCGGGCGCCCTTTGCCTCAGCCCGGCAAAGGCGCAAGAAAGCAGGGCCGCGACAGCATCAGCCCGGATGCGAAGATTGGCCTATAGCCTTTCAGGCCTCGCCGGCCGCGTCAACCATGGCGGCCTCCAGCGCGGCGCGCGGGCTCTTGTCACCCCACAGCACGAACTGGAACGCGGGGTAAAAGCGGTCGCACTCGTCGATCGCAATCTCCACCAGCGATTGCGCCATGTCGAGGCTCAGGCGCCCATCATCGCCCAGCAGCGCGCCGTGGCGGTAGAGCAGCACGTCGCCGTTCGACCAGATATCGAAATGTCCGAGCCACATCTGTTCATTGACCAGGCACAGCAGCTCATAGGCGGCGGCACGCTTGTCCTCGGTGACGCGGATGTCAGGCAGGCACAGGAACTGGAGCACCCCATCCTCAGCCCGCCAGATCGCGCGCAGCTGGTAATTGGCCCAGCTGCCCTGCACTTCGCCGGTCATCTCGTCTTCCGAGACGAGTTCGCAAGGCCATCCGCGCGCCGCGAACAGGCTGGCGAGCATTTCGACGGGGGCGGCATCGTCCTCGGCGGAATAGTCCATGTTGTGCGCTCTCATGGCCGGGCTTTCGCGTGGGGGCGGGTCTGGTGAACCATCGCTGGCACGAATGGACGCAACCACCATGGCTTGGCAATCATCGGCATCAGGGCTGCTGGGGAGAACCGGAAAGGCCTGTGCAAAGCCTGTGCAAAGAAAGCAGGGGACACCTGCTAATTTCTATTTAAGAGGCTGAATTTCCTCACCTTCAGGACTAACATAAAGGAAGGAGTCGAGTCCCTTTGCCTTCAGCTCGCGCACCAGGGCCTGGGCCTTGTCGCGGCTGTCCACCGGGCCTGCCAACAGCCGGTTGGCCTCGCCCCATCGGGTGGTGTGCGGCTGCAATCCGGCAAGCGGCTTGCCCCCTTCCCGGCTGATCCGCCGCCAGTCGAACCCCAGCGCCTTGAGGTTCTTGCCGGTCGCCACCTGCACCCAGACGCGGCTCGGGTGGACGGGCTTGGGCGGCTCCTTGGGCTTGGGCTTTTCGGGCGGCGCTTCGCGTTTCACCGCGATTCGCGAAATGTCGACCGCATCGCCCGCCACCCGGGCATCGGGCAGCGGCGCGCTGCCAAGATCGGCGAATGCATCGGCCACACGCACTGGCGGGGCGGGTGCGGGTGCGGGTGCGGGTGCGGGAGCGGGCGCCAGAGCGGGCGCAGGAACCGGAGGAGGAGCCGACACCGGGGCGGGCGCAGGTTGTTGGGCGGGCACCGGAACAGACGGCGGAACAGACGCCGGGGCAGCGCGCGGCGGCGCCAGTTCAGCGAGCGTCGGCGGGGGCGCGGTGCGCGCGTCAAGCGGCGGGCCGCTGGGTGCAAGCCGACCTTCGCCGCGTTCCTCGGCCGCAAACCGGGCCAATCGCGGATCGTCCCGGCCGATATCCGCCGCGCGCGGAAAGATGCCGAGATTGGCTGCGGCAGCCTGCTGCGGCTTGGTCAGGCGCGGCATGTAGCCAAGATAGGGTACCAGCCGGGTCGCCAGATCGCGCGGCATCACCTGCTCGACAATCGCCGTGGCCCGGCCGCTGTCGCCCATGATCGCCAGACCGAAAGCCCTTGCGCGCTGCGCTGCCATGTCACGCTTGTCCAGCAGCGGACGAAGCGCCTCCTCGAACCGCACCCGGTTGCCTGAAATGGCGTGGGACACCGCAAGCCGGCGACGGGCTTCGTCATTGGCAGGGTCGAGCGCCAGGGCGCGGGCATAGGTGTCTTGCGCTGCCGCTTGATCGCCGACCAGATCGAGCGTCAGCGCCTTGTCGGTCAGGGCTTCCTGTTCGGGGATGCCGCCCGCCAGCGCACGTTCGAACTGCACCAGCGCCTCACCCGCGCGGCCCGCCCGCAGATAGACTGAACCCAGCCCCAGCGCGACGCGCGGATGGCCGGGGTCGACCTCTGCCGCCCGGCCGAAAAAGCCGATCGCCGCTTCCAGATCGCCGACACCAAGCGCCGCCTGCCCGGCTTCGATCAGCGCATCACGGTCACGCGGGGTCTTGGCAAGCGCCACCAGCGCCCGGTTGAGGCGCTGCACTTCAGGCGAAGGCAGCGGCTGCACGACTTCGCGTGCCACAAGGTCCTGCGCTGCGGCAGGGCTGGCCAGTGGCAAAAGGGCCGATGTGGCAGCAAGGGCAAGCAGACGGGAAACGGGGAGAGGCGACACCATCGCTCCTGCTCTAGCGTCCCTCACGCCGCCCGCCAGACCCTCAAAGGATCAGCGCGGCAAACAGCGCCGCGCGCGCGCCGGATTGCCGGTTACTGGTTGTTCTGCCGCCCAAGGAAACGCGGAATGCTGAGCGCCGGGCCGTCATCATCGCCATCGTCGTCGTCATCATCGCGTGCGGTGCTGCGCGACAGGTTGGCCATGCGTTCGAACAACGTGCTTCCGCCCGCAGACCCGCTGCCGCCAGCGCCGCCGCTGCCGCCCTCGCTCTCACCGCCAAGCAGCCCACGGCGCCGGCTCCCGCCGAGCCGGGCCTCGACCGGGCGATCCTCTGCCGCCAGCCGGTCGGCATCGGCGAGCAGATCATCCTGCACCGGGCCGCCAGGCGCGTCCTCGGCGTCCTCGTAGGGCGCATATTCTGCGCCGAGGTCGAGCATTCCGTCATCGGCGCTCGGCGCGGGGGCCGGCTCGCCAAAGCCAAATCCGCTATCCTCGGCACCGCGCAGCCCGGCGAGCGGGTCGACAATCTCGTCGACGTCATCTTCGTACTCGTCGCCATAGCCGTCCCCGGCCTGCATCCCGCTCAATTCAAACGGCGCAGCAGAGGGGTAGTCGTCAGCTTCGGCCTCGGCCTCGTCTTCGCCATCGTCTTCACCGAGTTCCTCGGCTCCGCCCAGATCGAAGGTGTCATCCTCCTCCGCGGCCTCCGGGGCGAAGATCGGCGGTACCGGGGCCACGGCAGCGGGAGCCTGGTCCTCATCTTCAGAGGGCAGTGCAATCAGGCCTTCATCCTCGGACAGCTCCAGCACCGGCCGCTTGGGCGCACGCGACGCGCCCAGCGCCACCGGCTGCGGGCGGTCGACTGCGCCCAAGGCACCCTGTTCGATGCCCGTCGCAACGACCGAGACGCGGATCTTGCCCTTGAGATCGGGATTGAAGGCGCTGCCCCAGATGATGTTGGCGTCTTCATCGACCAGCTCGCGAATGTGATTGGCGGCTTCATCGACTTCGAGCAGGCGCATGTCCTCACCGCCGATGATCGAGATGATCACGCCCTTGGCGCCCGCCATGCTGACCCCGTCAAGAAGCGGGTTGGCGATCGCCTGTTCGGCCGCTTCCAGCGCACGGTTCTCGCCCTCGCCCTCACCGGTGCCCATCATCGCCTTGCCCATCTCGCTCATGACAGAGCGCACGTCGGCGAAGTCGAGGTTGATGAGGCCCGGCATCACCATCAGATCGGTGATCGAGCGCACGCCCTGCTGAAGCACCTCGTCAGCCAGCTGGAAGGCTTCCTTGAAGGTGGTTTCCGCCTTGGCGACCAGGAACAGGTTCTGGTTGGGAATGACGATCAGGGTGTCGACGTGCTGCTGCAGCTCCTCGATCCCCGCTTCGGCAGAGCGCATCCGGCGCGTGCCTTCGAACAGGAACGGCTTGGTCACGACGCCCACGGTCAAGACGCCCATGCGGCGCGCGGCTTCCGCGATCACGGGCGCAGCGCCGGTACCGGTGCCGCCGCCCATGCCAGCCGCAATGAAACACATGTTGACGCCTTCCAGCGCCTTTTCGATCTCGGCCACGGTTTCTTCGGCGGCAGCCTTGCCCACTTCAGGGCGCGCCCCTGCGCCAAGGCCACCGGTAATGTCAGGGCCGAGCTGGATGCGGCGTTCAGCCGGCGAGGTGCTGAGCGCCTGGGCATCGGTGTTGGCGACGATGAATTCGACACCCTCGATCTCGGCCTCGATCATGTTGGCAATGGCATTGCCCCCGGCCCCGCCGATCCCGATCACGGTGATGCGCGGACGCAGGTCGTCGATCGCTGCGGGTCCGATATTGATGCTCATCAGCTAGTCCTCCAGCCGCGGGGAAAGGGATTTTCCTTCATATGTCCCCGCTTACATCCTCTGTGACATAATCATGGTGTACATTTTATACCGGCACTGCCCTTATCCACAGCGCCGGGTGGCGCGCCTGCGTCATTGCCATCCTGACTGGAGCGCGCGGCGGGCAATCTAGAAATACTCCTTCACCGCCCGCAACAGCCGCATCAGCAGCGCCATGAGCCCGCTTTCGCGCGTGAAGGCCTTGTAGACCTTTCCGCGCCCCACGCCGACTGCGCGAATATCGATCGGGTCTTCGGCGGCATAGAGACACAACCCCGCAAGCGTTGCAAAGCCGGGTGCGTGGTGCGCTTCGGGCATCCCGGCAAGCTGCGGCGGGCGTCCAAGCCTGACCGGTTGTCCCAGCGCGCCCTGCATGAAATCGGCCATCCCGGCCAATTCGGCGCCGCCACCGGTAAGCACCACCTGCCCTGCCCGACTGCCGGAAAAGCCCATGCCCTTGAGCGCCTTGCCGACCTCTCCGGTAAGAACTGCGAGCTGCTGCGTCACCACGCTGACCAGTTCGGCGCGCACGATCCGGTTCTTGTCATCCGCCCCGCGCGCCAGAGGCCCGGCCACAGCGCCCTCGCCCGCCTCGCCGCCCGCTTCGCCCGGCCCATTGACCGGGATCAGTTCGCGGTGATCCGCCGGGCTGGCAATGGCCGAACCGGCGACACATTTCAGCCGCTCTGCCTGCGAGCGGCGGATCCCGAAGCTGCTGGCGATGGCATCGGTAATATCGGCCGAGCCCATCTGCACCGCGTGCAGGCCCAGCAGCATTCCGCCGGCAAACACCGCGACATTGGTCACGTCCGCGCCAATCTCGATCAATGCCACGCCCAGTTCGCGCTCCTCGACGGTGAGGCAGGCATGACCAGCCGCGATCGGGGCCGCAACCACGCCTTCGACTTCGAGATGGGCATTCTGCACCGCTTCGGTCAGATTGCGCACCGGAGCGCCATCGGCCAGCATGACGTGGATGTCGACCCCGAGCCGTTCGGCATGGAGGCCGCGCGGATTGGCCACCCCGTGCGCACCATCCAGCGTGTAATGGGCCGGCTGAGCGTGCAGCACCTTGCGCCCGTCGGGCTGGATCATGTCCTGCGCGTCGATCAGCAGCTGTTCGACATCCTCATCCTCGATCCGGCGTCCGCCGATTTCGATATCGACCGAGACCACCGAACTGGCGAGGCCCGCCCCGGCACAGGCGATCCACACGCCTCTGACCGGGGTGCTGGCGCTCTTTTCCGCCCGCTCGACCGCATCACGGATCGCGTGACTAGCGGCAGCCATGTCGGTGACATAGCCGCGCTTGATCCCGGCACTGGCGCGGTGGCCCGATCCCAGCACCTGCAGCTCGCCGTTCTCGGTCTCGCCCATGATCATCGCCGACACGCGGAACGAGCCGATATTGACCGCCGCATAGGTGCGCGCCAGACGCCGCTGAGAGGCTGCTCGTGATGCCATCAGGTGGTCTCCCCGCCACCATCGCCTACGAGCTTCGGCTGGATCGCGCCCTCCGGCATGCGCATGTAGAGCCTTGGGGGCGTGCGCATGTCGAAGGCGATCACCTTGCCGCCGATCAGCCGGTTCTGGCCATCCAGCCGCGCAAACTTGACCAGTGCGCTTGCCGCTTCGATCTCGCCTTCGGGCAGGGCGAGCAGTTGCCCGGTTTTGAAGGTAAGGTTCCAACGGCGGTTGCCGACCCATTCGGCTGCCTCAACCTGCGGGCCGAGTGCGGGCGCGGCAGCCAGCAGGGTTTCGAGCGCGCGGGCCTGCCTCGCCGCCCCCGGCCCGGCGAGCCGCAGCATTCCCTTCGCCTTGTCGGCAGCGACCGGCTCAAGCTCCACGCCTGTGGCATCGATCAGCATCAGCCTGTCGGGCTTTTCGAGCACCGCGTGCGGTTCGCGCTCGACAATGTCGATCGCGAGCGTGTGGGGGAGCTGGATCGAGACCCGGGCATCCTTCACCCACGGCAACGCGCGCAGTTCTTCGCGCAGCTTCGCGATGTCGACTTCAGGCATGGCCTGATTGCGCTGGGCGAGCGCGCGGGCATAGACCTGCTGTTCGTCCATGCGGGCCGTGCCGGTGACGCGCACGTGCCGCACCTCGAACCCGGCATCGGCAGCAATCCGCGCGACCTGCGCCTGCGCCAGCGCGGGCAGGCCTGCAAGGCTGGCGATGACAAAGGCAATGCCTACTCCGCCGCCAATGATCATCGCGAGCCAGATGCGGCTCCATTGTTCCTCGGTAAAGGGCAGCAGGCCCATCATCCTGTCGATGAAACCGCCTGCCGACCCGCGCGCCTTGCGCACGGTGACCGCGCGGCTTTGCGCCTTGGCCGCGCGCCGCACGCCTGAGGCCCCGTTACGCCTGATCTGCTGCGCCATGCGTGTCTCCCTTCTGCTTCAGCGCGTGGCCCCTCAGCGCCTCTGCCACCAGCATCTCGACAAGATCGGCATAGCTGATCCCGCAGCCTGCCGCCTGTTCAGGCACGAGGCTGAGCGGTGTCATACCGGGCTGGGTGTTGGTTTCGAGCACGAACAACCCGTCCTCACCCGCCTCCTCGTCCCAGCGGAAATCGGTGCGGCTGGTGCCGTGGCAGCCGAGCACCTGATGCGCCTTGACCGCATAGGCCTCGCACAGGGCGGTGATTTCGGGCGGGAGTTTCGCCGGAAAGATGTGTTCGGTGCGCCCGGCGGTGTATTTGTTCTCGTAATCGTAGAAGCCGTTGGCAACGACGAGTTCGGTGACTCCCAATGCGCGTGGGCCGTCGGGGCCGTCGAGCACGGCGGCAGTGAGTTCGCGGCCCTTGATGAAGGGTTCGGCGAGCAGTTCGGCGAATTCCTGCCACGGCCCCTTTGCATCCGGGTTGATCGGGTTGCCGAAATTGCTATCCGCGGTGACGATGGCAACGCCGACCGACGACCCTTCGTTGACGGGCTTCAGGACATAGGGCCGCGGCAGCGGGTCGCGCTGGTAGAGTTCCTCGCGCGTCACGATCCGCCCGCCGGGCATGGGGATGCCATGCGGCACCAGCGCCTGCTTGGTCAGCTGCTTGTCGATCGCGATCACCGAAGTCGCGAGGCCCGAATGGGTATAGGCCAGCCCCATCAGATCGAGCATCCCCTGCACCGTCCCGTCCTCGCCGGGAACGCCGTGGAGCGCGTTGAAGACGACATCGGGCTTGGCCTCATGCAGGCGAAGCGCCACGTCCCGCCCCATGTCGATGCGGGTGACGCGGTGGCCCTTGCTCTCGAGCGCATCGGCCACGCCTGCACCGCTGGTGAGCGAGACCTGCCGTTCATTGGCCCAGCCGCCCATCAGAACCGCGACATGGAGGGGTTTGGTGACTGTCATACAAAAATCCGTTCGCCTCGAGCGAAGTCGAGAGGCTTACTGGCGCGGGGTGTCTCGACTACGCTCGACACAAACGGGGAGGGAAGGTGCCTCACGGCCGCCCCACCCGCTGAATTTCCCACTCGAGGCTCACGCCGGTCGCGGCGTAGACCTTGTCGCGCACCATTTCGCCCAGCCCTTCGATGTCGGCGCTGGTGGCACTGCCCGTGTTGATCAGGAAATTGGTGTGCTTTTCGGAGACCTGCGCGCCGCCTAACGTCAGACCGCGGCAACCCGCGCGGTCGAGCAGTTCCCACGCCTTGTGGCCTTCCGGGTTCTTGAAGGTCGATCCGCCGGTCTTGGTGCGCAAGGGTTGCGAGGCTTCGCGCGCGGCGGCGATGCGGTCCATCTCGGCGCCGATTGCCGCCGGATCGCCCGGATGCCCGCGGAACCGCGCCGAAACGACAATCGCGCCTTCGGGCAGGGCCGAGTGGCGGTAGGAATACTCCAGCTCCGCCGCGTTCAGGGTAATGAAGCTGCCATCGTGCAGGATCACCGCGCAATCCACCAGAACGTCGGCGACCTCGCGCCCGTAGGCGCCGCCGTTCATCCGCACGAAGCCGCCGACGGTGCCGGGTATCCCGCGCAGGAATTCGAGCCCCGCAATCCCCAGATCGCGGGCGGTGGAAGCCACCAGAATCCCGCTCGCCCCGCCGCCGCAGGTCAGCTCCATCTCGCCGCTGTGGTCGACCTTGGCGAAGCTCTTACCCAGCCGCACCACCACGCCCGGCACCCCGCCGTCGCGCACGATCATGTTCGATCCGAGGCCCAGCGCCATCACCGGGATCTCGCCGCCGAGCCGTTCGAGGAAGCACTTGAGGTCTTCGAGATCAGCGGGCTCGAACAGCCAGTCAGCCGGCCCGCCAGTCTTGAACCAGGTATAGGGCGCAAGTGGGGCCTTGCAGGTGAGCTTGCCGCGAATGCCTTCCAGCGGAATGGGCGAGGCCACCGCCCCTTCGACCGCACAAGTGGGGGCAGAGCCATCGTCATAGATGAAGCTGTCGCCGGGCTGGTTCATGCCGCGCCGCCTTTGCGGGCCGTGATGGCGGGCGCAAGCCCCGCCGCCCACTTTGTGATGTCGCCCGCACCAAGGCACACGACCATGTCGCCCGGAGCGATCTCAGCCGCCAGCACCTCGGCCAGAGCGTCAGCCCCGGCAATCTCGCGTGCAGCGCGATGCCCGCGCGCTTTCATGCCTGCGACCAGCGCCGCGTGATCGACCCCCGGCAGTGGCTCCTCGCCCGCCGGATAGACCGGGGCGACATAGGCGATGTCGGCATCATCAAAGCACGACTGGAATTCGTTCATCAGGTCATTGAGCCGCGAATAGCGGTGCGGCTGGGCCACGGCGATAACCCGCCCGCCGGTGCTGCCTACCGCCTCGCGCGCTGCCGCCAGCACCGCGCGGATTTCGACCGGGTGATGGGCATAGTCGTCAATCACGGTGACATTCCCGCCGTCCAGTGCCACCGAGCCGACCTTGGTAAAGCGCCGCCGCACGCCGCCGAAGCGGGCAAAGCCGGTGCGGATCACTTCGTCGGAACAGCCCATCTCGATGGCGACCGCAATCGCCGCGAGCGCGTTCTGGACATTGTGGCGGCCCGGCATCGGCAGGTGGACGCCCTCGATGCGGCGATCCTCAAGACCCCGCTGGCGCACGATCACGTCGAACGTGTTGCCCCCGTCCTCGGAGCGGACATTCACCCCGCAGATATCGGCCTGAAGCGAGAAGCCATAGGTCACGACCTTGCGATCCCGCACCGCCCCGATCACCGCCTGCACCACCGGATGATCCACGCACAGCACCGCCGCGCCGTAGAACGGGACGTTGTGAATGAACTCCACAAACGCTTTCTTCACACCGTCGAAGTCGCCGTAGTGATCGAGATGTTCGGGATCGATATTGGTGACGACCGCGATAGTGCCGTCGAGGCGCAGGAAGCTCCCGTCGCTCTCGTCGGCCTCGACCACCATCCAGTCGCTATCGCCTAGGCGCGCGTTGGAGCCATATTGTTCGATGATCCCGCCGTTGATGACGGTGGGGTCAATCCCGCCTGCATCCAGCAGCGTCGCGATCATGCTGGTGGTCGTGGTCTTGCCATGCGTACCCGCCACCGCGACGGTGGATTTGAGACGCATCAGCTCGGCCAGCATCTCGGCGCGGCGCACCACGGGGACGCGGGCTTCCAAGGCGGCGGCGACTTCGGGGTTGGTGCGGCGCACGGCGGTGGAGGTGACGACCACCGCCACGCCCGCGACATTCTCAGCCCGGTGGCCGACATGGACGGTGATCCCGCGCGCACGCAGACGCTCGACACTCGGCCCTTCGGCAATGTCGCTGCCCTGCACCCGGTAGCCGAGGTTGTGCATCACCTCGGCGATGCCCGACATACCGATCCCGCCGATGCCGACGAAGTGGATGATGCCGATATCGGTGCCGACGCCTTTCATGCTTCCGCCTGTTCCTTGGCCGCTTCGCGGGTCGCGGTCTGCGGGCGGGTGGCGGTCTGCGCTGATTTGTGCGCGCCCTCGCCCACGCGGATCACGTCCATCAGATCAATGCCGCTCATGCTTTCTACGAGGTCAGCCAGATCCTTCGCCGCATCAGGCCGCCCGCAGTTGAAGGCGCAGTGCGCCGCATTGGCAAGGCTTTGCGGGTTCATCGCCATAACCTGGATCTGCTTGGCGAGTTCCTTGGGCTGGAACGCCTCCTGCCGGATCATGCGCGCCCCGCCAGCTTTCACCATCTCGCGCGTGTTGACTGCCTGGTGGTCGTCGGTCGCGATCGGCAGCGGCACAAGGATCGCCGGGCGCCCCACAGCGGTCAGCTCGGCAATCGTCGATGCCCCGGCGCGCCCGATGAACAGGTGCGCATCCGCCAGGCGTTCGTGCATGTCTTCGAAATAGGTGCCGAGTTCAGCGGGGATGTCGTGCTCGGCATAGCGCTTACGCACCGCCTCAAGATCTTCGGGGCGGCATTGCTGGGTCACCTGCAAGCGCTGGCGCAGCGCCGGCGGGAGCATGGCGAGGCCATCCGGCACCACTTCGGACAGCACCCGCGCGCCCTGCGATCCGCCCGTCACCAGAATGCGGAACAGGCTTTCATCGGTAAAGGCAGGGAAATCCTGTTCGCGCAGCGCCAGCACCTCGGCCCGAACCGGGTTGCCGACCAGATGTACCTTGCCCGCGTGTTTGGGGTTCAGGCGGTCGACCTTGTCATAGGAGGTCGCAATCGCGTCCACCCGGCCCGACAGCAGGCGATTGACGCGGCCCAGAACGGCGTTCTGTTCGTGGACAATGCTCGGCAGTTTGACAGCGGTCGCGGCCAGCAACGCAGGCAGTGCGGGATAGCCGCCGAAGCCGACAATGGCCGAGGGCTGAAACGTGTCAAACAGGCGCAGGGCCATCGATCGGCCTTCCAGCACTGCGCTCACACCCTTGGGCCAGCCCAGCGGGTTCTTGCCGAAGCGGCCTGCGGGCAGCACATGGGCGGGAAGGAAATCGGGCTTGCCCGGAATATTCGCGCCGCGCTCGTCGGTGATCAGCGCGACATGGTGGCCGCGCTGGTGCAGTTCTGCCGCCAGCGCGAAGGCCGGGATCAGGTGACCACCGGTGCCGCCTGCGGCCAGCACATAGTGGCGTGATGCGCCATGGGGGGTCGGGCTCGTCATGCGGGCGTATCCTTGCGTTCGATCAGCTCGCGCAAGCCGCCGCCTTCGCGGGCGAGGAACGGATTGCGCCGTGTGATCGCCAGCAATAGCCCAAGCGTGAAGCACACCGCCAGTGTCGATGAACCGCCATAGGAAATCAGCGGCAAAGTCATGCCCTTGGACGGGAACAGCTTGAGATTGACGAGGATGTTGATGAAGGCCTGCCCGCCGAACTGGGTGATGAGGCCCGCGCCGGCCAGCAGCGCGAACAGGTTGTCCTCACCTACCATCCGGGTCAGCGCGCGCAGCACCAGCCCGCAATAGAGCAACACGATGATCCCGCACATGATCAGGCCGAATTCCTCGCCGATCACCGAGAAGATGTAATCGGTGTGCGCTTCGGGCAGGTTCATCTTGCGGATGCCGAGCCACAATCCGCTGCCGGTCCAGCCGCCGGCGGTGATGGTGCGCTGGGCCAGATCGACCTGATCGAAGGCCGTGCCTCCGCCGAGAAATCCGTCAATGCGGTGGCGAGCGTTGTCATAGAAGATATAGGCCAGCACCAGCAGGCCAAGACCCCCGCCGATCAGCCCGGCGATGCGCTGCCACGCCACCCCGGCCAGCAACACCATCACCAGCCAGATCCCGCCGAACAGGATCGCATCGCCAAGGTTGGGTTGAAGCATCAGCAGCGCTGCAATCAGCCCAAAGAAACCGGTGACATAGGCGACCACAGGCAAATGCGGATCGCGCAGCCGCCAGCTCAGCACCCAGGCGCAGATGATCGCGAAGCCGGGCTTCAGAAATTCCGAGGGCTGAAGGCTCATCCCGACATTGATCCAGCGCCGCGCGCCGTTCTTTTCCTCACCGATGAAAGGCACCACAAACAGCAGCGCCAGCATCACCGCGCCAACAAGAATGCCAAGCCTGCGCGCCTGATCCCGGTCAAGAAAACTGAGGCCGATCATCAGGCCAAGGCCCATCAGCTGGAACACGACATGGCGCTTGAAGAACATGAATTCGTCAAGCGTCACCTTGGCGGTGGAAAGCTGGTCAGCGCTGGCGGGCGAGGCAGCGGCAACCGCCAACAGGCCGATCCCCATCAGCAGCACGATGAGGCCAAGCAGCACCTTGTCGATCTCGCGCCACCAGATCCGCACTTCGTCACGCCAGCGGCGCTGCACCGGAACCGGGGGCAGATATTTGCCGGAGCCGCGCGGGACGGGGGTATAGGCGGGCGCGGTCATGGCAGGATGCTCCGGCTTTCGGCATCAAGGCCCGTGTCGCATCCCGTAATCACACCCACCATCTGGCGGAAGTGATGGCCGCGCTTTTCGTAATCGCGGAACTGGTCGTAGGACGCGCAGGCGGGAGACAGCAGAACGACCTCTCCCGGCTGTGCAGCGTCGGCGGCACGCCGCACCGCCTCGCTGATGAGCTCGCAGCGTTCGACCTTGACCTGCCCTTCGAGATGGCTTGCAAACATCGGCCCGGCCTCACCCACGGTATAGGCGACTGCGACATTGCCGAGGTGATCGGCACAGGCACCCAGCCCGTCCTCCTTGGGCAGGCCTCCGACGATCCAGTGGATGCGGGGCGCGCCGTCATTGACCGCCGGATCGGGAGGAAAGGCCGCGAGTGCGGGGGCGGCGGAGGCAGCGTTGGTCGCCTTGCTGTCGTTGATATAGACAACCCCCCCAGCCTCGCACACCCGCTCCATCCGGTGCGGCAACCCGCGATAGGAGGCGAGGCCTGCGGCAATCTGTTCATCGCTCAGCCCCAGCTGACGGCAAATCGCCACCGCCACGGCCGCGTTCTGGGCATTGTGCGGCCCGGCGAGCGAGGGTGATCGCCCTGCTGCCAGCCCGGCTGCGTCAAGATCGGCCGTCTTGACCCGCACCAGCGCTTTGCCTGCGGTCTCCAGCCCTTCGGCAATCGCGCAGGTCGGATCATCCTCGGTGCAGATCACCGCCACCCCGCTCGCCTGCATCTGGAACAGGCGCTCCTTCGATGCCGCATAGGCTTCGAACCCCGCATAGCGATCAAGATGATCCGGAGTGATGTTGGTCAGCGCCGCGACGTCGCAATCGAGCGTGAAGGTGAGGTCGATCTGGAAGCTCGACAGTTCGAGCACATAGACGCCCCCTTCGGGCAAGGGCTGCTGTCCCAGGATCGGATCGCCGATATTGCCGCCCATGACGCTCGCCACGCCCGCCGTCTGGAGGATGTGATGAACCAGCGCGGTGGTGGTCGACTTGCCGTTGGTTCCGGTGATGCCGACCACCTTGTGCGGCGGCAAGCTGGCGCGGGCGGAAGCGAAGAGTTCGATATCGCCGATCACCGGCAGGCCATATTGCCACACATGCGGCCCGATCGGGTGGCTGTTGAGCGGCACACCGGGCGACACGACCACGCCGGCAAAGCCGGAAAGATCGAGTTCCAGCGGATCGATCAGCTGGCAGCGCCCTTCAAACGGTTCACGCGCGTGCGGTTGCCTGTCCCATGCCGCAACCTGCGCCCCGCTTGCCAGAAGTGCCTCAGCCGCTGCCGCGCCCGAACGCGCGAGGCCGAGCACCGCGTAGCGTTTTCCGGCAAAGGCGGGGGAGGTGATCACGTGCCGCAGCCTACCTCAGCTTCAGGGTGGAAAGCCCGATCAGCGCCAGCACGATGGCAATGATCCAGAACCGGATAACGACCTTGCTCTCGCTCCAGCCGAGCTGCTCGAAATGGTGGTGGATCGGGGCCATGCGGAACACCCGCTTGCCGGTGCGCTTGAACCAGAACACCTGCACGATAACGCTGACCGCTTCGAGCACGAACAGCCCGCCGACAATCGCCAGCACGACTTCATGGTGCGACGCCACGGCGATTGCGCCCAGCGCCCCGCCCAGTGCCAGCGACCCGGTGTCGCCCATGAACACAGCGGCAGGCGGCGCGTTGAACCACAGGAAGGCAAGCCCTGCCCCCATGATCGCCGCGCAGAAGATCGCCAGCTCGCCCGCGCCCGGCACGTGCGGAATACCGAGATAGGCGCTGAAGTCCGCGCGCCCGACCAGATAGGCGATGATCGCGAAGGTGCCTGCCGCTATGATCACCGGCATGATCGCAAGGCCATCCAGCCCATCCGTCAGGTTGACCGCATTGCCCGCGCCCACGATCACGAAGGCGGCAAAGACATAATAGGCCGGCCCCAGCGGAATGCTCACGCCAGTAAGAAAGGGCAGGTAGAGGTTGGTGTTGATCTCGCTCACGATGATCCACGCCGCGATCCCTGCCACCACGAATTCCAGCCCCAGCCGCACCCTTCCCGGCACGCCTGCATGGCTGTTCTTGGAAACCTTGTCGTAATCGTCGAGAAAGCCGATGAAGCCAAAGCCGATGGTCACGGCAAGGCAGGCCCACACGAAGGGGCTGGTCAGATCCATCCACAGCAGCATGGCGCAGGTCAGCGCGGTCAGGATCAACAGGCCGCCCATCGTCGGCGTGCCGCGCTTGGCAAGGTGGGTCTGCGGCCCGTCCTCGCGGATCGGCTGGCCCTTGCCCTGGCGCACGCGCAGGAAGTTGATGAACCGCTCACCGATCAACAGACCGATGATCAGCGCTGTCATCAGCGTCGCGCCTGCCCGGAAGCTCTGGTAGCGAACCAGATTGAGGATGCCTTCAAAGCCAAGCCACTCGGCAAGCAGGTAGAGCATGAAATCGTCCTTTGGCGTCCTTTGCGCCTTATGCCTTGGCCCTCAGCCTGCCGTGCGGGCGGTGTCGGTAAAGTGTGCAACCAGCCGGCCCAGACCGACCGAATTGGAACCCTTGACCAGCACCGCGTCCCCTTGCGTCAGGCCGAATTGCCCGAGCATCGCAATCGCCTCGTCCGGACTTTGGCAATGAGCGAAGCTTGGCCCCTTGCCAAGCGAACCGCTCGCAACTTTCCCCAGTTCGCAGGCGCCAAGTTCCTCGGCCAACGCCTGCATCTCAGACCCGACGAGAATGGCATGGCTTACGTCCGCCTCAATCAGCGGTTCGGCAAGCTGGCGGTGGAAGGCATCGGCAAAGTCGCCGAGTTCCTTCATGCTGCCCAGCACCGCGATGCGGCGCACGGCGGGCGTCGCTGCCAGAGCCTTCAGTGTCGCGCGCATCGAAGCCGGGTTGGCATTGTAGCTTTCGTCGATCAGCAGCGCGGTGCCGCCTTGGGGGAGCGTGATCGTGTGACGCGCGCCGCGGCCCTTCAGTCCGCCCATCTCAGCCAGCGCCAGCCCTGCACTCGCCAGATCGCCTCCGGCGGCGCGCACGGCGGCCATGACGCCCAGCGAATTGACGATCCAATGCTCGCCCGGCTCGGCAATGGTGTAGCAAATGCGCCGGTCGCCAAGGTCAGCCGTCACCAGCGAACCACCGCCCGCCGCCGGAATCGCATCGAGCAAGCGCACGTCCGCGCCTTCGCTCCGGCCGAAGGTCACGATCTGCGCACCAAGCGCCCGCGCGTGGCCGATCATCCGTTCGGCCCACTCGCTGTCCGCCGGAATGACCGCCACCCCGCCGGCTACGAGGCCGGTGAAGATTTCCGACTTTTCATCGGCAATCGCCTCAAGGCTGCCGAGGTTCTCGATATGGGCAGGCGCGATGGTGGTGATCAGCGCGACGTGGGGACGCACATGCGCGGCCAGCGGCGCGATTTCATGGCGGTGGTTCATCCCCATTTCGAACACGCCGAATTTCGCCCTCGCAGGCATGCGCGCCAGCGACAGCGGCACGCCGACATGATTGTTGTAGCTGCGCACCGAACGATGCGCCGCACCCCGGCTGGCGCGGTCGAGGCAGGCGAAGATCGCCTCCTTCATCCCGGTCTTGCCGACCGAACCCGTGATCCCGATCCGCACCGCATCAACCGCACGGTCACGCGCGAAATGAGCCAGATCATGCAGCGCCTGCGCGGTGTCCTTCACCAGCACGTGCGGATAATCGACCGGCCGGTCGACGATGGCTGCGACCGCGCCCTTGGCGAAGGCGGCGGGGATGAAGCGATGCCCATCCATCGCCTCGCCCTTCAACGCCACGAACACATCACCCGGCTTTACGTCGCGCGAGTCCATTTCGACCCCCGCAGCCTGAAAGTCATGGCTGGCGATTCCGCCGGTTGCCGCTTCGATCTCGGCGGCGTTCCACAGCGCCAGCGGGAGGGCATCGCGAGCGGCGACGGGCCACTGGTGAAGCATCGGGTGAGACAGGGGCGCGTTCATCAGCAAGCCCCTCCGGCGCATTCGCGCGCCACTTCGACATCGTCGAAAGCTTCGATCCGCATGGTGTCTCCTGACCCGAAGATTTGCCCTTGCTCGTGGCCTTTCCCGGCGATGAGCACAATGTCGCTTGCCCCTGCTTCCCCAATTGCGGCGGCAATGGCCTTGCGGCGATCCCCGATTTCGCGGGTATTCGCGCCTGCGCCCGCCATGATCGCGGCGCGGATGGCGGCGGGGTCTTCGCTGCGCGGATTGTCATCGGTGACTATGGCGATATCGGCCGCACGCGCGGCGACTGCGCCCATCTGCGGACGCTTGCCCGCGTCCCGGTCTCCGCCCGCGCCGAACACCACGATCAGACGACCGCCAGAGGCGACGTGCGGGCGCAGCGCGGCGATAGCGGCTTCCAGCGCGTCGGGCGTGTGGGCGTAATCAACATAGGCAGGCGCGCCGGCCTGATTGAGCGCGGCGCGCTCCAGCCGTCCGCGCACGGGTTGCAGGCGCGTCAGGGCGTCGAAGGTGGCAGAGGCCGGAACACCGGTTGCCATCGCCAGCCCTGCCGCGACCAGCGCATTGGCCGCCTGATAGGCCCCGATCAGCGGCAGGCCTACCTTCCGCATCTCGTCTTGATATTCGATCTGAAGAACCTGTCCCAACTGGCCGGGTTCGCGTGCAATCAGCTTGAGGAAACTCCCGCCCTCGCCCACCGTGCGCACATCAAGCCCGCGCGACTTTGCCTGTGCAATCGCTTTGGCCGTCCATTCCGAACCATCGCCCGCGTCATGGATGATCGCCGGACTGCCGGGCGCGACCACTTCGGTGAACAGCCGCATCTTGGCCGCGAAATAGGCCTCCATCGTGCCGTGATAGTCGAGGTGATCGCGGCTGAAATTGGTGAAGGCGCTCGCCGCAACCGTCAGGCCTTCATTGCGATACTGATCGAGACCATGGCTCGATGCCTCATAGGCCACATGGGTCACGCCTTCGCGCGCGAGGCCCGCCATGTTGCCAAGGAAGGTGACGATGTCGGGCGTGGTCAGCCCGGTCGATACGCTGCCGTCCGGCGTCGTCACGCCCAGCGTCCCGATGCTTGCCGCGCGCTCGCCCGCCATGCGCCAGATCTGGCGGGTCATCTCGACGGTAGAAGTCTTGCCGTTGGTCCCGGTCACCGCAACGATGGTGGCCGGATAGGGAGAAAAGAAGCCCGCGGCGAGGCGTGCAAAGGCGCGTCGAGGGGTGACGTCGGCAATGTGGGGCACGCCGTCGACGCGGGCTTCAGGGCGGGCGACGACGGCAACCGCGCCCGCGGCAATGGCGGGGCGGATGTAGTCCTCGCCATTGAAACTGACACCTTGAAAGGCGCCGAAGATGGTTCCGGGGGCGACCTTGCGGTGATCGATGGCAAAGCCGGTGACGGTCTGATCGCCCGCCCCTGCCGCCGCGATCCCGGCCTGCTCCAGAAGGTGCGCCAGCCGCATCAGTGCTTGTCCACCAGATAGCGCAGGTCGGAAATGTCGACATCGCGGCTTTCGTCGGGCTGCACGCCCAGCATCGGACCGATACGCGGCACCAGCTTGCCGACCACTGGCGCAGCCGTATAACCCGCCGTGCGCTGGAAGCTCGATGCTGCCGTGCCTTTGGGTTCGTCCAGCACGATCACCACGACATAGCGCGGCGCATCGAGCGGGAAGGCCGCCGCGAAGGACGATACCAGCGAGGTCTTGGCATAGCCCCCGCGGTTGGCCTTCTCGGCCGATCCGGTCTTGCCGCCCACACGGTAACCGGGCGCATCGGCCAGCTTGCCAGTGCCATAAAGCGAGATCATGCGCAGCATCTGGCGCATCCGGTGCGAGGTCGATTCCTTGAACACCCGCCGTCCGCGCGGCGCATCCTTGGGATCAAGTTTCATCAGCGTCGCCGGACGCCAGATCCCGCCATTGACCATCGCTGCATAGCCGCTTGCCAGATGCAGCGGGGTGACGGCGAGCCCGTGGCCATAGCTGACGGTCATGTTGGTGACGCGGCTCCATTGTCCCTTGGGCCAGATCGGATAGCCGCGTGCGGGCAGTTCGATGTAGGGGCGGCTGTCCATCCCCAGATCAATCATGGTGCGGCGCAGACGTTCCGGCCCCAGTGCATCGGCGACCCGCGCGGTGACGGTGTTGGAGGAATAGACCAGCGCCTGCGGCACATTCAGGGTCGCGCCCTTGGGCTTCATGTCCTTGATCGTGCGCCGTCCGACCTGCACCGGGCTGGCATCCCAGGCCTTGCCCAGATCGCGCACCACACCAGCATCGATTGCAGCCGCAACGCTCAGCGGCTTGAAGGTGGAACCAAGTTCGTAAACCCCGTTGGTAACGCGGTTGAACACATTGGTCGCGCCGCTCGCGCCGGCGGTGTTGGGATCGAATTCGGGCAGGCTCGCCAGCGCCATCACCTCGCCCGTATCGACATCAAGCACGATACCCGCCGCGCCGATCGCGTTGGTCGCCAGCATCCCCTTGCGCAGTTCATCCTCAAGCGCGCCCTGAACCCTCAGATCAAGCGAGAGCGCCACCGGCTCGACCCGCTTGGTGGGGTGGCTCAGCCTTTCGTCAAGCACCTGCTCCATGCCCAGCTGCCCGCCCTGCCCTTCGGCGACATAGCCCAGCACGTGCGCAGCCAGCGTGCCTTGCGGATAATAGCGATCAGTCTCACGCGGGATCTCCAGCGCAATTTCGCCCAGCGCGAAAACCTTGTTGGCTTCTTCCGGCAGAATCCGGCGGCGCAGGTAGCCCGGCTTTCCCGAGGCAAGGCGACGCGCCATGCGCGCCTCATCAATATCGGGGAAGATCGCCTTCAGTTCGCGCGCGACCTGTTCGGGGCCGTGGACCAGCGGCGCGCCGTCATCGCCCATCGCCTTGGGGTCGAACCACAGGGCATAGGCCGGGAAGGCCCGCGCCAACGCTGCACCATTACGGTCGGTGATCTCGCCGCGCGGGGGCAGCAGGGCCTCTTCAAGACTGGTGCGTTCCAGCGCCTGTCCCGCAAGCCCGAGCGAAGTGATCCGCAGCAGCGCCACCAGCGCCACTGCGACAAATCCGCCCAGCAGCCACAGCACTCTGAGGCGCGCGGTCAGCAGCCATTGCGCCCGCAGGTTTACGCTGCGCACGCGGCCGGCGGGGATCGAGGGGATGGCGGCTGCGCGGGCAGCCAGAGTATTCATTCGCCGAGCCCCTGGGCCGCAGCGATCTTGCCCGGCGCAGATGGCGTCTCGGCCCGCGCCGGACGGATGGGCGAGGCCTCGATCAGGAAATCGCCGAAGGCCTGCGCGAACACCGCACCGGCATCCTTTTCGCTATCCGCAGACGCGAGCGTGACGGTAGCCCCGATATCGGCGAGCGCATCGGCGGCGCCTCCTTGGCGACAGCGGCAGGATCGGCACTGTCGGCCCGCGCTAGGCGGATCGGCGCAGGCGCATTGGGATCACGCTGCTGGCCAAGGCTGGCAAGCTGACGTTCGCCATCAAGAAACTGGCCAGCGCGCGGAGCGGAATAGCCGAATTCGACCGAGTTCCAGGCCGCCAGTTGCCGCTGGCTGGCGCGGGTCTGGAATTCGGTCTCCAGCAGCATCGTCTCGCGCTTGAGCGAAATCAGCTGACGTTCGGCCAGCAACACCTCGCTCTTGACCGCGTGAACCTTGAAGCTCAGCGCCATCACCAGCGCAAAACAGATCGCCAGCACGGCAACCCAGCCGAGCGAACGGGCCTTTGAGGGGTTCATCATGCAGCGAGGCTCCTTGGCGGCGCACCGGTGCGGATCGCATGGCGCAAGGTGGACGAACGGGCGCGGGGATTGCGCAGGATTTCGGCTTCGGTCGGGCGGATCGCCTTGGAGACCTGCGCAAAAGTCGGTGCAGGGCCGGGAATTTCACCGGGCAGGTGGCGCGAGACTGCGCGGCCTGCCCCGCTGGCTGACTTGAGAAACTGCTTCACGATCCGGTCTTCAAGACTGTGAAAGCTGACAACAGCCAGCACGCCGCCTGTTGTCAGCAACGCCTCGGCAGCAGCCAGCCCGGCTTCCAGCTCGCCCAGCTCGTCATTTACATGGATGCGCACCGCCTGAAAGGTGCGGGTCGCGGGGTCTTTCTTGTCATGGGGCTTGTGACCCAGAGCCCGGCGCACCACGCGGGCAAGATCGCCGGTGGTTGCCAGCGGGCGCGCAGCAACGATCGCGCGGGCCACCCGGCGCGACTGGCGTTCCTCGCCGTAATTGTAGAGCACATCGGCAATGGCGCCTTCATCAGCGGTGTTGAGGAAATCCGCCGCACTTTCGCCAGCCATGCTCATGCGCATGTCGAGCGGGCCGTCATGCATGAAGGCAAAGCCCCGCTCGCCTTGATCGAGCTGCATCGAGGAGACGCCAATATCCATCACCACCGCATCGACGCTCTCGACGCCGATCGCAGCAAGCTGCGCGCGCATCGCCGAAAAGCGCGCCGGGTGCAGCACCAGCCGCCCGTCGAAACGCGCCACCAACGCCTGCCCTGCGGTGATCGCATCGGGATCGCGGTCGAAGGCGTGAACGCGCGCGCCTGCCTCCAGCAGCGCGGTGGTATAGCCGCCCGCACCGAAGGTGGCATCGACGATGGTCATGCCGGGGCGCGGGGCAATCGCGGCGATCACTTCGTCAAGCAGCACCGGAATGTGGGGCGCATCGGTCATGCTGCCCCCCCTTTCCGGGCAGCGGCCATCAGCGTCTGGCAGGCGGCCTGCGCGCTTTTCCATTCAGGCCCCATGCGCAGCAGTTCTTCCGGCGCCCAGACGAAGAAGAAATCGCCCGCCGCGTGGAAGTACAGCCCCTCGCCCACCTTCCCCAGACCGCGCAGATGCTCGGGCATGACAAAGCGGCCGCTGTCATCGAAGGGCAGTTGCGAAAAGCCGAACAGCTGGCCAGCGCGCACATCACGGTCGAAGTTCGCATCACCCAGGCGGATCGCCCGCTCCTCCTCGCGATCGAGCTGCGCGTTGAGCTGTTCCCGGCGCGACAGGCCGAAACCGATCAGGCAATCAAACTTGCCATGCGATGCAAGGCACAAGGTGCGGTTGCCGCCGGAGCTTTCCTTGACCGCCTTGCGGAACTCGGGCGGAAGGACAAAGCGACCCTTCTCGCCCGCAGGCGAGTAAGCTTGGCCGTTATATCCTCCAAAAGCAGACACGTGCCTGCGGTCCCCTCTATCCCCTCGCGGCGCGCCCTCCTGGCGTTCCGCGACATGCCGCACTCAATTCCCCCGGACACGCCCTCCCCGTCCCGGCCGCACG
Organism: Porphyrobacter sp. HT-58-2; assembly: GCF_002952215.1. Classification (NCBI taxonomy): domain Bacteria; kingdom Pseudomonadati; phylum Pseudomonadota; class Alphaproteobacteria; order Sphingomonadales; family Erythrobacteraceae; genus Porphyrobacter; species Porphyrobacter sp. HT-58-2. The sequence goes on along the minus strand of NZ_CP022600.1, from coordinate 1,481,587 downwards.
CGTGCGGCACGGTGCGCCGACCCCCACAGGCACGGCGCGAGACATACAGGCATGTCTGATGGACTCCGGTCTTATAGTCGAAGACCCCGGGAGAAAAGGGATTTTTCGGGGATTTTGCGGGAAAACTTGGTATAAATTTGATTTTACGTATATTTTTGGATTGACGTCTGTTCACCAAGCTCACCCAAAGGGTCAATAAATCGCTGAAAAACTGCCACCATATCGGTGCAATCCCGTAGTTTCCCCGGATCGGCGCGACTCCGAGTCCTGCCTTTCCCGCATTTTCCCGCGGCGCTCAGCGCAAGGCCTCCGCAACCACGGCGCGCAAGTCTGCGGCGCTCTCTCCGGCGAGTTCGGGATGCTCGAAAATCGCGGCATCGGCGATCAGGGTGACTTGCCCCCGGCCTACCGCACAGCGCGCCGCCGCGCCGCCTGCCAGCACCGTGCAGTCAGCCGCCGACGGATCGAGGATGGCTATCTCGCCCGCCAGCGCCAGCGGGAGCGCAGCCTCAGCCAACGCCTGCCGGACCACGGCAAGTTCCTGCGCCTCGTCAAAGCGCACCGCAAGGCCCCAGCGGGCCACCACCGGCGGGATCAGCGCAGTATCGACCGGGCGGCGCGGATCGCCCAGCGGCAAATCATACTCCCCGGTCAGCGCCGGATCGAGCGCCAGCAGCAATCGCCCCCCTGCCCGCACCCAGCCATCCAGCGCGACATTGTCGGCAGGCGAAAGCCCGCGCGGCTGGATCACCGCCAGCCGATCGAGGCCCGCCAGCGGATCGGTGTCGGGCGCATCGGGGGACAGCGCGGGAATGGGTGAGAGCGTGTCGAGCGGCTCAAGCACATAGGCGCCTTCCAGCGCCGCACGCTGCCAGGGCATATCGGCCTCACCCACCGCCAGATCGCCGAACGCCGCATCAAGCGGCCAATAGAGCGGGAGACTGGTCATCAGCCCGAGCCGCTCGCGCTCCCCTGAACCACCGGACGGCTGTTCAGGCGCGGCGCTGCACCCGCTCATCGCCGGAGCGATCGCTGCGGCAAGCAGGACCGCAAGCACCACCGTCCGGGCGATGCTAGGGCTGCGGCGAGGCATTGCCGGTTCCCGCCGGACGCGGCGGCGGCAGATCGAGCGGCGGCAAGGCAGGCGACGGGCTTGGTTCGGCAACGATATCCGGCACCACGCCCGCATCGGCAAGCGGGTTGGCCTGCGTGGGTGCCACGCTTGGCTCGGTCGTGGGGGCGGCTTCGGGCACGGCGAGTTCCTCGATGCGGTCGGCCTGCCCGCCAATCACGCTCGCCAGCCCGACCAGGAACACCATCGCCGCGATCCCGAACAGCCCTACCTGCACGCGCTGCAATGACTCGGTCCGCAAGGTACCAGCCGCGCCCGCGTCCTCCGTCTCGCCTTCCGGCAGGGCAGAGGTAGCGGCCTCACCGAACAGGCTGCGCTGGTTCATCCGGCGCAAACGCTCGATCAGCGGCAGGCCTTTCACGCCGAGGCTCCTGCCGGCTGCTTGAGCCATTCGAACACCGGCAGGCCCTTGGCCGCCAGCCATTCGGCATTGTACAGCGTCGAAAGATAGCGGAAGCCCGTGTCGCACAGGATCGTCACCACCTGCGGATTGGGGTGGCCTTCCGCGACCAGTTCCTTGCCCAGCGCCACCGCGCCCGCGACATTGATGCCCGATGACAGGCCAAGGCACAGGCCTTCGTCCCGCAACAACCGCGCGACCCAATGCAGGCCCTCCTCGTCGCTGATGCGATACTGGGTGTCGATCATCGCGCCATCGAGATTGGCGGTGATGCGCCCCTGCCCGATCCCTTCCGCGACCGACGACCCCTCGGCCCGCAGTTCGCCATGGGCGTAGTAATTGTAAAGCGCCGCGCCGTGCGGATCGGTGAGCGCGATGCGGATGTTCTCGTCCAAGGCCTTGAGGCCAAGGCCCACGCCCGCGATCGTCCCCCCGGTGCCTGCCGCGCAGGTGAAGCCGTCGACGCGCCCGCCCAGCTGCTCCCAGATTTCGGGCGCGGTGCCCTCGATATGGGCGCGGCGGTTGGCGATGTTGTCGAACTGGTTGGCCCACACCGCACCGGGCGTTTCTTCAGCCAGGCGGCGCGAGGTGTGAACGAAGTGGCCCGCGTCGGCAAACTTGGTCGGCGGCACCAGCACCAGCTCCGCGCCCAGCGCCCGGAGCGTGTCCATTTTCTCCTTCGACTGATTGTCGGGCATGACGATGATGGTCTTGTAACCGCGCGCATTGGCGACCAGCGCGATACCAATCCCGGTATTGCCCGCCGTGCCTTCGACCACCGTTCCGCCCGGCTGGAGCGCGCCGCTCGCCTCGGCATCGCGGATGATCCACAGCGCCGCGCGGTCCTTCACCGAGGAGCCGGGGTTGGCGAATTCGCACTTGCCGTAAATGTCGCAGCCTGCCGCTGCGCTGGGGCCAGCCAGCCGCACCAGCGGGGTATTGCCGATCAGGGCGAGCGTATCGCCAAAGGGCCGGGTGATGTTCATGCAGGGTGAATTAGGCGCTTGGGATGCTACCCGCAACGACGAAGTCCGTCAGGCAAGCACCAGCACAGCCTCGACCTCAGTGCCGTCCACGATCTTTTCCGCCTTCCGCACCGCTGCCTTCAACGGCAGCAGCCAGCCGCCGTGCGCCTTTGAGGGAAACAGCGAAGTGCGCCATGTCGTGCCGCCAACCGTGGCCTCGACATAGACCGATCCCCACGCCGCAGCGTTCACTGCGCCCGCACGGATTGCCTGCGCCGTTTCGCCGTCGATGGTGAGGAAATACCACGCGCCCTTGGTCGGAGCACCATCGCTCCCTTGCCACAGCCACACCGGGCCGCGCACGTTCCAGCTCTCTGGCCAAGGCCCTGCCCCGGCTTCGGGAGCATGGCCCAACTCGTCACGCAGAAACCGGGCGAGGTCAGCGTCCATTGCGCGCCCCGCCCCGTTGCCTCAATCTTCCGGCGCAATCGTGACGTGCAGGCCATCAAGCTCGGCGGTCAGCGGGATCTGGCACGACAGGCGGCTGGTGGCCACGCGGTGATCGGAGGATTCGAGCAGATCGTCCTCGTCCTCGCTCATCTTGGGCAGCTTGTCGGCAAAGGCGGGGTCCACATGAATATGGCACGTCGCGCAGGAACAGCACCCGCCGCACAGCGCCAGCAGCTCGTCAAAGCCATTGTCGCGGATCGCTTCCATCACAGTCAGGCCGTCATCGACGCTGATCTCGCTGGTTTCGCCTTCGCGGTTGGTGACGACCAGTCTGGGCATGGATCGGAGTTCCTTTTCGGCTATTGCGCGCAAGACCCTGCGCTGGGAGAGTGCAGCCGCGCTGCTAAGACACTCTTGGGGCCAAGGCAAGTTAAGGAAAGTGGCAGTGGGGCTTTCAGCCGAAAAATTGCGCGGTGATCTGGATTCGCTGGCGGCGCGCGAGCCGCGGCTGGCGCTGGAACTGGCGCGCATCGGCTATCCCGAGCCGCGCATCCGGCAGCGTGGCTACAAGACCATGCTGCGCACCATCGTCGGCCAGCAGGTCTCGGTCGCGGCGGCGGCTTCGATGTGGTGTAAGCTGGAGGCGGAACTGGGGCCGGATTTCACCCCCGCCTGCCTGCTGACGCGCGATTACGACAGTTTGCGCGCCTGCGGGCTTTCCCGGCAGAAGCAGGGCTATGCCCGGAGTCTGTGCGAGTTGGTCGCGGCAGGCGAGGTGGATTTCGACAGCCTGCCGGCGAGCGACGAGGAGGCGATTGCCCTGCTTACCCGGATCAAGGGCATCGGCCGCTGGTCTGCGGAAATTTATCTGCTGTTCGCCGAAGGGCGCGCCGACATCTGGCCGGCGGGCGACCTCGCCGTGCAGGAAGGGGTGAAGCGGCTGCTGGGGCTGGAAGAACGCCCCGCCGAGAAAGCGACCCGCCAGCTTGCCGAACCATGGTCGCCGCAGCGCGGGGCGATGGCGATCTTCACCTGGCACTTCTACGCCAATCCGGCACTGTGAGTTGCCGCGACAAGCCTGCTGACAAGCCTGCTCGTGCGCTCTAGGAAGGTTGCAAATAGCAATCGAGAGGGGATCAAACAGTGGCACAGCGCAGCATCTTCATCACCGGCGGGGGTTCCGGCATCGGGCGGGCGGCGGCGTTGCACTTTGCTGCGCGCGGCTGGTTCGTCGGGGTAGCCGATATCAACGAGGCCGGGATGGCAGAAACCCTCGGGGCCATCGCGGGCGAGGCCAAGTGGGCGGGCCGTCTCGACGTGCGCGACCGGGCGCGCTGGGATTCGGCGCTGGCGGAATTCGCGGCGGCGGCGGGTGGCCGGATCGATGCGCTGGTCAACAATGCCGGGATCGGCACCGGGGGATCGCTGAGCGAGCTTGACCCGGAGGAAATCGACCGCTGCCTCGACATCAATCTGAAGGGCGTGCTGTATGGCGCGCAGGCGGTCTATCCCTACCTTCAGAAGACCGGCCCCGGATCGGCGTTGGTCAACATCGCCAGCGCCGCCGGGATCGCGGGGAGCGCCGGGATGAGCGTCTATTGCGCCACCAAGTTCGGCGTGCGCGCGGTCTCCGAAAGCCTCGATGCCGAATGGGTGGGCGACGGGATCACGGTTGCCTCGGTATGCCCCGGCTTTATTGAGACCCCGCTTCTGAACGGCACCGGCAACCGCAAGTCGAACGAGGCGATCCGCGAGCGGGTGAAGGCCGCCGGGCTGGAGATCACGCCAGTGGAACGCGTCGCCGAAGCGATCTGGGACGCGGTGCACGGCACGAAGCTCGATTACTTCGTCGGCCCGACCGCCAAGCGCATGGCTTTCGCCAAGCGCTGGATGCCGGGCAAGGTGAGGAAGCAGCTCAGGAACAGCCTGCGGCCCCTGGGGCAGTAATTTGTCCGCACGCCTTCCGGCGTGCGAAATCCTCGCTCACACGCGCTGACGCGCGCTTCGCTGGGGCGGCCGGTTGGCCTTGAGGCCCTCCGGGCCGTTTTTGTGCAACTATCCAGCGACAATCTCGTCAATGCTGCGCGCCAGTGTTGCGTCGCGGCTGGACAAGCCACCTGCGTCACCCGCGTCATGGGTGGTCAGCGTGACTTCGACCTTGGCGTAGACGTTGAACCATTCGGGGTGGTGATCCTGCGCCTCGGCCAGCAGGGCGACGCGCGACATGAAGCCCCAGGCCTCGGAGAAATCCCCGAACTGGAAGGTGCGCGTAATCGCCTTGCCTTCGCGCGCCAGCTCCCACTGCGGGTGCTGGCTGAGCAGTTGCTGCACTTCCTCGGCGGTCAGTTCGGGCACGGGCATTGGGGGCATCCTTGCTTGGGGTCGCTTGTTTGCGCGCGCCCTTTTCCCTAACGCTTGGGTCCAATGCAAGCCTCAAGCCCTTCGCTGATCGCCGACAACCTCGCCTGCCGCCGGGGCGAGCGGCTGCTGTTCCGGCGGCTGTCGTTCCGGCTCGAAGCGGGCGCGGCGTGCCATGTCACGGGCGCGAACGGCGCGGGCAAGACGACGCTGATCCGCGCCGCCGCGGGGCTGACCATGCCCTATGCCGGAGAGATGCGGCGGGACGGCGCGCTGGCGTTGCTGGACGAGCGAACCGGGCTTGATCCCGACTTGCCGCTCGCCCGCGCACTGGCGTTGTGGTTCGCGCTGGACGGCGTTGACGCAGCGGCGGTGATCATGGCGCGCCTGAGGCTCGATGCGCTGGCCGAGGTGCCGGTGCGCTATCTTTCCACCGGCCAGAAAAAGCGCGCCGCGCTGGCCCGCGTGCTGGGGCAGGCAGCGCCCGTGTGGTTGCTGGACGAGCCCCTGTCCGGCCTCGACACCGCCTCGCAAACCCTCGTCAGCGCGCTTGTGCGCGAACATTGCGAAACCGGCGGGATTGCGCTCGTCGCCTCGCACCAGCCGCTGGATGTGCCGGGGATGACCGCCTTTGCGATCGAGGACTTCGCGCCTGCGCCAGAGGAGGATTTCGCATGATCCTCGCGCTGCTCAAACGCGATCTGGCGCAGTTCTTCCCGTTCACGGGAAGTGGTGCCGCACTTCCCGTGGTGTTCTTCGTCGCGGTGGCCATGCTGTTCCCCTTTGCGGTCGGGCCGGACGCCAACATCCTCGCCAAGACGGGCGGCGGCGTGGTTTGGATCGCGGCGCTGCTGGCGGCGATCCTGCCGCTGGAGAAACTGGTGGCGCGGGACATCGACCTCGGCTTCTTCGATCAGTTGAAACTGCGTGGGCTGGCCGAAGAGGCGATGATGGCGGTGCGCCTGCTGGCCCACTGGCTCAGCTTCGGCCCGCCGCTGCTGCTGGCGACTTTCCCCGCCGCTGCCTTGCTCAAGATCGAGGGGGAGAGCTTCTCGATCCTCCTGCTAGGCCTGTTGGCGGGCACGCCGGGGCTGGCCGCCATCGGCCTGATGATCGCCGCGCTCACCGCGTCGCTGAGGGCGGGCGCGGCGCTGTCCGGCCTGCTGCTGATCCCGCTCGCCCTGCCGATCCTGATTTTCGGTGCAGGTGCGCTCGCCCGTCAGGATCACATCAGCCTCGGCTTCGTTGGTGCGATAAGCCTCGGGCTGGTCGCAATCGCGCCTTTCGCCGCCGGGGCCGCAATCCGCGCCGCGAGAGAGAACTGAGTGAGAGCCCCCGAAAGCCACACCCGCGCCAACACCTTGATGGGCAATATCGCGCTGGGGCTCTTGGGCTTCACGCTGTTTGCCTTCGGACTGAAGGCGATTGCCCATCCCGAGGTGCAGGCCCGCTACACGCCGATTGTGGTGTTCCACGCTGTCAGCATGATTGCCTGGCTGACCCTGCTCGCCACACAGAGCTTTCTTGCGGCGCGGTTCAAACTGGCGGCCCACCGCGCGACGGGCCGCGCCTCGATCGCGCTCGTGGCTGCGATGCTGGTGAGCGGCGGGGTCATTGCCTGGCGGATCGGGCAGGAGTTGGGCCGCCCGGAGGTGACGGTGGTGAATATCGCCGCTTTTGCGACCTTCGTGCCCCTATACTTCGCCGCGCTGCACTTCGCGAGGGCGCGCGACACTGCCGCGCACCGGCAAGCCATGCTGATCGCGACGCTGGCGCTGATGACCCCCGCCTATGCCCGCGTGGTGCAGGTGCTGGGCCTGCCCGATCCGGTCGCGATTGCGGTGCAGGTGCCGATTACGGTGCTGGTGTCGGCAGGGTATGACTGGGTGCTGCACGGGCGGGTGACGCGGCCGGTGCTGGCGATGCTGGGGTTTTCGGTGGGGCTGGTGGTGGTGATGAGCGCGGTGCTGGCGGTGTTGTTTTTGTAGGCGCTTGCGACCTCGCCTCCCCGGCCTTGAGCCGGGGCCCCGCTGCCTACTGTCCTAATCGCGCCTCTAGGTCGGCAATTCGGGCTTCTAATTCGCTTATTTTTTCATGTTCCGACACCGTGTCGTAGCAAACGTCTGCTGCCAGATCAGCGATCTCATCACGATCCTCATCGCTGAAGCGATAGTCGAAATCGTTGGCCCCGCTGGAGCAAGCGCCGAGCGCGACAACTGCGGTAAGAGCAAACCAATTCGGACGCCACTGAGCCTTCGGCATACCCACCTCCGTTTACCAAAGTGATGATAATCAACGCTGATTAGTAGCCAAGGCAGTTGCAATAGAAGCTGGATCCCGGATCAAGTCCGGGATGACGAAAGAGGGTAAGTCGGCCCGCAGGGCCGCAAGGGCGACCGCCCGCCCGCAGCGGGGGCAGCTTTGCTGCCCGTCGAGCGAGGATCGCGCGCCCGGAGGGGCGTGCGAAAAACCTAAACGTAAGGCGGGCAATCCCGCCCCGTCGGGCTCTTGGTGAAAATCTCGTTCCCCGTCTCGGTAATCGCAATCGAGTGCTCGAACTGCGCGGAGAGCGACTTGTCGCGCGTCACCGCGGTCCAGCCGTCGCCCAGCACCTTGGCCCAGGGCTTGCCGAGGTTGATCATCGGCTCGATGGTGAAGAACATCCCCGGCTTCAGCTCCGGCCCCGTGCCGGCCTTGGCAGCGTGGACCACTTCGGGCGCGTCGTGGAACAACCGGCCCAAGCCGTGCCCGCAGAACTCGCGCACCACGCCATACCGGAACTGGTTGGCGTGGGCTTCGATCGCCGCGCCGATATCGCCCAGCCGCGCGCCGGGCTGTGCCGCGGCGATGCCGAGCATCAGACATTCATAGGTCACCTCGACGAGCTTCCTCGCCTTCAGCGAGGGCTCGCCCGCGTAGAACATCCGGCTGGTATCGCCGTGCCAGCCGTCGACCAAGGGCGTCACGTCGATGTTGAGAATGTCCCCATCCTTCAGCACCTTGTCGCCCGGAATGCCGTGACAGATCACATGGTTGATCGAAATGCAGCAGCTGTGCGCATAGCCGCGATAGCCGAGCGTTGCGGGGATCGCGCCGGCATCGAGCATCATGCAGCGCACGGCATCGTCGATACTGGCGGTGGTCACGCCCGGCTTCACCAGATCGGCGCAGGCATCGAGGATTTCGGCGGCGAGGCGCCCGGCCTTGCGCATGCCTTCAAAGCCCTCAGCGGTGTGGAGCTTGATCGTGCCGTCGCGGTAGACGGTCTGATCGCCGTCAACGAGTTGATATTCGTGCATGGCGCTCACATAGCGACCGGCGCGGCAAAAAGCTACTTCGGCAGCGCGAAGGCGTCCCGATATTCGGGCCTGACCGCGTCGATCACCTTGGCAGTCACCGGCAGCGTCACTTCATACGCCCCTTCGGCATAGGAACCGGCGACGTAAGGCGCGGCGATCAATCCGATGCGGTTGAAGGCCTTGCGGTCGGATGATCCCAGCAGAACGGTCAGATCGGCAATCGGCGGACAGGGGAAAAAGCTGTCGTCGACCTCTTCCCCTTCGAAGCGCTTGATCTTTTCGGCCTTCAGCGCCTTGCACCACGCCGCGCCAAGAGCGTCCTGCAAGGCGGCCTGGGAACGGAACATCGCCTTGGGATCAAGCCCGGCCCCGGCCTCGCGATCCCACACCAGCGCATCGAAGGCGCCATTGCCATGCGCGCCGCCGGTATAGGCGTAGAAGCTGGCCGAGAGCGAAAGGTAGCGCGGCAGGTTGGCGACCACCTCCCAGCTCTTCTCGAACGCGCGATTGGTGCAGGCGACACAGTCTTCCCCTGCGAATTCGGCGAGCGCCTCGGCCCATTCGGCCTTCTGTTCGGCGAGCAGCCGGTCGCGCTCGGCGGTGAGCTGCGCGGCCAGTGCGGGGATGGCGGCAGCCTCGGCGGGCCAGCTGTAGGCGAACTCGCGGGATGCTTCGCCTTGATTGGCATTGTCGCTGAAGGCGGAAGCGGCAGGTGGGGGTGCGGCCGCTTCGGCAGTGGTGTGCGAAGGGGCAGAGCCGGTTCCGGCGGCGGTCTCCTCGGGCGAGGAACAGGCCGCGATCAGCACGCAGGCCAGACCCGTCGCCGCCCGCGCCAGCATGGCGCTTGCGCGGGCTTGGCCCGTGCTTGCCCCTTGCCTGACCCCCGCCAGACCCCTGCTCGCGGGCCGTTTCACATGAAACATTGCGGCTTTCATCGGCGTTTGGCTCCCTCGACGAATCTGCTGGTGACATCCGGCTTGCGGCGATTATGGAACAGGCATGACCGAACCCAAAGCACTGATCCGCCCGGACCGCGGCGAAGACGCCATCGCCATTCATCTTGTGAACAAGGACGGCTTCGAAGCCTTTGCCAAGGGGCTTTCGGCTGGCCAGCGCGCGGTGCTCGCAGGGCAGAAGTTTGATGGCAGCGGCTACCAATATGCCATTGTTCCCGAAGGGGATTCATGGTTCGTGGTCAGCGGGGTGGCGAACCCCGAAAGCCTGTCGAGCTGGTGCCTTGCCAAGCTTGCCGAGGAACTGCCCGAGGGGGTCTATCGTCTCGCCGCCGGAGACCCCGGCCCGGCGATGTTCGGCTGGGTGACGGGGCAATATCGCTTCAACCGCTACAAGAGCGAGGACAAAGGCGCTGGCCCGCGCGTGCTGCTGACCGCGCAGGTTGCGCAGATTGATGGACAAGTGGCTGAAGCGGAAGCAGAAATCCTGCTGCGCGATCTGGTCAATTCACCGCCTGAAGACATGGGGCCGGCCACCCTTGAGGCCGAGTGCGAACGCCTCGTCAAGGCGCACAAGGCCGAGCTGACGGTGGTACGGGGCGATGCCCTCGAACAGGACTACCCGATGATCCATGCCGTCGGCCGCGCCGCCGCCAGGCACCATGCGCCGCGGTTGATGCACCTCACCTGGGGCGATCCGACCCACCCGGTGCTGGCGGTGGTCGGCAAGGGGGTGTGCTTCGACAGCGGGGGCCTCAACATCAAGCCGGGCAGCGGCATGCGGTTGATGAAGAAAGACATGGGCGGCGCAGCGCATGCGCTGGCATTGGCCGGGCTGGTGATGGGCGCGCGGCTGAAAGTGCGGCTCCATCTGCTTGTTCCAGCAGTGGAAAATGCGATTTCCGGCGGAGCGTTCCGTCCGGGCGATGTGCTCAAGAGCCGCAAGGGTGTGACGGTCGAGATCGACAATACCGACGCAGAAGGGCGGCTGATCCTCGGTGACGCGCTGACCCGTGCTTCGGAGGAAAACCCCGATCTGATCGTCGATTTCGCTACGTTGACCGGCGCGGCGCGGGTTGCGCTCGGCCCCGATCTCCCTGCCCTATTCGCTCGCCGGGACGAGACTGCCGAGGCATTTCTGGCCGCCGGTAAGGCAGCCGATGATGCTGCCTGGCGCCTGCCCTTGCACGAAGCCTACCGCGAATACCTCAATTCCGACGTGGCCGACATGGCGAACTCGGCCAGCAGTCCCTTTGCTGGCGCGAGCGTCGCCGGCCTGTTCCTCGACCGCTTCGTGGGAGAGGGGTGGACAGCCTTGCTGGCGCGAGCGTCGCCGGCCTGTTCCTCGACCGCTTCGTGGGAGAGGGGGTGGACTGGGTGCATTACGACACTTTCGCATGGTCACCGACCAGCAAGCCAGGTCGGGCGAGGGGCGGACGCGGACTGGGGTTGCGCGGCGCGTGGCACGCTATCCGCTCCCGCTACGGCAGCTAAGCTTGCCGAGCGCGCCGCTTGCCGCTAACGGGCCTGCCACGCCGCGCTCTGGGGAGAGATCGCGCGCGTCACCTGAGAAGGCCAACGGAACGCAGATGAGCGGCGCGACGCGCAACCCTACCGATTATGCCGTCCCCGAGGGCGTGCTGGGTCTGAAAGGCCCGGTCGAAAAACCCGCGCCCGGCAGCCTGCCCTTGCGCGGCGATCTGGCGCATATGGCGCTGGCGGGGAGCCATCTCGCGGCGCATTACGTCATCCCCCATGCTCACGCTGTCGGTGCCGAGGGCGCAGGCCTCCGACTCAACCCGCGCGACGATGCCGAGGTGTTCGCGCAGCTTCCCGCCGGGAGCCGGTTCGAACTGCTTGATGTCGCAGGCGAATGGGTGTGGGGCTGTCCTGGGCCGCACGGGCCTGCGGGCTGGTGCCGGGCGAGCGAACTCGCGCCCCCCGAAGGCTGAAGCGGTGGCGATCCGGCTATTCATCGACGGGGCTGCGGGTACGACCGGCCTTGAGATCCGCGAGCGTTTGCAGGGGCGCGACGAGTTCGAATTGCTGGTGCTCGACGATGCCCAGCGCAAGGACGAAGCTGCCCGCCGCGATGCGCTTCACGCCGCCGACATCGCGATCCTGTGCCTGCCGGACGAGGCCGCGAAAGAGGCGGTGCAGCTCGCCGAAAGCGCAGGCACCCGCCTCATCGACGCCTCAAGCGCGCATCGTGTGGCCGAGGGGTGGACCTATGGCTTTCCCGAGATCATCGGGCGCGAGACGATCGCCAATGCCCGTTTCGTAAGCAATCCGGGGTGCTATCCCACAGGTTTCCTCGCACTGGTCGCTCCGCTGGTGCGAGAGGGACTGCTGCCAGCCGACTGGCCCTACACCGTCAACGCGGTCAGCGGCTATTCGGGCGGCGGCAATGCGTTGATCGAGCGGTTTGAGCAGTTCGAGAACCTCGAAGGGCATCCCGGCATCGCTTTTCGCGCCTATGGCCTGCAGCTCGGTCACAAGCACCTGCCGGAAATGCAGGCCTATGCCGGTCTCGCCTTCGCGCCGGTGTTTTCGCCAGCTGTGGTGCCGACTTTCCGGGGAATGTTGGTCGATGTTCCCCTGCCGCTTGAAGCGATGCCCCGTGCGGGTCGGCCAGAACAACTCGCCCAGCATCTGACGGCGTTCTACCAAGGCAGCGCGATCATAGTCGTGGTCGAAACCCGCTACAGTGAAATGATCCTGCGGCAGGATGTCGAAGGTGGTGACGGCATGACGCTTCATGTCTACGCGAACGCAGACGGCACGCAGGCGCGCCTCGTCGCCCACCTCGACAACCTCGGCAAGGGCGCGTCCGGCGCTGCGATCCAGAACCTCAACATCATGTGCGGCCTGCCCGAAACCACGGGCCTTCGGCTCGGCGCTGCTTAAATTTTAGGCAAGCCCCGATCAGATGCTGTGCAGCCATTGCGCAGCGCACCATAATCTTGCTAATCGCACCCCATCGGCGAAAGACATCTTCACCCTTGAGTCTTCAAGCGGCAAGGATCGTTCACAGCCACCACCTTAAAGCTTGGCACGATTCTTGTTTAGATTTCGGTCAGCAACCAGCCAGGCGCGGACGGGGACGACGTGAAAAAGATCGAAGCGATCATCAAACCCTTCAAGCTCGATGAGGTGAAGGAGGCGCTGCACGAAATCGGCGTGTCCGGCATCACTGTGACCGAAGCCAAGGGTTTCGGCCGCCAGAAGGGCCATACCGAACTCTATCGCGGCGCCGAATACGTCGTCGACTTCCTGCCCAAGGTGAAGCTCGAAGTGGTCGTCGCCGACGATCAGGCCGAACGGGTGGTCGAGGCGATCGCAGCCGCTGCGCAGACCGGCCGGATCGGCGACGGCAAGATATTTGTGACCGCGATCGAAAGCGCCCTCAGGATCCGCACTGGCGAGACAAACGACGACGCCATCTGATTTTTCACCCTCTCCCGCCCGCCAGACCGGCGAGCCGGCCAAGACAATACCCGGAGGCAATACCAAAATGTCGAAAGCAAAAGACGTCCTGAAGCTGATCAAGGACGAGGAAATCGAATGGGTCGACCTGCGTTTCACCGATCCCAAGGGCAAGTGGCAGCACCTGACCATGGTCGCCAGCGTCATGGGCGAGGACGAGCTTGAAGACGGCCTGATGTTCGACGGCTCCTCGATCGCCGGCTGGAAGGTGATCAACGAATCCGACATGATCCTGAAGCCCGATCTGACCGAGACGTGGATCGACCCGTTCAGCGCCACCCCGATGCTGATCATCAACTGCGACATCGTCGAGCCTTCGACCGGCGACTGGTACAGCCGCGATCCGCGCACCACTGCCAAGCGCGCCGAGGCCTACCTCAAGTCGACCGGCATCGGTGACACCGTCTATGTCGGGCCGGAAGCAGAATTCTTCATGTTCGACGATGTGCGCTTCGAAGACGGCTATGCCGGATCGGGCTTCGCGATCGACGATATCGAACTGCCGGGCAACACCAGCAAGGAATACGAAAACGGCAACATGGGCCACCGCCCGCGCGCCAAGGGCGGCTATTTCCCGGTCGCACCGGTGGACAGCGCCGTGGACATCCGCGCCGAGATGGTCACCACCATGCTCGAAATGGGCCTGCCCTGCGACAAGCATCACCACGAAGTTGCCGCTGCCCAGCACGAACTGGGCCTGACCTTCGGCACCCTCGTCCAGACCGCCGACCGCATGCAGATCTACAAGTATGTCGTGCATCAGGTCGCCCATGCCTACGGCAAGACCGCGACCTTCATGCCCAAGCCGATCAAGGCGGACAACGGCAGCGGCATGCACACGCACATGTCGATCTGGAAAGACGGCAAGCCGATGTTTGCGGGCAACGAATATGCCGGCCTGTCGGAAATGTGCCTTTACTACATCGGCGGCGTCATCAAGCACGCCAAGGCCCTGAATGCCTTCACCAACCCGACCACCAACAGCTACAAGCGTCTGGTGCCGGGCTTTGAAGCGCCGGTGCTGCTGGCCTATTCGGCCCGCAACCGCTCGGCCTCGTGCCGCATCCCCTATGGTGCGGGCGAGAAGGCCAAGCGTGTCGAATTCCGTTTCCCCGATGCGATGGCCAACCCCTACCTCGCCTATGCGGCGCTGCTGATGGCGGGTCTCGACGGGATCGAGAACAAGATCCACCCGGGCGACGCGATGGACAAGAACCTCTACGATTTGCCGCCGGCCGAACTCGCCGAAGTGCCGACCGTGTGCGGCAGCTTGCGTGAGGCGCTTGACGCGCTGGCCGCCGATCACGACTTCCTGCTGAAGGGCGACGTGTTCACCAAGGACCAGATCGAGGCCTATTGCGAGCTCAAGTGGGAAGAGGTGATCCGCACCGAAACCACCCCGTGCCCGGTCGAATTCGACATGTACTATTCGATGTAATCGGTTTGCGAGGCCTGCTGTCAGCAGCCGCAGGCCATCGCCAGCCATAATTGCGGAGGCCCGCAGGAGCGATGCTCTTGCGGGCCTTCGCTTTACTTGGGCTTGGCCGTCATCCCCGATCCGATCCGCAGATAGCGCTGGATCACCTCGCGGTTGTGCCCAAATCCCCCCTCGGCCGAACAGGCGAACAGCAGAACTCCCGAAGGTGCGGGCATGATCGCCCAGGTGGCCCTTACGCCATCGGCATCATGCGCGTCCCAGGCGAGGATCTTGAACGGTACGGCGGTGCGCTGCCCGGCATAATCAAGCAGCATTGTCTTGCGCGCATCGATCGCGAAGCCAAGCGTGGTGATGATCTGGTCGAAGGCGGGGTAGATCGATTCGATCTCAGCCTGGATCTGGCTCATCGGGAACTCGGCGAAATCGCCCCCCGGGATGCGCTGCGCGGCGCATGTGGTCTCGAGCGTACCCGCCTCGAAGGTGAAGGAGCGCATCGGGCCGACCATCCCGATCGTGCCGCCATTCGGCATGGTGAAGCGGTACCACCCCTCCTCGTCGGTAAAGGCGACACCGCCGGTGGCGGCATTGTCCTGATCCGGCAGAAGCTTCCCTCGCGCCTCAGCCGGGATGATCAGAGCGCCCGATGGATCGACAGCGATTGCGGCCTGTGGCGCGCGCGTGTCGCCCTCAAGCGGGTTGGTCTGTGCGCTGGCAGGGTCCGTGAACGCGAGGAGCGCCGCGACAAGGCTAAGCCGCAGGATTGGCATTGATCACCCCCATGTAAAGCGCGTGCGTAGCCCGCGCAGCATCGAGCGCGGCGGCCTGCAAAAGTGCGGGATCGACCCGGTACTGGTAGGTCGAATAGTTGTAACCAAAGGTCGGACGCGAAGGAGCGACCATGTTCGGCTCTGTCCACCAGGCGTTGGAACGGACGTAGGCGTTCCACTGCTCGATCTCGGCGTTGTTGTTGAAGCTGCCGGTCTGCACCAGCTGCCCCGCCTGACCCACAGCCACCCGGTCCTCGAGTATGACCCGTGCCATGTCTCCAGCCAGTGCGATCTTGGCGTGAAAGAAATTGCAGTGTGTGAACAACGGCACAAGGAACAGGCCAGGCTGAATGCCGACATTCGCGCCGCCGCCATAGGTCGAATGGCCACTGCCGGTCAGTGCTGCGAAGTCCATGACGAGGCTGGGGATGACGACCACGCACTTGAGCGCCGCCGACATGGCGTTCAGCGCGCGGGCATTGCCAAGATTGAATGGCGAACGGTCGGACAGGGGCGCTTCAGGCCCTATCGTCAAAAGCGGCAGATATTCCGGGCTCACCACAGCGACGGTGCGCGAATCCGCAAAGGGTTTCTTCAGAAAGGGATCAGGCGTGGGATCGAGCTTCTTGAACCCCTCGCTCGCAGAAATCTCGTTCCAGCCGAGCACCGTACGCCCGGTAGCACGAAGCCGCTCGATGAAATCGCTGAACGCCAGATGGGCAATCTGTCGCATCATCGCTACATCGACACCGACAAGATCAGCAGTGAGATCGACCTTGGTCGAGCCCTGCCCACTGCTCGCGCCCATACCGTTGCGCATCACCAGTCCGAACCGGTAGGATGGCACCGCGATCCGCGTCGAGCGCGCGAGAATCTTGGCCATCACCTGATGATAGTTTTTCATGTTCATGCCGGCCAGCGGCACCATGCTGTCAGCAGCTTGGGCAGGGCCTGCGGCAAGACCACTTGCTGCCAAAGCCCCGATCATGCCCGCGCCACCGTGCAGCACCGAACGTCGATCCCAATGCGTTGCGCTCATTCACCCCCCCTTGAATGCGCGACCCTCCCGGGAAGAAAAATATCATCGGGTTGCATGGGACGCAATCCAAGGCGGACTGTTGACTTCACCTTGGGCAGCCAGATCGATAGAACCCCGACCAAGCCTCAATTTTGCAGGAATACCATGACCGAATCGCTGTTGCTTGTTGCCGGTGGCCTTGTTCTGCTCGCTCTGGGTGGTGAGTTGCTGGTGCGCGGCGCAGTCGGCATGGCGACCCGGCTCGGAATTTCCCCATTGCTGGCCGGGCTGACGATCGTGGGCTTCGGTACCTCCATGCCCGAGCTTGCAACCAGCGTGCAGGCGGCACTGAGCGGATCGCCGGGCATCGCGATCGGCAACGTCGTGGGCTCGAACATCGCCAACATCCTGTTGATCCTCGGTATTTCCGCGTTGATTGTGCCGATCAGCGTCAACCCCGCCGCATTCAAGCGGGACTCGCTGGCACTGGGAGGCACGGCCCTGCTTGCGACAGGCGCCGTGATGGTCGGTGTCATCGGCTTTGCCTATGGCCTCCTGCTGGTAACCGCACTCGTGGCCTACCTGTGGTGGGCCTACAAGTCGGAGAGCGCCGCACACGATGCAGAAGCCTTGCGCCACGAACACGAAGCCGAAGATCGCCCGGTGCCGGCTGACACCGCCCCCGTGGTGCTGGGCGGGATGATCATCGCCGGACTGGCCGCAGCAATCTTCGGCGCGGGCTGGCTGGTTGACGGAGCGAAGGTTCTCGCCAGTGCAGCGGGTGTCTCCGAAAGCGTCATCGGCCTCACCGTGGTGGCAATCGGCACCTCCTTGCCTGAACTGATCGCCTGCGTTGTCGCAGTCATACGCAAGCATGGGGACGTCGCTCTCGGCAATGTCGTGGGTTCCAACATCTACAACCTGTGCGGCATTCTCGGCCTGACCGCGATGATCCACCCAATCGAAGTCCCCGCCGAGATTGCCCGGTTTGACATCTGGGTGATGCTTGGCGTGACGGCCTTGCTGATCGTGCAACTACGTAGCGGTTGGCGCTTGTCGCGCGCAGAAGGCGCGTTGCTCGCGGCAATCTATGCCGGATACACGGCCTTTCTGGTGCTGCGCTGAGGCTATCGCGCCACGGTCAGAAAAAACCCGACGTGGTTCGATTTTTTCGAATTGTCACGACGTTTTCACGCGTTACGGTATCACCCATGACCGTCCCGTGACGTTCAAGAACAATACAGACAGAGGGCCTTCATGAACATCGACCATTTCCGTCGCCGCGGCCTGCTGGCCGGCTCGGCCACCCTTGCTCTCGCGGCTGCCGCCGCCGCAACTCCCGCGCTTGCAGTGGTTCCCAACGAAACAAAGACCCCTGCTGACATCGTCGACAATGACGATGTCTATCGCGGCGTCGGCATGATCGTGACCAACGTTCCCGGTCAGGGCGGCATCGGCATCTGCACCGGCACGCTGATCAATCCGCGGACCGTGCTGTTCGCCGCACACTGCGTGAACACCCGGCCCGAAACCGCCTATGACGGCACCCAGGTCCGCGCAGCGGTGTCGTTCAACGTCAATGCCCTTCCCGGCATCCAGTCATGGTTCGCGAACAGCCAGACCAATGCCGCGCTGAGCGTGTTCAACATCAACCGCATCTTCTGGGATGCCCGTTCGGTGCAGAACCCGGCCGCGCTCGGCTTCATCGAAGCCGACATTGCGCTCGCCAGCCTTGACACCCCGGCTGTCGGCATCCCGACCTGGGCGCTGCTGTTCAGCACCCTGCCCGCGCCTGAAGCCATCGATCCGGTGCGCGGCACCGGCTATCACGTCAACATCGTCGGTTACGGCCGCTCGGGCAGTGCCACAGCCGGCTCGAACCTCGGGGTCGACTTCCGGCGCCGCGCAGCCGAAAACATGCTCGGCGGCTTCCTTTCGCTGTCGGATCGCAACGCCGTGCTGTTCGGTGCTGGGAACTCGCTGACGCAGAACCTCTATCAACTCGATTTCGACTCGCAGAACCGCAATTTCGTGTTCGACATCAACGCGCACCGCGATGATGCGCTGCCCAACGAAGGTACCACCGGCCCAGGCGATTCGGGCGGTCCGCTGATCCTTGGCGCGGAAAACAACACCTTCACCAACGAAGATCTGGTGATCGGCGTGCTCTCGGGCGGTTCGCGCTTCTTCGGCGCACAGCCTTTTGGCGCGATCGGCAGCACCAGCTTCTATCAGCCGTTGTCGCTGTTCTGGCAGTACATCGCCGAGAACAACCCCTACCGCTATGTCGGCACGCGTGCCGGTAACGGCAACTGGGAAGATGCCAACCACTGGGTGACGCTGCTTGACCCGGCCTACCGCGTGATCGACGCCAACGGCCAGATCGTCAACGGCGTTCCGACCACGCCCGAGCTCGGCCTGGGCGGCACCGGGGGCGATTGGGGCGGCGTCTGCATCGAGTTCGAACAGCCGGGCGATTTCTGCACCGACGTTCGAACCGGGGAAACCGAAGGCACCTTCACTCCGCCGCCGCCTGCGGCGACCGTGTCGAACAACCTCGGCGAGGCTGACCTTTCGAACCTGCTTCCGGGCGCCGGCGACGGCGTCGAGGCGGTCGAGGCTGCACTGCCGGGCACAGCGAACGTGCTCGGCGCGGTTCAGGACATTGCGATCAACGGCATGATCGATGACCTGATGGCCATCAACGGCGGTGTCGAGGACATCGCGATCACGGGTGTCGAAGACATTGCGATCAGTGGCGGCGCGGAAGAAATCGCCATCGACGGCGAAGTCGAAATCGCCGAAGACGCGCCGCAAACTCAGGCTCCGAGTCTGCCTGCTCCGACGCTGGCCAATGGCCTGCCCGGTGCGACCGGCTTTGTGCCGAACAATATCGATCCGGTGATCGGCGAAGGCGTGGCTCCGCGTTACTTCGATGTCACCCTGAGCCAGAACGGCACTACCACGCTGAGCAGCACCGTTACCATCGACAAGCTGACCGTGCGCGGCAACGCCGGCCTGACCGTCGCGAGCGCGGGCAATCTGACCTCGCTGATCGACATCAACCAGTTCGGTGGGCGGGTGAACGTCAACGGTGCCATCAACTCGGTGGGCGATTACACCCTGTTCTCCGGGATGCTCGAAGGCACCGGCACCGTACGTGCGCCGTTCGTGACCAGCGTTGCCGGGGTGTTCTCGCCGGCCACGATGGGAACGATCGGTACGCTGAACATTGACGGCAACCTGGTAATGTCCTCGGGCACGACTTTCCTAGCCGACATCAACGCTGCCGGACAGTCCGACCGTCTGGCCGTTACCGGCGAAGCCAACGTCGGCGGTGTGGTCGGCCTCGGCATCGGCATCAGCCAGCAGGTCAATGGCAACGGCCGTAGGTTCACCATTCTCACCGCAGACGGCGGCGTGACCGGGACCTTCACCGCCACTACCATCTCGCCGATTCTGAGCCAGAGCTTCATCTACGAAGCCAATCGCGTCCAGATGGAAATCCGCGCGGCGAGCTATGGCACGGTCGTGGATCGCGACAACCCGGTGCAGTCGGCCTATGCCAACCTGTTCGACCAGAACCGCGCCAACGCTGCTCTGACCGGGCTCTATGCGCTCGATTTCCAGAGCGTTGACACCATCCGCAACACCTTCAACTCGCTTGCCCCGGTGAACGAGCAGGCGGTGCGCTCGCTTTCGGGCCAGAGCATCAACCTGCTCCAGAACTTCATCGATGGCCGCCTGCGTGAAGCGGACAAGAGCCGGGCCGGAGGCAAGGTCGCTGTCAAGGGCGCTCCGCTGAACCTTGCGCAGATGAGCCTCTCGCCGATGGGCCAGCCACTGGGCCTCGACGTGATGGCGCTGCAGGGCGGCGCGGAAGAGACCGAAATGGTCGAAATCAACCTGCCGGAAAACGTCGCCATGTTCCTTGCCGGCGGGATTGTGACCGGGGATTCGGACTCGCTGCCGGGTTATGACGCCGGTGCCGAAATTGCCGGGCAGTTCATCGCCCGCAACACCGAATTCTCGGGCTACTACCTGTCGGGTGGCGTCGAGTTCTACCCGGGCGACAATACCATGATCGGTATCTCGGGTTACTTCAGCACTCTGGAAGCCGACGTTCCGCTTGGCCAGCGCGTGGATAATGATACCTATGCGGCATCGCTCTACATGCGTCACAAGCTGACCGATGGCCCGGTGATCGATGCCCAGTTCAGCATGGGTAGCATGGGCTTCGACACCCAGCGTTCCGTGCAGTTCCTGGGCGCTGCGCAAACCCTCGAATCTTCGAGCGATGATCTGCTGATCTCGGGTGCTATCGGCTTGTCCTATGACATCGAGACCGGCATCGGGACCATCTCTCCGGGCATCGAAGGTCGCTATGCGAGCGTCGATCTGACCACGATCCGCGAAAACGGCGGTACGCTGGGTCTGACGCTTGAGCGCGACCGGTTCGAAAGCAAGCAGGCCCGCGCCGGCTTCGATTTCGAAACCCAGGCCAAGGCCGTGCAGATCAATGCGACCGCGCAGTATGTGCACGAATTCGAGAACGGCCCGCAGCTGCTGGCGGCAAACTTCACGCAGGGCACTGGTCCGGGTGCCAACTTCGTGATCGGTCAGGCTGATACCGACTGGTTCGAGCTCGGCCTGTCGGCGCAGATCGGTCGCGGACCGGTGCAGTTCGGGATCGGTTTCGAAAGCACCTTCGGGCGCGATTCGGCTGACGCACGGGCGTTCCGCGCCTCGGCGACCTACCGCTTCTGATCGGCCGACAAGGCAAAAAAAGGGGCGCCCGCAGCAATGCGGGCGCCCCTTTTTGCTGGATGAGGTCTTGGTCAGCGAACCTTGAGCAAACCGCGTCGACCGATAGCGATGTAGGCAGCGACAATCACCAGTACATAGCAGGCTGTCAGGATATCGATCGGTAACGGCGCCGACACATATCCGAGATGCGCGAGCATCCCCCAGCCGCCGAGCACCAGCAACACCAACCCATAGGTGATGGCCCCTGCTTCGAGGTTCATTGCCAGCATCAGCTCATCGGCGGCGCGATAGGCCTTCCACGCGAACCACACGCCTCCCAGCAATCCGCCCGCACATATCGTCAAGGCCAAAGGCGCAGTGAGGGGGCCGATAGGTGCAGCCAATGCCAAGCCAAGGAGCGCGAAGCCCCACAACAGCATCGCTATCCCCGAATTGACGAACTGCGCCTGCAACTCGCGCACCTCGTCGGCATCCTCGACATTGAGGATTCTGGCACCGAACGACGGGCTTAACGATCCAGCAAGAACCACACCCGCCATCAGCAGGTAGACGACCGCCACCAACCCTGCGATCTCGACCGACAGCGGCACATCCTCCAGTCCCCGGGCTTCGAAATAGCCACCAGCCAAATAGCCTACGCCATAGCCGACCAGGCCACCGACAATCAGACCGGATGTCAGCTGCAGCGCAAGTTTGCGCCACTTGACCGGAGGGCGCGGGGTCTCAATTTCGCTCATCATGCTTCAGGCTCCCAGTGATCGATGAACAGGTCAGGCACTGCGACCTCAAACAGCCGCGCCATGCGCAGGGCGAGGGGCAGAGACGGGTCATACTTGTCGGTCTCGACCGCATTGACCGTCTGCCGCGAAACGCCGAGCCGACGGGCCAGTTCACCCTGACTCCAGCCCTTGAGCTCACGATAGTGCTTCAGACGGTTTTCCAACGAGGCTTCCGATCCGCTTCTTAGGCATCTTTGCACGTAGACGCTGTTGCAAGTACGGCCCTGACAAGAACTCTTTACAGTCAAGAGCTCTTGTCAGTCAAGAACTCTTGTCACCCTTGCCGAGGAAATCGTTTTCCTACTCCGTCCGATCATGCTGAATCGTCCGGCCTCACGCCCAGAAGGAGGCCAACGCCATGCCCTATCAGCCCGCCACCCCCTTGCTTTCGCTGATGCGCCGACTTGCGGCTCTGCCCGCGCACAGCGGCACGCCGGCGCCCGTCACATCCACGGCAACGCCATCAGAGCAGCGGTCGATCGGCCCGCAGGGCGTTGCGCTCATCAAGCGCTTCGAAGGCTGCGCCCGGTTGCGTACCGACGGCATGATCGAGGCCTATCCTGACCCCGGCACCGGAGCCGCGCCATGGACCATCGGCTGGGGAGCGACCGGACGCGACCTCTTCAACGGCGGTCGCATCGGCCCTGGTACACGCTGGACGCAGGCGCAGTGCGACGCCCGCCTTGCCGATGATCTGCGGCGTTACGCTGCCGAAGTCGAAGCTGCGATCGGCACGGCCCCCACCACGCCCTGCCAGTTCGATGCGCTGGTGAGCTTCCACTACAACACCGGGGCCATTGCCCGCGCTACCCTCACCAGAAAGCATATCGCAGGCGATCACGCCGGTGCTGCACGCGAATTCGCGCGCTGGAACCGCGCGGGCGGCCGCGTGCTCAAGGGCCTGGTGCGGCGCCGCGCTGCCGAAGCGGAACTTTACTGTTCATGATCCTCGCGCGCGCGACGCTGCGGGCGCACGTTCGCGCCTGCGGCGGCTGCGCGGCCGGATCGGCTCCGTCAAGGCGGGTCGGAATGGTCAGAAAGTGCTCTAATAATCCCGGCTGACCTGCATCAGCACTGAATCGCGTCCGATGGTTGAAACCGTGCCCAGCAGCGCCAGCCAACTGGTGATGCGGTATTCGACCTGTGTCGCGCTGTAGCCGCGCCCGTCGGTCACGAGCTCCGCATAGATCTTGCGGGTGATGTTCTTCCCGATGGCGATGCCGGTGCCGCGCCCGATCAAGGGGTCGGCGCTGATAATCCGCAACTGATCGAGCCCGATCGAGCGGCGCAGTTCGCCAATCGGGTCGAGCCCCCCACCCCCGCCTTGCAAGGCTGCCAGCGCCGCCGCCAATTGCACCGCGTCGGTCGCGGAAAGCGACGTCACCGAACCGCCAAACAGCAGCCGCGCCAGAATTTCCTCCTCGGGCAAGGCGGGATCGCTGGAAAAGGCGATCGCGGGCGACATGGCATTGCCGGTGATCGCAATATCGACATTGGTGCCGTTGCGGGCGGTTTCGGCAAGGATATCGAGCCGCGGGTTGATCGGCTCGTTCTCGTCAAACAGGATGCGCCCGCGGGTGAGGTCGAAACGGGTGCCGGCAAAGGTGTAATCACCCCGAACCAGCCGCGCGGTGCCGCCGATGCGCGGGTCTTCCACTGTGCCGCGCAGAGCGATGTCGATGCCCCATTCGCTGTCCAGCCCCATCCCTTCAACCGCGACCCGGTTGGAAGCCGAAGCATTGACAAGATAGCGCCACGCCGCGTCGCGGCCTGATGCCTGCGTGCGTCCCGACGCGCGATCTCCGCCAACTTCGCGCGTGGCGATGCGCGGCAATGCCATGTCCTCGGCCGCCACCCCCAGCGCCCAGCGCGCGCGGTTGATCGTGACGCGCCCCGCGATGGTGCCGCCAATCCCGTTGGACACGATCCGCAGCGGCCCGGTTATGGTCGCCTCAAGCCCGTTGGCATCCAACAACCGGGCATCCTTGGCCGCCGCGCGCAGGTCGATTGCCGGGCCGCGCTCCGCGCTGATCCCGGCCAGATCCACCGTACTGCTGCCGATGATCGTGCCGCCGCCCGGTGTCGCTCCTGCAAAGCGGGTGATTTCCAGCCGCGAACCGGCAAAGCGCCCGCGCGCGGCGACATTGTCGATCCGCGTACCGCTCAATGCGCTGGCGACGGTGAGGTTGTCGCTCGACAAGGTGCCGTTGATACGCGGCGCGCCCAGCGTTCCGGTGGCGCGGGTGGCGATGGCGATCGGCCCCTTGAGATCAAACGCCTCAATCGCAGCCAGCCGCCACAGGGTTTCAGCCGCTCCATCGAACGCCAGCCGTCCATCGAGCTGCCCGTTGGCAAGCCGCTCCGAAAGCGCACCATCGGGCGCCATCCCGACGATGCGCAGCGATACATCGCCGCGCCGCTCATTCCCTTCGAGCAGACGCGCAGCGCCGGTCAGCCGATCAGGCCCGAGCTCCAGCACGCCGAGCACGTTGACGGGCTTGGAAGAAAGCACCAGCCCGGCGCGGCTGAAGCGATCGATCCGCACCCTCGCCGTAGCCTCTGGCGCGCTTCGGCCCTCCTGGCGATAATCGACAATCCCTGACAACCGCCCGCCCAAGCCCAAATCCGCTCCCGCCAGATCAAGCAGGCGCAGCGGCATCCGCGCCAGCTTGAGCTGCAGCGCCGTCTCGTCCCCGCCGAAAGTGCCATCGACGATGGCGTAACCATTGGCATAGCCGAACTGGGTCGGTGCAAGGCTCCAGCCACCCTCCTCGCGCGCGGTCAGAACGGCGCGGCGCGGCATGGCAATGTTGGCGCCGCCATATTGTCCCCGCGCCGCAACAGCGATGCGGCTGGGGGCAACCTGCGCGTCGAAATTGACGGCGAAGCGATCGGCCCGGCGTCCGGCGATGCTTCCTATGACCGTGCCGCGGCCATCCTCGATGGCGGCCTTCGCGGTCAGGCTGGCAAGGCTGAGCGCGCCATATTCGAAGCCCGCAGCGCTGATATCGGCATCAATCCGGGTATTACCCTCGGCGTAGCGGCCCGTCGCGGCAATATCCGCGCGGGTAATGCTGATTGGGGTTTCGCCGCCGAAGCTCGCATTGCGCGCCGCCAGGTCAACGGCAAAACCAACCGCACCGCCCGGTTGGGGGCGGAAGGTCGCCGTGCCGTTCACGCCGCCGCCTGCCAGCCGCAGATCGCCCGAAGCGCCCGCCTCGCCCAGCACCACCTCGCCGGTGACATTGGTGCGATAGACTTCCAGCCGGTTGATGGCCACGCGGGTCGGCGCATCGGCGGGCAGCAACAGTTCAAGCGCGCCGTCGAACGCGCCCAGCAGCGATTGCCCGGCCACATCGAGACCAAAGCCCGCCTCGCTCGGAGCGAGGGCAATGCGCACATCCTTGAGCCCGGCGGCAGGCAGAGGATCGGCCAACACCAGCACCGCGCGCGGGCCATCATCTCCGCTGATCTCGGCTTCGAAGCTGAACGGGCCATACTGCGTCTGGCGCCCATCGCCTGCGAGAACGGTGCGCGCCGTCGCGCCATTCCTCACCAGCTTGCTGTCGATCGTGGCGGTCAAGCGCGGGGCAGTGATGATTGTCTCGCGCAGGATCACTGGTTCGCCCGCGCCCGCGCCCAATTCGCCCTTGAAGCGGATCTGCTCGCCCGCAAGATTGATCACCGTGGCATTGGCGATGCGGCTGACCTCGCCTGCAAGATTGGCGCGCAGGCTCCATGGGACGGCAGGGCCGAACTTGGCCAGAAACTTGGCTTTGGCCGTCACCTCGCCCACGCCCTCCACCGCAAGTCGGCTGACGGTCAGTGGCCCTGCAAGCGCATAGGCGCCGGCGGGAATATCGCCGCGCAGGCTGAGTTCGGCTGTGAGACCAGGAAAGCTGACCTGCCCGCGATCAATCGCCAGTTTCTGCGATGCCAGATCATAGGTCAGCAGCCCGTCAGCCCGTCCCCCCACAAGGCGAGGGTCGGCCTGGGGATTGCCGGTCGTCACACGTTCGGCTGTCAGCGCCAGCGGCATGATCAGCCGAGCACCCTCAAGCCGGGCGCTGCCTTCCTGCCGGAGCATTGTGGCGACCACGCCAGCCACGGTGAGCCGCGCAACCGCAATTTCGTGCTTGATCGACAGGTCATCAAAGCCGCCAGCAAGATTGGCCGCAAGCTGCGCGCCTTCGAGCCGCATATTCTCGCCAAGCAGGTCGGGATTGCGCAGATCGAGGCTTATGCGGGCGCCGTCTACCGCCTTGTCAGCCAGATCGACCACGCCGCCAGCGCGCAGATGAAGCCCATCCGTCACCGCTGCTGCCCGCCCTTCGATAACGCTGCGCTCGAGGTTGAAACTGGCGGCGAGCGAGAGCCTGTCGCTCAGCACCCGCCCGGCGAAGGTGGTGTCGTCAAACCCGGGACGCACCTGCCCGAGCACGCCGTAACGTCCGGCATCATTGCTGATCCGGAACGCTGCCACTGGCGCCTCATCGCGCCCCGCTGCACCCAGGCGCCGCGCCACCGCCGCGCCGCGCCAGCGCCGCCATGTGCCATCGCCAACGATCCGCCCGGAATAGCCAGCCTCGAAGCCCGCCAACCCTGCCACGACACCGCCGGCTGGCGCACGGTAATCGCCTTCGATATCGAAGCGGTCTCCGTCCGGCTCGGCGTCGAGGAGCAAACTGATACGATCCTGGGAGCCGAGCTTGGCCTTGGCGTCGATCAGTGCACGGCCATCACGGATATCGATCCGCGCAGAGAGGTCGGCGCGTTCGTCCTTGTCGGTTGCAACGCCCTTGGCGATCACGAGGTCATCGATCACCAGCCGATCAACGCGGATATCGAAATCGGGCAGGAGCGGCGCGTCGGGATCGCCGGGGAGGAGTTCGGGCAGTCTGGTCAGCCGCCCGCGCCGGGTCGTGACCTCGCGGATATCGAGCCCGCTCCACAGCCAGTGCAGCGGTCGCCAGTCTAGCCGCACTTCGGGGATGGTCAGGAAGGCACCCTTGGGATCGCTCACCACCACGCTGCGCAGCACCGCCTTGCCGTAGATGTCGCCCTCGATCCGCCCGACGCTGAAACGCAGGCCCGAGGCGGGCGCAATGGCGGCGATCTGGTCAGCGATGAAGCGCTTGCCGATCGGGGTCGCAAGGAAGGCAGCGGCGAACAGGAACGGTGCGAGCAGCAGCGCAAGCGCCCAGCCCAGCCGCTTGCCCCAGCGCCGCCGGGTGCTGACAGGAGCGCTTGACTGCGCCGGCGCAGCCGCCTCGGGAATGCCTGCCTCGTCAGCCATCAGAACGCTTGTCCCAGACTGACATAGACCACCACCGGACTATCGAAGGGGGTCGGATTGATCGGAGTGGCGACGTCGACACGGATCGGGCCGAAGGTGGTCTTGTAACGGATCCCTACCCCTGCACCCACGCGGATATCGCCAAAGTCGGGGGCCGATCCGCGCGCGACTGAACCTGCGTCAATGAACGGAACCACTTCCAGCGCGCCATCGAACAGCGGCGTGTCAATCCGCGCCTCGAGTGCGAATTCGATGAGCGATGCCCCGCCGATCGGGTTGCCCACCGCATCGCGCGGACCAACCCCCTGAAAGCCATAGCCGCGCACCGACGCCCCGCCGCCGGAATAGATCCGCCGCGAGGGCGCGATATCATCGGCCGCCGCGCCCTGAATGGTCGCCGCCCGAACCCGCCCTGCCAGCGTGGTCGAACCAAAAGACTGGTAATAGCTCGCATCGCCCTGCGCACGCAGATAGAAGGTTTCGGTGCCGCCCGATCGCGACACTTCAGGCGCAAGAAAGGCCGTGGCGCGATAACCACTGGTCGGATCGAGCAGATCATCGCTGCCATCGAGCGTCACGCTGCCGAAAAGTCCTCCGATGAGAAAGCTGCGACGCGGTGCCGGCCCGCCCGGAGCCGTCCGCACCAATCGGTTGCGTTCATCGGTGAAAACCAGTTCGCCGCCAACTTGCCAGCTCAACGGTTTCTGGAACAGCAGGTTCGACACCTTCTCGAAGGTGGCGCGCACCCCGCCCCCGCGCGAATCCACCGCCAGCGTGGTGATATCGCTGGCGAACAGATCGACATTCAGCACCTGATCGCGCCCGCGAAAATTGTTGCGCCGAACACCCACGCTCGCCAGCGCCTCGCGCGTGCCGAGGATGCCGCGCAGCCGCAGCGCCCCCTCCGGCGGGAACAGATTGCGATGCTCCCACAGCCCTTCGACCTTGAAGCCATCTTCGGTGCCGTAACCGATCGCGCCTGCGATGGTGCGCAAGGGCGCCCGATCGAATTCCACATCCAGCGCAACCTCACCCGGCTCGCCATCCTGCGGGCTGCGGATTTCACGCGGGGGTGACGGTGACGCTGGACACCAGCCCGGTGGCAATCACCGCCCGGCGCAGATCGGTCTCAAGGCTCTGCTGGAACACATCACCCTGATCAAAACGGGCGATGCGCGACAGGTGACGGCCCGAAAGGAAACGCGGGTCACTGCTCACCACGTCGCCAAAAACGTACTTGCCGCCCGGCTGGACATTGAGCGAAAGATCGCCCTCCTGCCGATCATGGTCGATCAGCAGCTCCGGCTCGGCCACCTTGGCAAAGGGATAGCCAGTCTCACCCAACGCCACGCGCAGCTCGATCTCGCGTTCGATGATGCGGTCGGCATAAAGCGGGTCGCCCGGCTTGATGTCGAAAGCCGCCACAAGCCGGCTGGCGTCAGGTTCTGCCAAAGTGGGAAGATCGCCGAGGTCGATACGTCCGAAGGCATAGCGTTTGCCCGGCAGGATATCGAAGCGCACCCTTGGTTCAACTGCGGCAGCTTCCGCATCGGCGGCGTCGGCACCATTGCCTGCGCCGCCACTTGCACTTTCGCTGGCACCATTGCTGCTGGCCCGGCGGCCGCCCGACAATTGCCGCACGACCTCACCATCATAATAGCCATAGGTGCGCAGCATGTCGCCCAGCAGTTCGGCATCGGCTCTGGCGCGGGCTGTGACCTGGGGCGCGGATTCCTCGCCGTCATCAAGCTCTTGCAAGGTCGAAAGATCCCGGAAGCGGGCAATGAATTCGCGCTGTTCGGGAAAGCTCTCGCGCGCGGCTGGCAGGGCCAGAACAAGGGCCGAACTGATCCGGGTTTCCGCCAGTTCCGGCAGTTCACCGCCCAGCGGCGCGGTAATGCTGACGAGGGCTTCAACCTCGGGATCGGCAGGCAGCGGCTCGGGCAGGTCGAGCGCGAAATCGGCAAAGGTCGCATCAAGCGAAAGCGCGAAAGGCTGTCCGTCGGCAAAGGGTTCAAGGCCGGTCAGCGCGGCATCAGGCAGCAGATCGGAGGTCGGCAGCGCAGGCGATCTATCGGATACCCCGGCGGCGGCCCAGGCTTCGGGATTCGTGACGGCATCGGCCGGGATCAATTCGTCGAGCGAACGCGGTACGGGTGCAGGGACAGGCGCAAGATCGGCTTCCGCTTCAGGCTCGGCGCCGGGCGGAGAGCCGAAAGCCTCGTCAAACCCCTCTGACGTTGCCTCGTCCTTAGGTTCAGGCGCATCCGCATCGCCCGCCTGCGCCTGCGCGGCGAGCGGGGATGCGCTCAGTGCCAGCGTCCCCTGGCCCAATCCTGCGGCTATGGCGAGACCGAGCGTGAGAAAGCTCTGCGTGCGGGCAGTTCTAGCTGGCCGTGAACTTGACAGGCTGGCCATCCTTGCCCCGCGCACCGGCCAGGGTTTCGCTCTGTTCGCGCCGCGGCGCGGTGGCGGCGGCAATCAGGCGATGCTGTTCTTGCGGGTCCATGCGTTGCCAGCCCTCGCGGGTCAGCCGCTCAAGCGGGCGATAGCGAACCTTGTATTGCATCCGCGGACTGCCTTCGACCCAATAGCCCAGATAGACGTAGGGCAATCCTTCGGCTGCCGCGCGGCGGATATGATCAAGGATGATGAAGCTGCCAAGGCCAGCGCGGCCGGGATGATCAGGTTCGTAGAAGGAATAGATCATCGACAGCCCATCGCCCTGCCGATCGGTCAGGCAGGCGCCCACCAGTCGCCCCGGCTTGCCGTTCGGTCCCGGTTCGCGATACTCGGTAACGACGCTGCTGACCGGCGTGTGCTCGATCATATCGGCATAATCCATCTCGTCCATTGCCGACATCCCGCCATCGGGGTGTCGCGCGCCGAGATAACGGGCGAGCAGCGCGAATTGTTCATCGGTCGCCCAAGGGCGGCATTCCGTGACGATCAGATCGGAATTGCGCTTCAGATCGCGCTTCTGCGTCGACGAGGGCTCAAACTGTCCAGCCACGACCCGCACCGAAACACACGCCTGACAGTCGAGGCATGAAGGCCGGTAGGCGACAGTCTGGCTGCGACGAAAACCGATGCGGCCGAGTGCTTCGTTCAACTGATCGGCGTGCGGCCCTTTCAGCTCTGTAAACACCTTGCGTTCGCTGCGGCCCGGCAGATAGGGACATGGCGCTGGGCTTGTCACGAAGAACCGGGGAAAGCGGATCGGTGCCGTCACGGGTGGGGCCTGCCTGTTCGCGCATGAATCGCGCTGCTGAAACGTTAAGAAAATCTTATGCCCGCACCATCGTTCCGGTAAAAGTCCCTTAACCATGAAAAAGTCGCGATTTGTGCAGGCCCGCGCACGGCCCGCCGCAAAAATGCATCCATCATGGCGCAAAGGGGCGTGCAGCCCTTTGCGCCCCTGCGACACTGTGCCGGAAAATCAGCCGAGTTCGACGAGCTGCACCGTGTAGCCCTGCGCGCGCAACCCTTCGACAAGCCGTTCCACCTGCTCGGCATCGCGGGCCTCGCATTCGATATCGGTGATCAGGCCCTTCGCCGGGAGCGTCGTGAAGATGCGCTGGTGATAGATTTCGATGATGTTGACGTTGTGTTCGTCGAACAGGCGCATCACCTTGAACAGTGCGCCGGGACGATCCTGCAAGGTGATCCGCAGCCGCGCCAGGCGGCCCTGCCGGGCGAGATCGCGCAGCAGCACATTGGCGAGCAGGCGCGTGTCGATATTGCCGCCGCATAGCGCGAGGCCCACCGATTTGCCCGCGAACCGCTTGGGATTACCGAGCACCGCCGCCAGTCCCGCCGCGCCGGCGCCTTCGACGACAGTCTTTTCGATCTGGAGCAGCAAGGCGACCGCCTTCTCCAGCGCCGGTTCATCGACCAGCAGGATGTCGTCGACCCGCTCGGCAATCACCTTCGCCGTGAAATCGCCCGGCACCTTGACCGCGATCCCTTCGGCCAGCGTGTCTCCACCGCAGGGCAGGTTCGCACCTTTGATGCGGTCGAACATCGACGGGAAGAGTCCCGCTTGCACACCGACCACTTCGATATCGGGGTTGAGCGCCTTGGCGACCGTCGCCATGCCCGAAATCAAGCCGCCCCCACCGATTGGCGTGACGATGCAATCGAGATCGGGCTTTACTTCGAGCATTTCCAGCGCAACCGTTCCGGCGCCCGCCGCCACGTGGGGATCGTCGAAAGGGTGGACGAAAGTCAGACCCAGCTCGCCTTCGAGCTTGCGGGCATGCGCATAGGCCTCATCGAAAGTCTCGCCTTCCAGCACAACCGTGCCGCCGACGCTCTCGGTCTGCATGACCTTCACGGTCGGTGTCGGCTTGGGCATGACGATGGTGACCGGCACGCCCAGCCTTGTGCCGTGGTATGACAAGCCCTGCGAATGGTTGCCCGCCGAGGCTGCAATCACGCCGCGCGCGCGCTGTTCTTCTGTCAGGAGCAGCAGCGCGTTCAATGCGCCGCGCTCCTTGTAGGCGGCAGTGAACTGAAGGTTCTCGAACTTCAGCCAGATGTCGGCGCCGGTGATCTCGGACAAAGTGATCGAGTGCATCATCGGCGTGTTGACCACCGCGCCGCCAATTCGCGCCGCTGCGGCCCGCACGTCGTCGAGGGTGAGGTCGGCCGGGGTGGCGGCGGCGCCCTTGGGGCTGAGAGATGCGCTCTGGATTGACATAGTGCCGCGCCGATTAGGCGCTTGCAGCCGCAAGGGCAATCAGGCTTGGGCTGAATGTGCCAAAGGATTTCATGTGCGGCTGAAAGTTGGCATCCTTGCACGAAGACGATAGGCACCGGCTTCTGAGCTTTTGCCCTGCCCGATTTCAAGGATCATCATGCGCCCCGTTCTTGCTTCTGTTTTGACCGTCGCTTCCCTGTTTGCGCTTTCGGCCCCGGCTCTCGCCGATACGCTGGTCGACAATGTCGACGGGGTAACGATCGATGCGACAGGCAAAGTCAAACGCTTCACCGGGCTCGTGTTCGACGAGGATGGCAAGGTCGTGAGCATTCTCGAACGCGGCGAGGCGCGCCCGCCGGTCGATTACCGCCTTGATGGCGAGGGGCAGGTGCTGATCCCCGGCATGATCGATGCCCACGTCCACGTCATGGACATCGGCTTTGCCGCGCTTACACTCGACCTGTCGGACACCACCTCGCTCGAAGACGCCCTGGCGAAGATCAAGGCCTTTGCCGAGGAGAATCCTGGCCGCCCTGGATTCTCGGGCGCGGGTGGAATCAGGAGAAATGGGGTCTCGGCCGCTTCCCGACCGCGGCCGAGCTCGATGCCATCGTGCCGGATCGCCCGGTGTGGCTCGAACGTGCCGACAATCACGCGAACTGGGCCAACACGCTCGCCATAACCACTGCGGGTGTAACCGCCAAGACTCCCGATCCGGCAGGCGGGCGGATCATCCGCGATGCCAAGGGCAATCCGGCCGGCGTATTCATCGACAATGCCATTGCGCTGGTCGGCAAGGTCGTCCCCGCCCCGCGCCCGGAAGACCGCGATCTTGCGTTTGCCGCCGCGCAGGACGTGCTGCTTGCCAAGGGTGTCACCGCGGTGGCCGACATGGGTACCAAGCCCGCCGACTGGACGACATTCCGGCGGGCGGGCGACGCAGGGCGCCTGCAGGTGCGCATCATGTCCTATGCCGATTCGGTCGATACGCTCGAACTGATGGCCGGGCCTGAGCCCACGGCTTGGCTCTATGACGACAAACTGCGGATGGGCGGGATCAAGCTGTTCCTCGACGGCGCGCTGGGATCGCGCGGGGCGAGCCTGAAAGAGCCCTATGCCGATGAACATGGCACCCGCGGCCTGCCGCTGCTCAGCCCTTCGCAGCTCAGGAACCTGATGAGCCGTGCGGCGATGGACAATTTCCAGACCGCCGTCCACGCGATCGGCGATGCTGCCAATGCCGAGGTTCTGGGCGCGGTCGAGGAACTGTCCGAAAGCTACAAGGGCGACCGGCGCTGGCGGATCGAACACGCACAGATCATTGATCCTGCCGACATCGCACGTATGGGCCAGCACGGGGTGATCGCTTCGATGCAGCCGCTCCACCAGACTTCCGACCGGCTGATGGCAGAAGCACGTCTGGGGCCGGGACGACTGGAGGGCGCCTATCCGTGGCGCTCTGTCCTCAAGGTCGGCGGCAGACTCGCCTTCGGCTCCGATGCCCCGGTGGAGCCCGCCGATCCCTGGGCCGGGATGGCTGCCGCGATCAGCCGCACCGATGCGGCGGGCGAACCCTTTGGCGGCTGGTTTCCGCAGGAAACCGTCAGCCGCGAACAGGCCTTTGCCGGGTTTACCTCCGATGCAGCCTATGCCGGCTTTGCCGAGGGACGCTTTGGCCGCCTTATCCCCGGCGAGCGCGCGGATTTCCTGCTGGTCGACCGCGACCCCCTGCTCGCCTCGCCCGAAGAACTGCGCCAGACCAGGGTGCGGCAGGTGTGGATCGGCGGGGTAAAGGTGCGCGGCGAGTAAGCTACTCCGCCGCCGCCTTTTGTTCCGCTTCCTCGGCTGCGCGCGCGGCCCTGTCGCCTTCCACGGCCTTTTCCTGCAGCCGCATCAGCACGAGCGATATCTCGAACAGCAGCAGCAAGGGCAGGGCGAGGATCACCTGCGAACCGGGATCGGGCGGCGTAACGATCGCGGCAAGGGCAAATATGCCGACAATCACATAGCGGCGCGCGCCTGCCATCTGCGCGCGGGTGATGATCCCGGCACGGTGCAGCAGCAACAGCAACACCGGCAACAGGAAGGTGATCCCGAAAGCAAGGATGAACTGCATCACCAGCCCGAGATATTCTCCCGCGCTCGGCAAGGCCTGCACCTGCAAGCCCCCGGCCTCCCCGCCATAGCCAAGGAAGAACCGGAACGCGGTCGGCATCACGACGAAATAGGCCAGCGCCGCGCCGCTCAAAAACAGCACCGGGGTTGCAAGCAGGAACGGCAGGAACGCCTTCTTCTCACGTGCATAAAGCCCCGGCGCGACAAACGCCCACAATTGGTTGGCGACCACCGGAAAGCTCACCATGAAGCCTGCAAACAGCGCAACCTTCAGCTCGACGAAGAACACTTCGGGCAGCTTGGTGAAAATCAGTTGCCCCTCGCCGTCGGGGAAGGCCTGTTTCAGTGGCCATACCAGAAAGCCGAGGATGTCGTCCGCGAAATAGAGGCACACGCCGAAGCCAAGCGCCAGTGCCAGCAGCGAGCGGATGATGCGGGTGCGCAATTCGATCAGATGATCGAGCAGCGGCGCCCGGGTCTCGTCAAGATCGTCAACCTTGAACATGGTCGCTGCCCTTGGGAGCCGGAGTGTCAGGGGCCGGATTATCAGTCGAAGGCTCGGCAGACAGTTCCTGGCCGGCAGCAGGCGCAGGCCCGGTCATCACCGCTCCGCCCGTATCGGCTCCAGCGGCCTCATCGGTAAGAGCGGCGGAGCGGCGCATGATTTCCTCGTTCTGCGCCTTCCACTTCTTTTCCATGTCTTCCAGTTCGGCCTCGCGCACCATGGTGTCGATGCCTGAACGGAAATGGGCAGATATGCGGCGCATCTTGCCGATCCAGCGGCCCGCCGTGCGCATCGCCATCGGCAGATCCTTCGGCCCGATCACGACGACCGCGACGATAATGATGACCAGCAGTTCCGCAGCGCCGATGTCGAACATTATGGGTGCGGACGCGCCGCCTCCTGTCTGCGAGGATCAGACGCCGGTGGTGTCGTTCTTGTCCGCCGTGGGCGCGGGCGTTTCAGCAGGCGCGCCCGTGGCGGCCGGAGGTTCGATCCGCGCCTTGCTCGCGGCGGGTTCGTCCGCTTCGTTCATGCCCTTCTTGAAGCTCGAAATGCCCTTGCCGAAATCGCCCATCATCTCGGAAATGCGTCCGCGCCCGAACAGCACGAGCACAAGCAGTGCGACGACGAGAAGCTGCGGCCAACCGATACTCATGAGAGTTCTCTCTTGCTAGTGTTGGAACCAGTATAGGTATGATCGGACGCAGGCGCCAGTGGTGACGACCAATCGGCGATTCTAGTCAGTCTCGGCCTCATCGTCCTCGTCGGGCTCGAAGCGCCCTGATCCTTCGAGCGCGGCTTCCATCGCCTCGTCGACCGGATCGAGCAGGCCAGCAGCGCGCAATTCCTCGATGCCGGGCAGGTCGCGCCGACTGGCGAGGCCGAAATGGTCAAGGAAGGTGGCTGTTGTCGCGTAAATCACAGGGCGCCCCGGAACCTCGCGGCGGCCGGCGGGGCGGATCCAGCCCGCCTCCATCAGCACATCCAGCGTGCCTGCACTTGTCTGCACACCTCTGATCGATTCGATTTCCGCCCGGCTTACCGGTTCGTGATAGGCGATGATCGCCAGAACCTCGGTCGCGGCGCGGCTCAGGCGGCGTACCTGTTCCTTCTCGCGGCGCAGCAAATGGGCGAGATCAGGCGCGGTTTCGAAATGCCAGCGCCCACCGCGCTCGACCAGATAGATACCGCGGTTGCGATAGTGCGCTTCGAGCAGGCTCAGCGCTTCACGGACGTCGGTGGCCGCAAGCCCTCCCAGATGGGCGGCAAGCGCGTCAACGCTCAGCGGCTCCTCGGCGGCGAACAGCGTCGCCTCGACGGCGCGTTCGAGCGTGCCGGGTTCCTCCACGCTCATGCCCCCAGTCCTTGTCCTGCGGCGTCCTTGAGACGTCGGATGCGCAAGGGAGCAAAAGCGCCCTCCTGCTCCAGTTCGGCCCGCCCGCGCTTGGCGAGTTCCAGCGCCGCAACGAAGGACGACGCCAGCGCCGAGCGTTTCAGTTCGGGAGAGGCATGGGGCGGCAGGAAATCCCTGATTTCCATCCATTCGAGCGTCACCCCGAGCATCGCCGATACCCGTTCAAGCGCCGAATCGAGCGTCATCACCGGGCGGTTCGCGACATGGTAGATGCGCGGCGCGGTGCGGGCCTTGACCTGCCCATAGGCCTGAATCAGCGTGAACAAATCGCTGCGCCATACGGTCTTGCGGTCGGTGCGCAGGCCTTCCGGCGCGCCTCTCAGAAACACGTCCCGCCCGATCCGGTCGCGCCCCATCAGCCGCGCTGCCGCCTCGCGCATGGCGCCGAGGCGCTGTAACCGAAGTTGCAGGCGAAGAGCGAGTTCTTCGGGCGAGGGGTCTTCCTGCTCCTCCTTGGGCAGCAGCATGGCAGATTTCAGATAGGCAAGCCAGGCTGCCATCACGAGGTAATCAGCCGCGAGTTCCAGCTTCAGCGCGCCGGCCCGCTCGATGTAATTGAGGTACTGATCGACCAAGGCAAGGATCGAAATCTGACGAAGGTCAACCTTCTGCCGACGGGCAAGATCGAGCAGCAGATCGAGCGGCCCTTCCCACCCTTCAAGCTCAAGATAGAGCGCATCCGTGTCCTGTCGTCCGGCATCGGGCGGGAACATGAAGGGCTGATCGGGCGCGTTCATGCGGCGGCCTCGGCAAGCGCCAGAAGCGCATCGCGCTTGGTCAGCAGCTCGGGGGCTTGCGGGTCAATGGCAGGGGCAATGCGCGTGCCGGCGAGCGCCCGGTCGAGCCGCGCGGCAGTTGCCTCGGACATGGGGGTCAGCACCTCACAGATGCCCGCCATGTCATCCATCTTCGCCCAGCAATTCAGGATGATGTCGCACCCCGCCGCCTGCGCGCGGACGGAGCGTTCCGGGATAGAACCGCCCAGCGCCTCCATGTCGATGTCGTCGGTGAGCAAGAGGCCATCAAAGCCGATGGCCCCCCGGATCACGTCGCGGATCACCGTTTCAGACAGCGTGGCGGGGTTCTCGTCATCCCAGGCGGTGAAGACAAGGTGCCCAGTCATGCCGACAAGCGCCTGATTCAACGTGCGAAACGGAGCCAGATCATCTTCCAGTTCCGCAGCCGAGGCGGTCACCGTGGGAAGCGCCTTGTGGGTATCGACGTCGGTGCGGCCATGGCCTGGCATATGCTTGATGCACCCCGTCACGCCCCCTGCGGCGAGCCCTTCGAGCACCGCGCGGCCGAGCGCGGCAACCTGCATCGGATCAGCCCCGAAGGCGCGATCACCGATCACGTCATGCGCACCCGGCACCCTCAGATCGAGTGGGGGATGGTAATCGACCGTGATCCCCATCGCCGACAGCTCAAGCCCCATAGCCGTGGCATTGGCCCGCGCCGCCTCGATCGCACTCGCGGGCGCAATTTCATAAAGCTTTGCAAAGACTTCGGCACATGGATAGCCCGCCCAATGTGGCGGACGCAGGCGGGCCACGCGCCCCCCTTCCTGATCGATCGAGACCAGCAGACGGTCGCGCCCGTGGATCGCGCGCAAATCATCCGTCAAGGCGCGCAGTTGTGCCGGATTCTCGCAATTGCGACCGAACAGGATGTAGCCCGCGGGGTCGGCTTCGCGGAAAAAGGCGCGCTCATCGGCCGTCAGTTGCGGGCCGGAAAGACCGAAAATCGCCGGAATCATGGGGGTAGAGTCGCACCCTGGAGGGGGTCTAGCAAGGGCAATAGGGGGTCAAGGGCGGGGAAAACCCAGTCCGACACCCCAGCAAAAAGCCCCTATTTCACCTGACAATCGAGCCCGTCGGCCTTGAGCGCGGCACAAAGCCGTTCCGCCGCAGCCCGGTCAGCTGCCACCGCCTGCAGACGATAGACCGTGCCGATATCGACTTTGCCTTCGACAATCCGGTATTTCACACCCGCAAGCTTGTCCGTGCGGCGGGTTATGTCGCTCCACCCCTGTTCAGCGCGGGCGCGGGTGCCGTAGGCGGCGATCTGAACACCGACCCCGGCCAGCGCAGCGGGGGCAGGTGTCTCGGCAGGAACCGGTCTGGTCGCGGCCGGGGACGGCGTGGCTGCGGCGCTCGCGGCGGGGACGGGCTTTTCCGCCACCACGGCCGGGCGCGATCCGCCCTCGCCCACCACGGGTGCAACATTGCCCGTACCGGCAAATTCCTTGCCACCGGGATCGTCCGGGCGTTCCTTGATCGGCCCCGCAGGCGCTTCAATCACGCTGCCATCGGCCACCAGATTGCCCTCGACCGCCCGGTTGGAGAAATACCATACCCCGCCAACAACCGCGCCCAGCAAGGCCACCAGAGCGGTGAAGAACCCGGCGATCTGCATCATGTCGAGCCCGCCCGCGTCCTCGTCCTCCTCATCGGATTCGAGCCACGGCAGGCTGTCCGTATCGGCCAGATCGAGTTGGTCGCCAAACGCCTCGTCGGCGCCGTCGTTCAGTTCCTCATACTCGGCATCGATCATGCAAATACCCTCATGCCCCCAAATCCGGGCGTTACATGCTTTCGACAGCTTCGACGCCAAGGACGCCCAGCCCGCCCTTGATCACTTGCCCGATTGCCGCGGCAAGGAAAAGCCTTGCCGACGTCAGCCCCGCGTCCTGTTCCACGATGAACCGCTTTTCCGGGCGGTCATTACCAAGGTTCCAGTAGGAATGGAGGTCAGCCGCCAGATCATAGAGATAGAAGGCGATCCGGTGCGGTTCGCGCGCACGGGCGGCAGCTTCGATCTCGCGCGGGAATTGCGCCGCGCGGGCGACCAGCGCGAGCTCCTCGGCACCCAGCCGCGCAAGGTCGGCATCAGATGGGGGCAGGCCAAGATCAGCCGCCTTGCGCAAGGTCGAGCGGATCCGGGCATGGGCATATTGCACATAGAACACCGGATTGTCCTTCGAGGCTTCGACCACCTTGTCGAAGTCGAAATCCATCTGCGCGTCGGGCTTGCGGGTGAGCATGGTGAAGCGCACCACGTCCTTGCCGACCATCTCGACCACGTCCGCCAGCGTCACGAAATTGCCCGCCCGCTTCGACATCTTGAACGGCTGGCCGCCCTTCATCAGCTGCACCATCTGGACAAGCTTGACCTCGAACGGCTTGGGGGCCGCCCCGTCCGCACTGGTCAGCGCGGCGACGGCGGCCTTGATCCGCTTGACCGTCCCGGCATGGTCCGCGCCCCAGATGTCCACCAGCGCATCGGCGGTCTGGGCTTTCTGGAAGTGATAGGCGAGGTCCGCGCCAAAATAAGTCCAGGCGCCGTTCGACTTCTTGATCGGGCGATCCTGATCATCGCCGAACCTGGTCGAGCGGAACAGCGGCAGCTCGACCGGCTCCCAGTCCTCGGGCGGGGCCTTGCCCTTGGGCGCTTCGAGCACGCCGTCATAGACAAGATCATGCGCGCGCAGCCAGGCTTCGGCCGCATCGACCTTGCCGGATGCCTGCAATTCGGCCTCGGAGGAGAACAGATCATGCCGGATGCCGAGCGTCGCCAGATCCGCGCGGATCATGTCCATCATCGCCGCGACGGCGCGGGTGCGGAACGCGATCAGCCATTCGGCTTCCGGCGCGGCGGCGTATTGATCCCCGAACTCGGCGGCGAGCGCCTGTCCGACGGGCTTCAGATATTCACCGGGATAGAGACCTTCCGGGATGGTGATCTCTTCCCCCAGCGCCTCAAGATAACGCAGATGCACCGAGCGGGCGAGCACATCGACCTGCGCGCCTGCGTCGTTGACGTAGTATTCCTTGATGACCTTGTGGCCCGCGAATTCGAGCAGGCCGGCCAGCGCATCGCCCACGACCGCCCCGCGGCAATGGCCCATGTGCATCGGGCCGGTCGGGTTGGCCGAAACATATTCGACGTTGACGGTCGTGCCGCCGCCCATCTGCGAACGGCCATAGTCGGCGCCAAGCTGCGCGATGGCGCGCAGTTCGGCGAGCCATGCCTCGGGTGCGAGGCGCAGGTTGATGAAGCCCGGCCCCGCGATCTCGGCGCTGGTGATGCCGGGGTGTGCGGCCAACTTGGCCGTGATCGCCTCAGCCAACGCGCGCGGGTTCATGCCCGCCCCCTTGGCCAGCACCATCGCGGCATTGGTGGCAAGGTCGCCATGCGACGCATCGCGCGGCGGTTCGAGCGTGACATTGGCAAAGCTGGTGCCGGCAGGCAGCACGCCCTCGGCGACCAGTTCGGTCAGCACGGTTTCGATCAGCGCGGCGTAAGCGGCATAGAGGGTTTGGGTCATGGCGTTCTCGTAGCGATGGCGCGGAATATCGCGCGTGCAAGATAGGAAGCGGGGTCCCGGGTCAAGCCCGGGACGGGAGAGCGATAAAGACAAAAACGGTCACAGGGTGACCGCAAGGCCGACCGGCCGCCCGCAGGTGCTCCGTACCCCGGACTTGATCCGGGGGAAGGAAACGCGCCGAGGACGAACGCGCGGAGGCGCGTTCGAAAAGCAAACTACCTCGTCACGTTATACTTCAGCTGGTCCTCGGTCAGCTGGAAGCCGACCAGCATTTCGAACCGGGTACGGGCGATGGCGGCCTTCACTTCGGGATCGGCAAGCGGATCGAGCGCCGCGTCGACATCGCCCGCGCGTCGGCGCTTGGTGATCTTTTCGCGGATGTCATCGGGCAATGCCGCATCGGCGCGGTTGACGAAGGAACCGGCCTTGGCGGTCGCGCTGGCGCGTTCCTGCCCGTCAGCAAAGGTGATCGAGACGGTGCCGATGCGCTTGGAAATGACCGCGCTCCCGCCGCGCAGGACAGTCACGAAATAGGGCAGCTCCACCGTGCGCGCGCCGCGCGTGTCGGTGCGGCGCGCGTTGACCGTGAAGCTCGCCTCGGAATAGATCTGGGCCGCGCTGTCATTGCAGGTGCTGCGCAGATCGGTCATCGCGGCGGTCACATCGAGACTGGCAACCGTCGTATCGCCAGCACCACGGAAAGTGGTGATATCGCCGGTGTAGTCGGGAATCCCGACCGCCGGACACAGCGACAGCACGCTGGTAATACCCACACCCTGATCAACCACCAGCTCGCCTTCCTTGGCGCAACCGGCCAGCACCGCCACGGTGGAAAGAGCGAAAAGGGCGCGCACGCGAAACTTCATCAGGGGGCCGTCCTCATTCCTACGATCCAATGCGCCCTAGCGAGGACGCGCGGCTTGCGCTAGAGGGAGCGACATGAACGCCTCCTTTCCTGCGCCCGATGCCGATGGTGCCACGCTGGCCCAGCGCCCGCCCCTCAACCTGCTGATCGCCGCACCGCGCGGCTTCTGCGCCGGTGTCGACCGGGCCATCGAGATCGTCGAGAAGGCGCTCGAACGCTATGGTTCGCCCGTCTATGTCCGGCACGAGATCGTCCACAACAAATATGTCGTCGAAGGGTTGAAGGCCAAGGGCGCGATCTTCGTCGAGGAACTTGATGAAGTGCCGGATGATGCCCCGGTGGTGTTCAGCGCCCACGGCGTGCCAAAGGCGGTTCCGGCCGAGGCCAAGCGCCGCAAGCTGCTTTATGTCGATGCCACCTGCCCGCTGGTCTCCAAGGTTCACCGTCAGGCCGAACGCCAGATCGAAAAGGGCCGCCACATCATCTTCATCGGCCACGAAGGCCATCCGGAAGTGATCGGCACCATGGGTCAGGTCGAGCCGGGGCAGATGACCTTGGTGGAAACGATCGAGGATGTCGACAAGCTGCCCTTCGATGCTGACGAGGAACTGGCCTATCTCACGCAGACCACGCTTTCGGTGGATGACACGCGCGAGGTGATTCAGGCGCTCGAATGGCGCTATCCCAATATCTCCGGGCCGCGCGCCGAGGACATCTGCTATGCCACGTCCAACCGGCAGGCGGCGGTCAAGGAACTGGCGCAGGACTGCGATCTGGTGCTGGTGATCGGATCGCCCAATTCGTCCAACGCGCTGCGGCTGGTGGAGGTGGCAGAGCGGCTCGGCACGCCCGCCAAGCTGATCCAGCGCGCCTCGGAAATCGACTTCGGCTGGCTGGAGGGGGTCAAGACGCTGGGCCTCACCGCCGGAGCCTCGGCGCCTGAAGTGCTGGTGCGCGAGGTGGTGGATGCCATCGCCAGCGTGCGCACCATCTCGGAACAGACGATCACTGCTGCCGAGGAAAAGATGGTCTTCAAGCTGCCACGCCAGCTGACCGAATAGCTGCGGCGCAAGAGGGGGCGCACATGGCGGTCTACACCCATCTGGGCGCGGAGGAACTTGCCCGGCTGATCGGCGAATATGATGTGGGCGAGCTGGTCTCGGCCAAGGGCATTGCCGAGGGCGTCTCCAATTCCAATTGGCTGGTGGAGACCACCGGAAACGGCCGATCAGGCACGCGTTTCATCCTGACGCTGTACGAACGGCGGATCGACTATGCCGATCTGCCCTATTTCCTCGATCTGCTCGATCACCTCGCGGCCAAAGGCTGCCCGGTGCCGCGCACCATGCACGATCGCGGCGGCGCGTCTTACCGCATGGTCGAGGGCAAAGCCGCTGCGCTGATCGAGTTCCTGCCCGGCGTCTCCCCCACCCGCCCGACTCCCGCTCAGGCGCGCAGTGTGGGGGCAGTGCTGGCGAACCTGCATCTCGCCGCGCAGGACTTTCCGCGCACCCGTGCCAACGCGATGGACTTTGCCGCCAGTGCCGCGATCCTGCGCGCCTGCGGGGCCGAGCGTCTGGCAACCATCGACGCGGGACTGCCCGCCATGCTTGCCGAAGCGGACGCCGCCGCCGCGCTCGATCTTTCCACCCTGCCGCAATCACAGACCCACACCGATCTGTTCCCCGACAATGTCCTGATGCGCGGGGACAAGGTGACAGGGCTGATCGACTTCTATTTCGCCTGCACCGGGCCGATGCTGCTCGATCTTGCGGTCACGCATGCGGCGTGGTGCTTCGATGCTGCCAATGCCTACCGCGCGGATTGCGGCGCGGCGCTGATCGAGGGCTATCAGAGCGTGCGCCGGCTGGAGCCTGGCGAACGCGCGCTGTTCCCGGCCATCGCCAAAGGCGCCTGTCTGCGCTTCGTCGCCTCCCGCGCCGAGGACTGGCTCGACACCCCCGAGGATGCCCTCGTCACCCGCAAGGACCCGATGCAATTCACGGCGCGCTGGCGGTTTTACCACGAACATGGCGCCAGCCTGCTTGCCGGATAAGGCAAGCCGCGCCATGGCCGCGCCCATGAAACAGGTCGACATCTTCACTGACGGAGCCTGCAAGGGCAATCCCGGCCCCGGCGGCTGGGCCGCGATCCTGCGCAATGGCGCGCATGAGAAGGAACTGGTCGGCGGTGCGCCCGAGACCACCAATAACCGCATGGAAATGACCGCCGTGCTGCGTGGGCTTTCTGCCTTGAAGGAGCCCTGCGCGGTGACCGTCCATACCGACAGCCGCTATGTCATCGATGGCATGACCCAGTGGATCTTCGGCTGGCAGAAGCGCGGCTGGCTCAACGC
The DNA here is from genome assembly GCF_002952215.1 of Porphyrobacter sp. HT-58-2. Classification (NCBI taxonomy): domain Bacteria; kingdom Pseudomonadati; phylum Pseudomonadota; class Alphaproteobacteria; order Sphingomonadales; family Erythrobacteraceae; genus Porphyrobacter; species Porphyrobacter sp. HT-58-2. The sequence goes on along the minus strand of NZ_CP022600.1, from coordinate 1,438,195 downwards.
CCAGAAGAAGCCGGTCGCCAACGAGGACCTGTGGCGCGAACTGATCGCGGCAGCGCGGCCGCACAAAATTTCATGGGAATGGGTGAAGGGCCATTCCGGCCACCCCGAAAACGAGCGCGCCGACACCCTTGCAAGCGAAGAAGCCCTGCGGCAGGCCGATCCGAAGTCCGGCTTCGCGCATTAGCCTCGTCATTGCGAGGAGCCTCAGGCGACGCGGCAATCCATGGCTGACCCGCGCCGCCCGCGCCAACATCAGGCCATGGCTTGGTTGGCCACGGCCAGCGTCGCTTCGGCCCTGCTCGCAATGACGAGCGTGAAAATCAGCTATTGTCTTCGACTTCTGCGCCGGGGCCATTCTTCTTGATCGAATCGATCGCGTTCTGCGCACTGGCCTTGCTCGAATAGCCCTGGGTCGAGAACATCACTTCCGAATTGTACTTGAAGCGCACGCGGAACTCGCCGGCGTTGTCCTTGTAGATTTCAAACTTGTGAGCCATCGGCTTTCCCCTTCCCTCAATGGTTGATTGACGAGGCGAACCTGCCAGATCGAAACTGGCTTGGCTAGGCCGTTAACACCTTGGCCGGGACGCGAAAACGCGAAGGTGCATAGGCCACCCCGGCGATGCTCGCAGTTATCGCATCAGGCCCCTGCGCGGTCAGTTGCTGCATCGCGAGCCGCGCAGCCGCAGGCGCCGTCTGGATGCCGAAGCCGCCCTGCCCTGCAAACCAGAAGAATCCCGGCACGTCAGGGTCAAAGCCATACACCGGCAGGCGATCGGGCGCGAAGCTCCTCAGGCCAGCCCAGCGCCGCTCCACCGCTTCGATCCGCCAGTCAGTCGCGGACTGGAACCGGTCGATCGCGATGGCGACATCCAGTTCTTCGGGCGCGGCATCACAGGGCTCGGACGGATTCTCGTCATGCGGAGACAGCCACAAGCGGCCGCTATCCGGCTTGAAATAGAAGCTCCCTCCCACGTCGATCACCAGCGGCAGATCAGCGGGGGCCTGCGGGGCGACGCGCAGCACGGCCACCGTGCGGCGCAAGGGCGCAATACCGATCGGGCGCACCCCGGCCAGCTGTGCCACCACATCGGCCCAGGCGCCGGCGGCGTTGACGATGGTGGCCGCGCGCCAGGTCTCGCCCTGCTCGCTCGTCAGCGTCCACGCGCCGCCCGCCTGCGCAAGCCCAGCAATCCGTGCGCGGCATACCACTTCCACCCCGCCCCGGCGCGCAAGGCCGAGATAATGCTGATGGAGCCCGGCGACATCGATATCCGCACAAGCGGGCTGATGCAGCGCCTCGCTCCATTCGGGGCGGATATGCGGCACGATCTGCGCGAGTGCCTCGGCTTCCAGCCGGTTAATCCTCACACCGGTGCCGTGATAGCTGTCACGGAAGGCAGCCATCGCCGCCGCATCCTCGCCCCGCCCGATGTAAAGCGCGCCGCGCGGAGTCAGGAAGCCATGGTCAGCAAGATAGCCGCCTGAAGCGCGGGTCAGCGGGACAATGCCGGGGCCGCCGTAGCATTCCTCCCAGAAGGCGGCCGAACGCCCGGTCGCGTGATAACCGGGCGTATCCTCAGCCTCCAGCAACAGGACGCGCGCATGGGGGGCGAGTTCTGCTGCAAGGCTGGCTCCGGCCATCCCGGCCCCGATGATCGCGATGTCGTGGATCATGGCGCCACCCGGCCCAGAAATTCGGCAATCGCGGCCATCGCCGCATCGCGCACCGCATCAACTTCGCGCAGGATCTCGTGATGGGCCTCAGCCCCGAAGGCGACCATCTCGCCTTTGGGCAAGCGCCTTGCGGCCCGCAGGTTGGCGGCGTGGCTTACCAGTTTGTCGGATGCAGTCGAAAGGATCAGCACTGGCGTTGCGACCCCTTCCAGCACCGCGCGCTGCTCCAGCTTGCCCCATGAGGCATAGGCGCGTTCGACCCAGCGCCAGCTCGCCGGGCCCATCACCAGCTGCGGACGGTGTTCGCGCCACCAGACCTCATCGGCATAGCGCTCCGGGTCGTGGGTGAGCAGCGTGGCGCGACCCGATGGCAGTTCACCCGGCTTCTCGCTCCATTTCCACGCCTGGCGCATGGGATCGCCCACCGCGCACATCAGCTTGGCGACGGCATGGAGCATGGCCAGCGGCAGAGGCGGGCCGTTCATCCCCGTCATCGGCGCGCTCAGAACCGCGGCCTGAGGCACGATGCGTCGCTCACTCAAAGCGCGCAGCACCAGATGCCCGCCCATCGAATGGGCCGCAATCATATGCGGGCCGGGGGTTTCGCGCGTCCAGCGGTCCCACAAGAACGCAAGATCATCGATCCAGATGCCGAAATCCTCGATGTGGCCGGTGACCGCATCCCGGCCGAGCCGCCCTGACCCGGCCTGCCCACGCCAATCCGAAGCGGTTACCCGCCACCCGGCGCGGTGCCATTGTTCCAGTGTTTCGAGATATTTTTCGTAGAAGTCGCCGCGCCCGGGGAGGAACAGGATCGAACCGCGCGCGGGAGAGGCATCGCTGTGTTCGGCTCCGGGCCAGTCGATGCGGCGGATGGCGTGACCATCGGCAGCGTGCCAGATCGTCTCGCTGGCATGAGGCGGGATCGCCCGGCGATCAATCGCGGCGCTGATCGTCAGAGCGTGAATGGCTGGCCTCCGATCGTGGTTACTATTTGGTAAGTCATAACCTGTAGCAGTGTCTCAAAGAAGGACAGCCCGTGCACCGCGCACGGCAACTTCAAGGGGCACAATGTCGATGAGCTTCATTTCCTACGGTCTGCTGAGCGCCTTGGCAATCGCGCTGGTCTTTGCGTCGGTCACCGACATCAGGCACCGCCGGATCGACAATTGGCTGAACGCGGCCATCGCGCTGGGCGCACCGCTGTTCTGGTGGTCGAGCGGGCTTGCGCTGTGGCCGGATGCGGCCATGCAGGTGGGCGTGGCGCTGGGCGCCTTTGCCATCCTTGCTGTCCTGTTTGCACTAAAGGTGATGGGCGGCGGTGATGTGAAGCTGCTGACCGCGCTCGCGCTGTGGGTGCGCCCTGACCAGTTCATGCAACTGCTGCTGATCATGGCGATCGCCGGCGGCGTGCTGACGCTCGTGATGGGCGTGTGGCACGTGATGCGCCGCCAGAAGGACCGGCTCGCCATCCCCTATGGAGTGGCCATCGCTTTCGGCGGCCTTTGGGTGCTCGCCGTCCACTATTTCCCCGAAGCCGCGATCGCGGCTCAGGCGGCATAACCCGATTTTAACCAGTCAGGACTTACGCATCGCAACCATACCTGCCCGCTAACCAACCACGGGCTTTTACGAGGGGGCTAATTGAGCCATGGATAGGAAGAAACTGGTTCTGCTGCTCGGTGCGCTGATCATTGCGATCGGGACTGCCTTTGCCGCGCGCAGCATGTTCGCCGGAGGCTCTGCCCCCGCTGCTGAAGCCGCCGCCGTGCCGACCGGCCCGCGGGTGCTGGTCGCCAAGCGCGCCCTGACCGCAGGCACGATCATCACCGCCGATGCGCTGGGCTTCCAGCCCTGGCCGCAGGAGCTGGTGCAGGATGCCTACTTCATCGAAGGCGAAGCCGACATGGAGAAGCTGCTCGGCACTGTCGTTCGTTATCCGATCACTGCCGGTGAGCCGGTCACGCAAGGCTCGCTTGTCGCGCCGGGCGACCGTGGTTTCCTCGCAGCGGCTCTCGGGCCGGGCATGCGCGCCGTGACGGTGCCGGTGTCGGCGATGACCGGGGTGGCAGGCTTCGTGTTCCCGGGCGACCGCGTGGATCTCGTGCTGACGCAGGAAGTCGATGCCGAAGGTGAAGGCCAGTCGCTCAAGACCGCCGAAACCGTGATGCGCAACCTGCGTGTGCTGGCGACCGACCAGACGGTCGAAAAGACCACCGACGAAAACGGCAAGACGGTCGTCACCGAATTCCGCACCGTCACGCTCGAAGTGACGCCCAAGATTGCCGAGAAGGTGGCCGTCGCGCAGACCATCGGCACGCTCAGCCTGGCGCTGCGCTCGCTGGCCGACAACCAGTCGGAACTGGAGCGCGCGGTTGCCTCGGGTGATTTGCAGATCCCGGCCGGCGCCACGCCCGAGCAGGAAGAAAAGCTGCTCAAGGCTGCGATGTCGCGCCCGCTCGACAAGGGTACGACCTTCGTCACCGGCGGCGATGTGTCGCGCTTCCAGCGCACCACCGTGCCGACCAAGGCTCCGCCTCCGACCCAGCAATATGGCGGCGGCGGCGCTCCCTCGGCCAAGGCCACCCCGGTCTACACCGGCCCGAGCGTGCGGGTGACCCGCGGCAAGGAAACCGAGGAAGCACCGGTCAGCGCAAAGGCCAATAGCACCGCGATCATTGCTGGCCCGGCAAGCGCCGCACGCCGCACCGGGGCCAACTGAGGGACACGCGACCATGTCGATCAAGACCACGCTTCATGCGCCTGAGCTTCGGGCGGTCAGCGGAACATCCGAAGGGGGCCAACCCATGACACGCAAATTCAAGATCAAGCTGCTGGTTGCTGCGCTCGCCGCAGTCCCGATGGCAGCCATGCCGGCGGCAACCGCCACCGCGCAGGCCGTCGTCAGCCCGTCGCAGGAAATCGTCCTGTCGATCGGCAAGGGCCAGCTGGTGACCGTGCCTGGCACGATGACCGACGTTTTCGTCGCCAATGACGAAATCGCCGACGTCCAGGTGAAGTCCCAGCGCCAGCTCTACGTGTTCGGCAAGGCGGGCGGCGAGACCACCGTCTATGCCAGCAACGAACGCGGCGATGTGATCTTCTCGGCCAACATCCGGGTCGGCTCGAACATCGGCAGCATCGATCAGATGCTCGCCATGGCGATGCCCGATGCCAAGCGAGGTGAACGTGGCGACGATGGGGGCCAACACCGTGCTGCTGACCGGCACCGTGGGCGCGCCGGAAGATGCCGCCGAGGCAGAACGTCTGGTGCAGGCCTTCCTTGGTGAAGAAGCCAATGTCATCAGCCGTCTGCGCACCGCCACCCCGCTGCAGGTCAACCTTCAGGTCAAGATCGCCGAAGTCAACCGCAGCCTGCTGCGCGAAATCGGCGGCAACCTGCAGACCTTCGACGCCACCAGCGGCTTCCGCTTCGGGGTCGGCAATGGCCGCTCGATCGTTACCGGTGAAGTCGGCGTGTCCGGCCCGCTGGCGGTCGGCAATGGCATCCAGAACCCGATCCGGGTGGTTCAGGCGACCGGCCCGACCGGCCTGCCGCTGTTCAACCCCGACGGCACGCCGCTGACCATCGAAATCCCCGGCGCAGGGGTCAACAGCAACGGCGGCACCACGCTGTCGGGCCTTGGCCGTCTGTTCGGGATCAACACGCTGGGCGCGCTCGACCTGTCGGAACGTCTTGGCCTGGTGACCACCATCACCGAGCCGAACCTTACCGCGCTTTCGGGCGAAACCGCGACCTTCCTTGCAGGGGGTGAATTCCCGATCCCGATCGCGCAGGGCCTCGGCCAGGTGACGGTGCAGTTCCGCCAGTTCGGCGTGAGCCTGGCCTATACGCCTACCGTCCTGTCCAACGGCCGCATCTCGATGCGCGTCCGCCCGGAAGTCTCGGAGCTTTCGACCCAGGGGGCGATCACGCTCAACGGCTTCCAGGTTCCCGCGATCACCACCCGCCGCACCGAAACCACGGTCGAGCTGGGCTCGGGCCAGAGCTTCATGATCGCCGGTCTGATGAGCGCAGGCTCGCAGCAGGCGATCGACAAGGCACCGGGTCTGGGTGACGTGCCGATCCTTGGCAACCTGTTCCGCAGCCGCGAATTCCGTCGCGGCGAGACCGAGCTGGTGATCGTCGTGACCCCCTATCTGGTCAAGCCGGTCGACGCCAAGGACATCAAGCTGCCGACTGACGGCTATCGTTCGGCCAACGAGTTCCAGCAGCTGCTCGGCTATCAGAACAACGCGGGCGTCTCGGGCGAACAGCGCCCCGGCCCGACCGCTGCGCAGCCGGACGCACCTGCCCCGCAAGTGAGCGAGGCCGATCCGGCCGCGATCGTGCCGACCAGCCCCGAAAAGCCGCGCCGTGCGGACAAGAAGAACCGCAAGCAGGAACGCGAGGCCAAGGCTGCGGCCCCGGGCTTCAGCCTCTAACGTGAGAAAGGTGATCACGATGCCCAATGCACGACACACCACGCTGCCTAAGCTCGCTCTGGCGATGGCGCTCGGCCTCGGCCTTGCTGGCTGCGGCGGGATGCCCACCAACACATCGCTGTACAGCACCAAGCAGCCGGTGGTGGAGCGCACCAACATGGTGCTCGACGTCAACACCAACAGTGCCGGGCTGCCGATTTCGGAACAGCAGCGCCTGAACGGTTGGTTCGAAGCGATGGACCTTCGTTACGGCGATCGTCTCGCAATCGAAAATCCGAGCCAGAACCCGGCCGTCGCCAACGCGATCCGCGATCTGGCAGCGCGTTATGGCCTGATGCTGAGCGATACCGCACCGGTGACAGCGGGCGCTCTCCAGCCGGGCCAGGCGCGCGTGGTGATCACCCGCGCCACTGCCAGCGTTCCGGGCTGCCCGGACTGGTCGGCCAAATCGGACATGAACTACGGCAATGCCACAAGCCCGGGGTTTGGTTGTGCAATCAACGGCAACCTTGCCGCGATGGTCGCCGATCCGCAGGATCTGCTCGAGGGCAAGAAGGGCGCCAGCGAAACCGTGATCGCCACCTCGAACAAGGCGATTTCGTCATATCGTGAGATGGAACCCACCGGCAAGGCCGGCCTGATGGATGCCGGCAGCGCCGGTGCAGGCGGCGGCGGTGGCGGCGGCGGAGGAGGTAACTAAGCCATGAATGCTCCCTGGAAATCGGGCCTGCCCGGAAATCGCGACCCCTTTGCGGCCTATATCTGCGACGACAACGCGCTTGATGTGCTGCGTCCGGTGGTGATCGAGCTCGGCTGGCAGCCGGAAAAGTGCAACAAGGGCGGCCTGCGCAACGCGGTGCAATCCCTGTCGGTCAGCGCCTCGCCGGCGATCCTGATCGTCGACCTGTCGGAAAGCGGCGATCCGCTCAACGACATCAACGCGCTCGCCGAAGTGTGCGAGCCCGGAACGGTCGTGATTGCCATCGGCCAGGTCAATGACGTGCGCCTCTACCGCGACCTGCTTTCGAGCGGGATCCATGACTACCTGCTCAAGCCCTTGTCGCCGCAGCAGGTGCATGATGCCCTGAATCAGGCGCTGGCGGTGTTCATGAGCCCCAAGGCGGGTGATGCCGATGCGGCCAAGCGCCACATCTCGACCGCGGTGGTCGGCACGCGCGGCGGGGTGGGCGCCTCGACTCTGGCGACCTCGCTCGCCTGGCTGTTCAGCGAGGCACACAAGTCGCCGACCGCGCTGCTCGATCTCGATGTGCATTTCGGCACCGGCGCGCTGGCCCTCGATCTGGAGCCGGGCCGCGGGCTGACCGACGCGATCGAGAACCCGAGCCGGATCGACCCGCTGTTCATCGAACGTGCGATGGTGCGTGCCGGGGACAACCTGTCGATCCTGTCGGCCGAAGCCCCGATCAACCAGCCGCTGATGACCGATGGTTCGGCCTTCGTGCAACTGGAGGACGAGTTCCGTCAGGCCTTCGAGATGACGGTGATCGATCTGCCGCGCAACATGCTGATCAACTTCCCGCAGGTGCTGGCAGACGTGAACCTGGTGATGCTGACCTGCGAACTGACGCTCGCCTCGGCGCGCGATACGATCCGCATCCTGTCCTGGCTCAAGGCCAATGCCAGCCATGCGCATCCCATGATCGTGGCGAACAAGGTCCAGCCGGCCCTGGCCGAGATCAGCAAGGCGGACTTCGAGGCCTCGATCGAACGCAAGGTCGATTTCGTGATCCCCTATGACATCAAGGCAGCCTCGAATGCGGCCAAGCTGGGTCAGGTGTTCGTCGATGCCAACCGTTCGAGCAAGGCAACGGCTGCAATCCGCCAGATCGCCGAGCGCGTGATGGGGGTTAGCAGCGATGATCTGTCGGAGATCGGCGGCGAGAAGAAGTCGCTGCTCGGTGGGTTCGACCTCAAATCGCTGCTGGCCAAGAAGGCCAAGAGCGAGCCGGAAACGGCCGAGTAAGGCGCGGCGAAGCGACGGGCAACGCGCAGCAGCGCGGCGTCCGTCGCAGACGCCCGCACAGGAAGGGGACCGCCGCAATCCGGCGGACGTAGGCAGGAAGCAACAGCATGGACTTTTTCCAAACCCTGCTCATTACGCTGGTGATCTTCGCCGTGCTGGTCATGGGCTATCTGGTTGTGGCCGGATCCGGCGTGGCCAAGGCCCAGAAGCGCCGGATGGAAGCGGTGCGTTACCGCCATTCCGACAGCCTCGATGCCAAGGTGGACGCACAGTTCAAGCGCGCGATCGCTGCCCGCAAGCCGAAGGCCTACAAGGTTGCAGGCTCGGGTTCGCGGCTCGAGGCGCTGGCAGTGCGGCTCAACCGCTCCGGCAAGAAGTGGACCGTTTCCCAGTATATCTACGCCTCGATCGGTCTTGCGCTGGCGATCACGGTGCTGATGTATATCGCCACCAAGGCGCTTTTGCTCTCGCTCGGCGTGGGCGCGCTTGTGGGGGCCGGTATTCCGCACATGGTGGTCGGTTACCTGATCGGCAAGCGCACCAACGCCTTCGTCTCCAAGTTCCCCGACGGGATCGAGCTGCTGGTGCGCGGCCTCAGATCAGGTCTGCCCGTGACCGAGACGCTCGGCGTCGTGGCACAGGAAGTGCCTGGCCCTGTCGGCTACGAATTCAAGGCCGTGATCGACCGCATCAAGGTCGGCCGAACGATGGAAGACGCGCTTCAGGACACGGCCGACAAGCTCGGCATTGCTGAATTCAACTTCTTTACGATCACCCTTGCGATCCAGCGCGAGACCGGGGGCAACCTGGCCGAGACGCTGTCGAACCTTGCCGACGTGCTGCGCAAGCGCGCGCAGATGAAGCTCAAGATCAAGGCGATGAGCTCGGAATCGAAGGCCTCGGCCTATATCGTCGGTTCTCTGCCCTTCCTCGTGTTCGGTGCGATCATGTACATCAACCCCGATTACATGAGCACCTTCTTCACCGACGATCGTCTGATCGTCGCCGGCCTTGGCGCCGGTGTGTGGATGGGCATCGGCGTGTTCATCATGGCCAAGATGGTCAACTTCGAAATCTGACGGCGAAGGGCACAGGACCATGATCGATCAACCCTCAGGACCCACGCTGCTTGGTTTCGACGTCATTCTCGTCGGCACCTTCCTGGCAGCGCTGGCGGCAATGGCCGTGATGCTGGCAATCTACGCTGCCGTCACGATCCGCGACCCGATGGCCAAGCGCGTGCGCGCACTCGAAGCGCGGCGCGAGCAATTGAAGGCGGGGATCGTCACCTCGGCCTCCAAGAAGCGCAACAGCCTGGTGCGGCGCACCGACACGACCGACAAGGTCAAGAGCAGCCTCGACAAGCTCAACGTTCTGCAGGAAAGCCAGATCAAGGCGATCCAGCAGAAGCTCGCCCATGCCGGCTATCGCAACAAGGAACTGGCGGTCTTCATCATCGGCGCCCGCGCGATCCTGCCGATCGTGATCGGCGGCATGATGGGTCTGCTGATCTATGTGGTCGAGTTCTGGCCTGACTGGAGCCCGATGACCAGGCTTGGCGCCTTCGCCATGAGCGTGTTCCTGTCCTACAAGGGACCGGAACTCTACCTCAGCAACAAGGCGTCCAAGCGCACGCTGGAAATTCAGCGCGGTCTGCCCGATGCGCTCGATCTGCTGGTGATCTGCGCCGAGGCGGGCCTGACCGTCGATGCCGCCTTCAACCGCGTCGCCAAGGAACTCGGCCGCGCCTACCCTGAACTGGGTGATGAATTCGCCCTGACCGCGATCGAGCTGAGCTTCCTCAACGAACGCAAGATGGCGTTCAACAATCTGGCTTACCGCGTCAATCTGGAAGCGGTGAAGGGTGTGGTCACGACCATGATCCAGACCGAGCGTTACGGTACGCCGCTCGCCAGTGCGCTGCGCGTGCTGTCGGCCGAATTCCGCAACGAGCGCATGATGCGCGCCGAGGAAAAGGCCGCGCGCCTGCCCGCGATCATGACGGTGCCGCTGATCCTGTTCATTCTGCCGACGCTGTTCGTGGTCATTCTCGGCCCGGCAGCCTGCTCGATCTCGGATAACCTGGTCAACAAGTAACCGGCCGGTCAATCGGGAACCGGAACAGGGGCCGGGGGAGGTTCAGACCTTCTCCGGCCCCATTTCGTTGTCGTCCGCCAGTTGCATCGCGCGGCTGCGCACCCTTGCCAGCAGTCCGCGCAACAGGGCCTCCTCTCCAAGGGCCAGACCGCTCAACAGATCGCGTTCGGTCGCGCGGGCGAGCGGCATCACCTCGGCATGGATCGCCCGCCCCTCGCCCGTCAGGGCCAGCAGGTGCGAACGGCCATCGCCGGGGTTGGGCACGCGGGCGATCAACCCGCGTTCCTCCAGCACCTTGACGGCACGGTTGACCGCGACCTTGTCCATCACCGTCGCTGCGGTGAGCGCGCGCTGGGTCAACCCGCCCGCGCTGGCTCCGTCGCCCAGTACGGCCATGATCCGCCATTCGGGGATCTTGAGCCCGAACCGCTTGCGGTAACGCTCCGCAATCAATCCGCTGACCGCGTTCGACGTGACCGAGAGCTGGTAGGGCAGAAACCCGGCCAGCTCGCCGCCTTCCTCACTCATAGCGGCGCGCGTCCCACCAGGGGTAGAAATCCGGCATGTCGGCGCTGACCTTGCCGGGATACATGGCGCGGCGCTTTTCGAGGAAGCTGGCGATCCCTTCCTTCGCGTCAGCACCCCTGCTTAGGCGATAGATCGCTCTGGAATCGATCTTGTGCGCTTCCATCGGGTGATCGGCGCTCGCCAGCCGCCACATCATTGCCCGCGTCATGGCGACCGAGATGGCGGAAGTGTTCTCGGCGATCTCGCTGGCGAGCGACTTGGCGGCGTGGAGCAGATCCTCAGGCGTATGGACCGAACGCACCAGCCCCCCTGCCCGCGCCTCCTCGGCATCGAAGATCCGGCCCGTGTAACACCACTCCAGAGCCTGGCTGATGCCGACGATCCGGGGCAGGAACCAGCTCGATGCTGCCTCCGGCACGATCCCGCGCCGGGCGAAGACGAAGCCATAACGCGCCGTGGTGCTGGCGAGGCGGATGTCCATCGCCAGTTGCATCGTCGCGCCGACGCCCACCGCTACGCCGTTGCAGGCGCTGATGAGCGGCTTCTTGCTCTCGAACAGGCGCAGCGTCAGCAGCCCCCCGCCGTCGCGTACCTTGGGGTCGGACAGGTCGGATACCTCGGTGGGATCGGAAAACACCTGCCCGCCCCCTTCGGGCGTAAGGTCAGCGCCTGCGCAGAACGCACGCTCGCCGCTGCCGGTAAATATGACGGCGCGCACGGCGTCATCCGCGTCGATATCGTCCATCGCCGCCATGATCTCCTGCCCCATGGTGCGGGTATAGGCGTTCATCTTGTCGGGACGGTTCAAGGTAATGGTGGCGATGCCCTCGCGCTTGTCGAGGATAATCTGGCTGTATTGGCTCATCGAGGCTCTCTCCTGAATTGCGGCATGTGATGCCACCGCGCGCGCAAAAGAAAAGCCCCGCAAATGCGAGTGGCGCTCAGCGGGGTCGGCCATGTCATCATGGCTAGGCCGCCACCCCCCAAACAGGTGATGGCATTGGCGCGCGATCGGGGTTTATGTTTGCGCGGGGCTGGAAGGGTGCCAGCCCATCCGCAGCAAAGGGGGACATTTCGACATGATCGCAAGCAATAGGGCCACCATCACCGCAGCGGCGCTGCTGGCCATGCTGCCCGCTAGCGCCGCGCAAGCGCAGATGCCCGCCGATCCCAAAGGGCTGACCGGGGTCTACGGCGGCAGCTATATCTGCCCCGATGGCGAGCACGGCGCTATGCTTGAAGTGACCGGGGTGGAGCCGCACGACATGGCCAATTATCCCTATCGGATCAGCGCCCGGCTCGCCTTCTTTCCGATCGTCAGCCAGACCTGGCAACGGCTCGGCAAGGTCGCGGGCAGTTTCTCGATGCGCGGCACCATCGCCAAGGACGGAACGGTGCGGCTCATGCCGGCCGAATGGATCGTCGAGCCCAAGGGCTATGGCTGGGCGCGGCTGGAAGGGCGCTTCGCCCCGCGCGATGACGGTTTGATGGCCTTCGAAGGCAAGCCGCAAGCCAATGGCGGGGTTGATTGCCGCGGCTTTGTCGCAACCCGCGCGCTTCCGGCCATGGGCAAAGGTGCCGAATGATGCGCGCCCTGATGGCAGGGCTGCTGGCGGCGGCGCTGGCGCTGGCGGGGGGCGGCGCCGCTCCCGCGTGGGGTCAGCGGCAGGAGAGCCCCGAGGCGATGCACAAGCGGGCCAGTGCCATGTCCGATAGCAACCGCGACGAGGCCCGCAAGCTGTGGGATGCCGCCTGCAACAAGGGCTATGTGCCTTCGTGCATGGCGCTCGGCGCGAGCTACAATGTCGGATCGTTCTTCGGATCTGTCGATGGCGCGATGAAGTCGAGGGCGGCCTACAGCCGGGCGTGCGACCTTGGCCATGGCGAAGGCTGCCTCAAGCTGGGCGATGCGCAAACGCCGCTCGGCCTTTTCGCCGCCCCAAAAGAGGCGCAGGATTGGGACGGGGCAACAGCCGCCTATCGCAAGGCGTGCGATACCTACAGCATTCCCAATGCCTGCCTGAAGGCTGGTGAAATTCTCGGGCGAGAGGCCAATCCCAAAGCCGACTTCCAGCTCACAAGAGACTATCACAAGCGCGCCTGCGATCTGAAGGTGCAGAAAGCGTGCGATTATCTTGCTATCACACAGGGCAGACCGCCCGTCGGCAGCGAGGGCGAGAAACATGTCCGCGCATATGGCAAGGTCGATCGCACCGTCCCTGCGGAACCTGGGCTGCTGCAATTCTTAAAAGGGCGGCGGGCGGCCAATCGGGATAGTTCGGTGCTGCTCCAGGCCGATGTCGCGGCGGTGCGTGATTATCTGCTAGCCGATGGCCGGATCGACGATCAGGAACGCGATCTGCTGGTCGAACTGACTTACCCCGAATTCAAGGCGGTGAAGATTTATCGCGCGGGCGCCGCCCATCCGTGGGAGGCTGAGGGGGTTGTGCTTTCGACCGTTGCCAAGGGCTGGCGCGGTCCCTTGCTCGCATTGCTCGACGATCCACCGCCCGCTCTCACGTGGGACGAGAGCGACCGTAAGGGAACCCTGATGCGCCTCGCCCGTGTCAGCCGCACGCCGGGGATGGAAGCTCCGGTCAAGGCACTGATCGCGGGCAAGGTGGCGGAAGCAGCTCCGGCTTCGACCGTGCAAAGCGGCTATAATCCGATCCGGGGCCTGATCAGCGACATGCTCGGCTCGGTGCAGGAGCTGGAAGCCGACGGCACCCTCGACAAGGACGCCAGTGCAGGTGTGCGCAAAATGTATCACGAAGCGACCGAAAGCGGGATCGCGCAGTCGGGTGTGCAGATACCTCGCTTCCTCTACAACTGGATGCGTCCGATCTAGGAGCCTCTCAAACAAAAGCCGCCCGCGCGGGATACGCGCGGGCGGCTTCATCATCCGGGCAGCCTCGCCTGACCGCCCGAAAGGTTTAGCGCGGGGCCATCCTAATCGCGCCGTCGAGACGCACGTCCTCGCCGTTGAAATAGCCGGTTTCGATCATGGTCATGGCGAGCTTGGCATATTCGGTCGGGATGCCAAGGCGCTTGGGGAACGGCACGCTCGCGGCCAGCGCATCGCGCACGTTCTGCGGCGCGGCGGCGAGCAGCGGGGTGTCGAAGATGCCCGGCAGGATGGTGTTGACGCGGATGCCCTCGTTCATGAGGTCGCGCGCAATGGGGAGCGTCATGCCGATCACACCGGCCTTCGAAGCGGAATAGGCCGCCTGCCCGATCTGGCCATCTTCACCGGCTACGCTCGCGGTATTGACGATCGCGCCGCGCTCGCCGAATTCGTCGATCGGGTCGAGGGTCATCATGCCCGCAGCCGACTTGGCGATGCAGCGGAAGGTGCCGATCAGGTTCACCTGAATGACGAAATCGAAGGCCGAGATGGGGAAGTGCTTGATCGAGCCGTCTTCCTTGCTCCGGCTGGCGGTCTTGATCGCGTTGCCGATCCCGGCGCAGTTGACGAGGATGCGCTCCTGACCGTGGGCGGCACGGGCCTTGGCGAAACCGGCGTCGACGTCTTCATCGCTGGTCACATTGACCTTGCAGAAGATGCCGCCGATTTCGGCCGCCAGGGCTTCGCCCTTTTCCTCGTTCATGTCGAAGATCGCGACCTTGGCGCCCTTGGCTGCCAGAGCGCGGGCGGTCGCCGCGCCGAGGCCCGAGGCACCACCGGTGACGACGGCGGGGGTATTGGCAGAAACTTCCATTGGATTTTCCTCTCAATCAAAATTCGTCATCCCGGCGAAGGCCGGGATCTCGATCGGATGGGTGGAGCCTTTCGGCTCTGGGCCCCGGCCTGCGCCGGGGTGACGGTAAAAATCTAAAGCGCCTCGATGATGGTCACGTTGGCGACGCCGCCGCCTTCGCACATCGTCTGCAGGCCATACTTCTTGCCGTGGCGCTTCAACGCGTGAACCAGCGTCGCCATCAACTTGGTGCCGCTCGCGCCGAGCGGGTGGCCGAGCGCAATCGCGCCGCCATGGACGTTGAGCTTGTCCGGATCAGCGCCGGTGTGCTTGAGCCATGCCAGCGGCACCGACGCGAAGGCTTCATTGACCTCGTAAAGGTCGATGTCGGCCATTTTCATCCCCGCCCGCTCAAGCGCGCGGTCAGTGGCAAACAGCGGTTCTTCCAGCATGATCACCGGATCGCCTGCGGTCACGGTGAGGTTGTGGATGCGAGCAAGAGGCGTGAGGCCGTGGGCCTTCAGCGCCGCTTCGCTCACCACCAGCACCGCCGAGGAACCGTCGCAGATCTGGCTGGCCGAAGCCGCGGTGATCGCGCCATCGGGCGACAGCAGCTTGACGCCAGCGATGCCTTCCAGCGTCGCATCGAAGCGGATGCCTTCATCGACGGTGTGCATCTGGGTGCCTTCGGGGGTCTCGACTTCCACCGGCACGATCTCGCGCTCGAAGGCGCCGGCCTTGGTCGCGGCAATCGCGCGTTCGTGGCTGGAGAGCGCGAAGCGATCGAGATCGTCCTTGGTGAAGCCGTGCTTCTTGACGATCATCTCGGCACCCATGAACTGGCTGAACTGGATGCCGGGATACTTCGCCTGCAATTCGGGCGACATGTAATGGCCGAGACCTTCCTTCATGTGGAAAGTCGCGTTCGAGCCCATCGGCACGCGGCTCATGCTTTCCACGCCGCTGGCGATGACCACGTCCTGCACGCCGCTCATCACCGCCTGCGCGGCAAACTGGATCGCCTGCTGGCTGGAACCGCACTGGCGGTCGATGGTGACGGCGGGGGTGGACTGGGGCAGCAGCCTCGACGCCAGCACGCCCATGCGGCCAACCTGCATCGCCTGCTCGCCCGCCTGCGTCACGCAGCCCGTCACCACATCGTCGATCGCCTTGGGATCAATGCCCGAACGCTCGACCACGGCATCCAGCGACTTGGCCAGCAGATCGACCGGGTGAACCCCGGCCAGACGGCCGCCACGCCGCCCACCGGCGGTGCGGACGGCTTCGACAATATAAGCTGTGCTCATCTCTCTCTCCTTGGCTGGCGCCGGGCAATCAGTTTCACTTCGCCACTTGCGTCTGGCCAAGCGCCTATTGGAGCGCCCGGTGCAAATCAAGCGGTCAAAAATGGCATTTCCCGTCCCGGCCGACGCGCCCAGACATTCCTTTTTGCTGCCAAACCGGGCGCGGTCGCGGAACCTTGTGGCGATTGGTTCGTCTTGAGAGTTGCATGGCGCTCAACAAGCCAGCGGCATGGATGCCGGGCGGCGGCTGTACGGGCGATGTAACGCCTCAGACCTAATGTTGCAAAACTGCAACGTTGGGTAATTTAATTCTGAATTCCTGTTCAGGAACACCCCGGAGCGTTGCGCGCCGAGGGAGAATGTCCTTTAATTGGAAGGTAGCGGGGTGCTCCGCTCTCAACAAGGGACTCTCAAGCATGAAAAGGTTTTTCCAAGCTGATCGTCGTATCGGCCTGTTTACCAGCGTCGGGGTTGTCGCCCTCACGCTGACGAACCCGGCGCTCGCGCAGGACGCCGCGGATGAAGAAGCCGTCGTCACCACCGACGCACCGGCTGAAGAAGCGCGCTCCATCGTCGTCACCGGTTCGCGTATTCGCAACCCGAACCTGCAGCCGTTCGAGCCGACCACCACGATCGACCGTGAATTCATCGATCAGCGTAACTTCATCAACGTCGCTGACGCGCTGAACACCCTCCCGCAGATCCGCGGCTCGGTCACGCCGAACGGCGACCAGGCCTCGTTCGGTCAGGGCGTGAACTTCATCAACAACTTCGGCCTCGGCTCGAACCGTACGCTGACCCTGATCAACGGTCGCCGCGTCGTGACCTCGAACCCGCCGTCGCTGTTCGGCCCGGGCGCTCCGGGTAACCAGGTTGACGTCAACATCATCCCGACCGCGCTGGTGAAGTCGGTCGACATCGCTTCGACCGCCGGTGCGCCGGTCTATGGTTCGGACGCGATCGCCGGTACCGTCAACTTCATCCTCGATGACAAGTACGAAGGCCTCTCGCTCAACGCGACTTCGGGTATCTACGAGGAAGGCGACGGCCACTTCTACCGCTTTGAAGGTGTCTACGGGACCCAGTT
Organism: Porphyrobacter sp. HT-58-2; assembly: GCF_002952215.1. Classification (NCBI taxonomy): domain Bacteria; kingdom Pseudomonadati; phylum Pseudomonadota; class Alphaproteobacteria; order Sphingomonadales; family Erythrobacteraceae; genus Porphyrobacter; species Porphyrobacter sp. HT-58-2. The sequence goes on along the minus strand of NZ_CP022600.1, from coordinate 1,421,374 downwards.
CGCCGGTGGCCGCGGTCACCTGCAGATCTCGTCGTTCTACACCTACACCGACGGTATCCTGAACGCCCAGCGTCAGGACTTCCTGAACGAAATCGAAAACCAGCCGAACACTGTCGACATCCCGAACCGTCTGGCTCCGGGTGTCGGCCTTGACACTGGCGGTGCCGATGGCAACCCGGCCAACGTGCTGTTCTTCGGCTCGCGCATTTTCGCGCTGTCGAACAACGGCGTGATCTTCGGCGGCCCGCTCGGCGTTACCAGCGCCGGCGGTGCGATCAACGGTCTGAGCGGCACTGGCGCGTTCCAGTTCGACGCGCAGGGCAACCTGGTTCCCTTCAACGTCGGGACTCGTCCGCTCAACATCGCAGGTACCGCTGCTCAGGGTATCCGCGGCTTCGGCGGCGACGGCTTCCAGTTCTCTGACTTCGGCCAGCTGACCTCGGACCTGCGTCGTTTCGGTGCCAACCTGTTCGCCAACTATGACGTGACCGACAAGATCAACGTCTTCGTTGAAGCGCAGTACTTCGATTCGCGCGCTGACGAGTTGGTGCAGCAGCCGACCTTCAACACCCCGCTGTTCGGCGGGCCGAGCAGCGCGCTCACGTTCAACATCAACAACCCGTTCCTGACCGATCAGGCCCGCGGCGTGTTGCAGAACGCTGGCGTGACCAACTTCACCATCTCGCGCGCGAACGTTGGCTTTGCCGACCTCACCGGTTTCTCGGAAACCGAATTCATGCGCGGCGTGCTGGGCGCTCGTGGTGATTTCAAGCTGTTCAACAACGACTGGAACTGGGAAACCTCGTTCACCTACGGCAAGTCGAACATTGTCGACTTCCGTCAGGACATCAACGTTCAGAACTTCACCAACGCAACCAACGTTGCCACCAACGCTCAGGGCCAGATCGTCTGTGCGGCCAACCTTCCGGGTGGCTTCACCGGAACCCCGGTCCAGTCGGGCTTCACGCCGATCGCGGATTCGCAGTGCGTTCCGTTCAACTTCTTCGGTCTGCTCGCCAGCCCCGAAGCGCTTGACTACGTCACTTCGGACAACGTCACCGAAACGAACATGGAACAGATCGTGTTCAACGCCAACCTCGGTGGCGCGCTGTTCAAGCTGAACGGCAATGACGTCAGCGTGAACGCCGGTTACGAATACCGCCGTGAAAAGGGTGCGTTCCTGCCGTCGGAATTCGAACGGCTCGGCCGCGGTCGCGGTGCTGCGATCACGCCGATTTCGGGTCAGTTCACCCTGAACGAAGTCTTCGGCGAAGTCCTCGTGCCGCTGATCACGCCGGAAAACGACATGCTGATCGAATCGGCCATCGTTTACGGTCGCGGTCGTTACGTCGACAACACCGTGAACGGCGGGTTCTTCTCGTGGGCGGCCGGTGGTAGCATCGCGCCGATCCGGGATATCGAGTTCCGCGGCAACTTCACCCGTTCGTTCCGTGCTCCGGCGCTGACCGAACTGTTCCTGCCGCAGGCCAACGCGTTCGGCTTCATCCCCGATCTGTGTATCCCGGGTGTGGTCACCGGTGGTCCGAACCCCGAAGCGCGTCAGCGTAACTGCGCTGCCTTCCTCGCTGCCTTCCCGAACATCGGGCGTCCGCAGCTGGCAGCTCAGGCTTCGGTTCCGATCGTGATCGGCGGTAACCCGGCGCTCGAGAACGAGCAGGCCGACAGCTACAGCCTGGGCGTGATCCTGCGTCCGCGCTTCATCCGCAACCTCTCGCTGACGGTCGATTACATCAACATCGCCATCAGCGGGCCGATTGCCCAGCTGACGACTGCCGAGATCAACTCGGGCTGCTTCGACAACGACAACTTCAACACCGCTGATCCGGCCAACGGCAACCAGTTCTGCTCGCTGATCCGCCGCGATTCGCTGGGTGAAGTTATCGCCGACGCCAACAACCCGGGCGTGCGCACCGGCTTCGTGAACGGCAATGCCATCGACTTCGAAGGCATTCAGGGCGCGCTGCTCTACAGCACCTCGCTCGACGGCATCGGCATCAAGGGTAACCTTCAGATGGCGGGTAACCTGCAGGTCGTGCTGAACCGTGTCACCGACATCACCGGCGTGGCTCCGGCCCGTTCGGACGCGGTTGTCGGCGACCCGACCTGGGCTGGTCAGTTCACCCTGAACTACACCAACAAGAACTGGGGCATCGGCTCGGTGATCCAGTACACCGGTCAGCAGCTGCTCTCGCGGTTTGACCGTACGCCTGACGCACGTCAGTTCGACAAGCTGGAAGACTTCATCACCGCCGACCTGAACATGTTCTATCGGACCGATGACAACTTCCGCTTCAACGTTGCGGTGCGCAACCTGTTCGACCGTCGCTGTCAGGTGATCGGCGCCGGGTTCTGTATCCCGGCGAGCCGTAACGACGTCTTCGGTCGTCAGTTTACGGTCAACGTCACCAAGGAATTCTAATCCTTCGGTAAACGGACAAAGGAAAGGCCCCGGGAAACCGGGGCCTTTTTTTGTTGGCTCAGAAGATTAAAGGCCGCGCGCTGGCCGCAACAGACCAACGTGCGCCCGTCAGGCGACCTGCATTGTCAGCTGCCCGTCGCCCTCGTCGATCGCCAGCGTGGCGCCATCGGGCAGCTTGCCCTCCAGCAGCATCTCGGCGAGCGGGTCCTGCAGATAGCGCTGCACCGCGCGCTTCAGCGGCCTTGCGCCATAGACAGGGTCATAGCCGACCCGCCCCAACCAGCGCAGCGCCGCTTCGGTGAGATCGAGCGTGATCTTGCGGTCGCTGAGCAACTTCTGCACCCGGCCCACCTGGATTTCGACAATCGGCGCCATGTGCTCCTGCGCGAGCCGGTGGAACAGGATGATCTCGTCCAGCCGGTTGAGGAACTCCGGCCGGAAATGCCCGCGCACCACGTCCATCACGTCCTTTTCGACGCTGGCGACCTCGGCCCCGTCAGGCAGGTTGGCGAGATACTGGCTGCCGAGGTTCGAGGTGAGGATGATCAGCGTGTTGCTGAAGTCCACCACCCGGCCCTGCCCGTCCGTCAGACGGCCGTCGTCGAGCACCTGCAACAGCACGTTGAAGACGTCCGAATGCGCCTTCTCGACCTCGTCGAACAGCACCACCTGATAGGGGCGGCGACGCACCGCTTCGGTCAGGACCCCGCCCTCTTCATAGCCGACATAGCCCGGAGGCGCGCCGATCAGGCGGGCGACGGCGTGCTTCTCCATGAATTCGCTCATGTCGATGCGCACCATCGCGCTGTCATCGTCGAACAGGAACCCGGCGAGCGCCTTGGTCAGCTCGGTCTTGCCGACGCCAGTGGGGCCGAGGAACAGGAAGCTGCCGAGCGGGCGGCCTGGGTCTTGCAGACCCGCGCGCGCGCGCCGCACGGCCTTGGAGACGGCTTCGATGGCCTGGCTCTGCCCGATCACGCGACGCCCGAGGATGTTCTCCATGTCGAGCAGCTTCTCGCGCTCGCCTTCCATCATCTTGTCGACCGGAACGCCCGTCCAGCGGCTGACGACACCGGCGATATCCTCTTCAGTCACCTCCTCGCGCAGCAACGCGTTGGCCGCCTGCCCCTGCGCCTCGGCAAGCTGCTTTTCGAGCGCCGGAATCGTGCCGTAGGACAGCTCACCCGCCTTCGCGAGATCGCCCTCGCGCTGGGCCTGTTCAAGCTCCAGCCGCGCCGCGTCGAGCTGTTCCTTGATCTTGCCCTCGGCCTCGATCTTGTCGCGCTCGTTCTGCCAGCGCGTTGTCAGTTCCGCCGACTGCTGTTCGAGGTTCGCCAGCTCCTCGCGCAGAGCGACCAGCCGATCCTTCGAGTTCTGGTCAGTCTCCTTCTGGAGCGCCTGTTCCTCGATCTTGAGCTGGATAATCCGCCGGTCGAGTGCTTCGATCTCCTCGGGCTTGCTCTCCACCTCCATGCGGATGCGGCTGGCGGCCTCGTCCATCAGGTCGATCGCCTTGTCGGGCAGGAAGCGGTTCTGGATGTAGCGGTCGGACAGCTTCGCCGCGGCGACGATCGCACCGTCGGTGATGCGCACGCCGTGGTGCAGTTCGTACTTGTCCTTGATACCGCGCAGGATCGAGATCGTATCCTCCACGGTCGGTTCGTCAATATAGACAGGCTGGAACCGCCGCTGGAGCGCGGGGTCCTTCTCGACATATTTCTGATACTCGTCGAGCGTGGTCGCGCCGATGCAGTGCAACTCGCCGCGGCTCAGCGCAGGCTTCAGCAGGTTGGAGGCATCCATCGAGCCTTCGCTCGCGCCCGCGCCGATCAGGGTGTGCATTTCATCAATGAACAGGATGATCTGGCCCTCGGCGTGCTTGACCTCGTCGAGCACCGACTTGAGCCGCTCCTCGAACTCGCCGCGATACTTCGCACCTGCGATCAGCGCCCCCATGTCAAGGCTCATGAGCGTGCGGCCCTTCAGGCTGTCGGGGACATCGCCATTGGCGATACGCAGCGCGAGGCCTTCCGCAATCGCGGTCTTGCCGGTGCCGGGTTCGCCGATCAGGGCGGGGTTGTTCTTGGTCCGGCGGGCGAGGATCTGGATGGTGCGGCGGATTTCCTCGTCGCGGCCGATCACCGGATCAAGCTTGCCGTCGCGCGCCGCCTTGGTGAGGTCGCGCGCGAATTTTTGCATCGCGTCATAGGTGCTTTCCGCCCCGGCGCTATCCGCGCGCTTGCCGCCGCGCAGCTGTTCGATGGCGGTGTTGAGGTTCTGCGGGGTGACACCTGCCGCCTTCAAGGCCTCGCCTGCCGCGCCCTGTGACAGGGCGAGCGCGGTCAGCATCCGTTCTACGGTGACATAGGAATCGCCCGCCTTGTCGGCGAGCTGTTCGGCAGAATCGAGCAGACGCACTGCATCATTGTCGAGTCCAGGGGTCGCCTGAGCGCCGCTGCCGGTCACCGCCGGGATCTTCGACAGGCCGGCATCCACCGCAGTCGCTGCCAGCGGGGCCTGTCCACCTGCGCGCTGAATCAGGCCGGCGGCCATGCCCTCGCTGTCTTCCAGCAGAGCCTTGGCGATATGCAGCGGGGTAATGCGCTGGTGATTGAGGCGGATCGCGACAGTCTGCGCGGCTTGCAGGAAGCCCTTCGCGCGGTCGGTGAACTTTTCGAGATTCATGATCGTCTAACCCCTCCAAAGGTTGCCGTCATCAGATAGTGTTGCACATTGGCAACACAAGTCCCGTCGTGCAAAAATCGCGCGGCAGGTGTGTTACTGAAATAGGTGGGTTTGATCGGCAGCCATGGCAAGGGGCCTGTTGCGAAGACCGCAAGCCTTGACCTCCCACCTCCTGCGCGCAACAACGCAGCCTGCGGTTTGGGAGAGACATCCGTCATGATCTGGGTGAAGCGCGGCGCCTTTGCGCTGGTGGGGGTGCTTGTGCTGGCGGTGGTGGGACTCGCCAGCTGGGAACCGTTCTTCGCCAGCGCGGCCAACGCGCCCGGACAAGGCCGCGTCTATTCCGCCGAGATCATCCGGGACGATTTCGGTGTGCCGCACATCTACGGCAAGACAGACGCCGACACAGCTTACGGCGTCGCCATCGCCCATGCCGAGGATGATTTCTTCACCTTGCAGGACGTGGTTGCCATGGCGCGCGGACGCTACGGCGCGATTGCGGGCGAAGACGGGGCGAGGGTCGACTATGTCTACCACCTGATCGATGCGCGCGGCACGGCAGAACGCGAATACCCAAAGCTGCCAGCCGATACCCGCGCGCTGTTCGAGGCCTATGCCGCGGGCCTCAACCAATATGCCGCCAAACACCCCGGCGAGGTGAAGCTTGCCAACCTGTTCCCGGTCGCCGGGATCGACGTGGCCGCTGGTTTCGCGCTGCGCCAGCCGTTCTTCTTCGGTCTCGACAGCGTGATCGGCCCTCTGGTGGCTGGAGAGGACCTGCGCCGCGAACATGGCCCCGATATTCCCGGCTTCCCGCGCGATCCGCTCCCAGTGGCCGCGCCGGCCCCCGCCACAGCCCGGCAGCAGGCGCGCGCACTGGTCCTGCCGCTGGGCGAGGATGCGGAGCACCTTGGCTCCAATGCCTTCGCGGTCGCTCCGCAGAAAGGCGGCGGGACAACCACCTTGATCTCGAACTCGCACCAACCGCTGCGTGGCGGCGTGGCGTGGTACGAACTTGTCGTGGAAAGCGGCGAGGGCTGGCATTTTGCCGGAGCGAATTTCCCCGGATCGCCCTTCCCCTTCCTTGGTCACAACGAACATCTGGGTTGGACCAACACAGTCAACACCCCCGACATGATCGACGTCTATCAACTGGAGGTTGACGAGAGCGGGATGCACTACCGGCTCGACGGGGAATGGCGCGATCTCGAAAGCAGGTGGGTGACGCTTCCGGTCAAGGTTGGCCCCGTGGTGCTGCCGATCCGGCGCGAGGTGCTGCGTTCAGTCCACGGGCCTGTGATCCGCAACGACAAAGGTGCCTTCGCGATCCGCTATGGCGGAATCGGGCGGCTGGAGCAGCTCGATGCCTATTACCGCATCAACAAGGCAACCAGCTTCGAAGAGTGGGAAGCGCAACTGGCACGCCTTGCGATCCCTTCAACCAACTTCATCTATGCCGACAAGACCGGCACCATCGCCTATGTCTACAATGCCGCGATCCCGGCTCGGCCCGAAGGTGTCGAGGCCAACTGGCGCTCGGTTCTGCCCGGCGACCGCAGCGATCTGATCTGGCAGGGCGCAGTCGATTACGCTGCCCTGCCCCGGATCGTGAACCCGGCAAGTGGCTGGCTCTACAATTCGAACAACACCCCTTTCACCGCAGCAGGCAGCGGGAGCGATCTTGACCCTCAGGCGTTCTCGCCGGTGATGGGTATTGAACTGAAGCAGACCAACCGCTCATGGCGCGCCTACAAGCTGCTTTCGGAAGCCAGGGTGCTTGACCGCAAGACTCTGGAGGCAATCAAGTATGACACCGGCTATGAACGGCTGGGCTATGTTGCGCGGTTGTTTGACGGGCTGGAGACGATGGAAGCGCGCGGGCGGCTTGCCGAGGCGCGCGATCTGCTGCTGTCCTGGGATTTCACTGCTGACGGCAAGGGCCGCGCCGACGCGCTCGCCCTGCTGGTGATCCGCGATTTCATGTCCGCCGACTATTCGAACAAGCCGTTCCCGGACGTGACCGAAAAGCTCGGCGCGGCAAGCGATCACCTGATGACCCATTTCGGGCGGCTCGATCCGCCAATGGGCGAACTTCTGCGACTGAGGCAGGGCGGGCTTGACCTGCCGCTCGACGGCGGATCGGACACCTTGCGCGCTTCGACCACCTGGGATGTCGCAGAAGATGGCCGCCTCAGCCTCAAGCACGGGGACAGCTTCATCATGTGGATCGAATGGCAGCCCGGCCAGCGCGTTACCTCACGTTCGGTCCAGCCCTTCGGAGCGGCCACCACCCGGCCCCGAAGTCCGCATTACACCGACCAGATGCGGCTGTTCGTCGATCACCGGCTGAAGCCCGTGTATTTCTGGCGCGATGATCTGCTGGCAAAAGCCAGCAGTCGCCGCACCGTCACCAGCGCGCGTTAACGCTCTCGTCTTCAACCTGAATTCACCACTGGAGCCTTTGTCCATGACCTATCGTTTTGCTGCCGCCAGCCTGTCAGCGCTTGCGCTTGCGATTGCCGCCCCCTTGACCCCTGCACTGGCTCAGGGAGCTCCCACGGCAGCCGCCACCACTCCCCAGCCGACCGCCGATCTTCCGGCGCTCGTCTCTCAGGTAAAAATTCCTTACGAGGAATTCGATCTCGCCAACGGTCTCAAGGTGCTGGTGCATGAGGATCGCAAGGCGCCGATCGTCAATGTGACCGTGTGGTACAATGTCGGTTCCAAGGACGAGCCCAAGGGCAAGACCGGCTTTGCGCACCTGTTCGAACACCTGATGTTCAACGGCTCGGAAAACGCGCCGGATGATTACTTCCAGTATCTTGCCGAGATTGGCGGAACCGATTTCAACGGCACCACCTGGTTTGACCGCACCAACTATTTCCAGACCGTGCCGCGTCCCGCGCTGGAGCGCGCCCTGTGGCTGGAGAGCGACCGCATGGGCTACCTGCTCGGCGCGGTGACGCAGGAGAAGCTCGATAACCAGCGCGGCGTGGTGCAGAACGAAAAGCGCCAGGGCGACAACCAGCCCGGCGGGCTCGTGTTCTACGAGGTGCTGAAGACCCTGTTCCCTGAAGGCCACCCCTATCGCCACTCGACGATCGGTTCGATGGCAGATCTCGACGCTGCCTCGATGGAGGACGTGCGCAACTGGTTCCGTGACAATTACGGCCCCAACAACGCGACCTTGGTGATTGCAGGCGATATTTCCGCTGCCGAAGCGCGCCCGCTCGTCGAAAAGTATTTCGGCGCGATCGCACGCGGCCCGGTCAACGAACCGGCGATGGCCGATGTCCCCACCCTCGCCGAGCCGGTGCGCAAGACCTTCAAGGATCAGGTCGCTGCCACAAGCATCACCCGTTACTGGGCTGTCGAAGGCCTTACCGGCAAGGACCGTATCGCGCTTGAAGTGGGCGCTTCGATCCTCGGGGGCCTGGCATCGAGCCGTCTCGATCAGGAGCTGGTCCGCGACGAGCAGCTGGCGGTTGGCGTTTCCGCCAGCAACTCAGCCTTCCAGCGCATCGGCATCCTCAGCGTCAGCGGCACTCTCAAGCAGGGCGTCGAACTGGCAACTCTCGAGAAGCGCATGGACGAAGTGGTGGCGCGGCTGATCACCGAAGGCCCGACTGAAGACGAAGTGCGCCGTGCAGTCACCAGCACGCTTGCCCGGACGATCCGCGGTCTCGAACAGGTCGGCGGCTTCACCGGCAAGGCCCAGACCCTTGCTGAAGGGCGTGTGATGACCGGCGATCCCGCCTTTTACGCCACGGAGTTCGAAACCCTCGCCAAACTTACGCCCGCTGAAGTCCGGGACGCGATGGCCCGCTGGATGACCCGTCCGGCGATGACCGTGGTGCTGGAGCCCGGCCCGCGCGATGCCACCTATGAGGAAGCGGCCTCGGTCAAGGCCGATGGCGCCAATGCCTCCGAGCGTGATCGTGCGGCCGAAACCATCAGCGTTTCGGTCGAGCGTCCCAAGCCGCCGGTCGACAGCGTCGCCGAACTCGATTTCCCCGCGATCGAGCGTGCAACGCTGAACAACGGGATGAAGGTCACCTATGCGCGCCGTACGGCGGTGCCGGCGACCTATGTGGCGATGAGCTTTGATGCCGGAAGCGCGGCTGATCCGGCCGACAAGGCGGGTCTGGAAGGTCTGACGCTGTCGCTCTATAACGAAGGCACTGCCAAGCTTACCTCGCAGCAGATCGCCGAGGCGAAGGAACGTCTGGGCGCGACCATCTCGGTCGGCGGCGGCGATGACCGTTCGACCTTCACCCTTTCAGCGCTGACCGCCAACCTTGCTCCCAGCCTCGACCTGATGCGCCAGATCATGCGCGAGCCGGCCTTCAACCCTGACGATCTGGAGCGCGTGCGCAATCAGACCATCGTCAGCCTGCGCCAGCAGATGAAGTCGCCGCAGGGCATTGCGCAGCGCACCCTGACCCCGGAACTGTTCGGTGCGGAAACCCCCTATGGTGGTGTCAGCACGGTGGAGAGTGTCGGCAGCATCACTCGCGATGATCTGATCGCTTTCAAGGACAGCTGGATCCGTCCCGACAATGGCGAGGTCTTCGTCATTTCCGATCGTCCGCTGGCCGAGGTGATGAAGGAACTCAACGCGGTGTTCGGCGATTGGAAGGCTCCCGCAAGCGCCAAGGGAACCAAGCAATTCGCCGCCACCACCGCGGCCGAGGGCAACCGCATCATCCTCGTTAACCGCCCCAACTCGCCGCAAAGCATCATTGTTGGCGCACAGGTCACCCCGCTTGATGCGGGCGATCAGGCCTTCATCGACTTCAACAGCGCCAACAACTCGCTGGGCGGCAACTTCCTCGCGCGTCTTAACATGAACCTGCGCGAGACCAAGGGCTGGAGCTATGGCGTGCGTGGTGGTTCGCAGGCGCGCGAAAATGCGGTGGTCTACAGCATTTCCGGCGGTGTTCAGGCTGACCGCACCGGGGATTCGCTGGCGGAGATGATCCGCGAAACGCGCGAATTCCTGACCGAGAAGGGCGTCACCACCGAGGAGCTTGAACGCACCCAGGCCAACGAAGTCGGCGGCCTGCCGGGCCGATTCGAAACTTCGCCCGCAGTGCTTGGCGCCATGCAGTCGAACGCTCTGTTCGGCCGCCCCGAAACTTCGCCGCAGTGCTTGGCGCCATGCAGTCGAACGCTCTGTTCGGCCGCCCCGACGACTATCAGGAAAAGCTGGCCGGCATCTACCGCGCCCAGACCACTGAAAGCCTCGATGCGGCCGCCCGCGCCGCGATTGCAACCGACAAGTTCGTGTGGGTCGTCGTCGGCGATGCCAGCACGGTGCGCGCACAGCTCGAACCGCTCGGCCTGCCGATCGAGCAGCGGGAGATGGAAGGCGAGTAAGCCGCACAGTTTCAGCGCGCTTCGATCCAAATCCGGTTGAAGCGCGCTGACATGAGTGTAAACAACGCGTTCGAAATCCCGATCCGCGCAAGGGTCCGGATCCAAGGAGGGAGTTGAATATGTCCGTTGCAGGTACCTACAAGACCATCGTCAAGAGCCCGATGGGCGATCAGACCGGCACGCTCACCGTGGTGCCTGATGGCGACACCTTCTCGGGTTCGCTGGTCGGCAGCCTTGGCTCGATGGACATTGCCGGCGGCACCGTCAGCGGCAACACCATCAGCTGGAAGATGAACATGACCGTGCCGATGCCGATGACGCTCGATTGCGAAGCGACCATCGATGGCGACATGCTGACCGGCTCGGTCAATGCCGGGGCCTTCGGCGCGATGCCGCTCTCGGGCACCCGCGAAGCTTGATCTGATCCATAACTTAGTTCAAAAACAGGCCGTTGCAGCTCACGCTGCAGCGGCCTTTTTTTGGAGCCATACAACATGGCCAATCGTTTCTGTGCTTACATTCTGACCAGCCTTGCCGCGGTCAGCTTCCTTGCCGCGCCAACATTGGCGCAGGACACGCGGGCCGCAGCCGAGCCAGACGACAAGGCTCCTTGTGAACTGCATATCTGGGCCGCCAAGGATTTCGCCAGCATGCCGTTCGGTCATGGGCTTGGTGAACTCGCATTCCATTTTCCGGGCAATCTGGACGAAACCAGCGACCAGCAGTTCGTGGACATCGCCAGTGCCAATCTGCAAATCGAAGCGGTGCTGCGGGCCGACCCCGTCGCAAGTCTCGGTCTGCCAGCGGGCACCGCGGTCGTGACCCATCTCGAAACCGAAGACGAGCGGAGCATAAAGCAGCGCAAGGAGAGGCGCTCGACCTCGCAGGCAACCTGCTATTACGAACTTCATATGGGCTCGAACTATCTCATCGAGGACATCGTCTGGGGAGACCGTTTCACTACGACCTTCGATGTGCGGCAGTATCGCGATGATGCGCAATGGGTGTTCCGTCACCGCGGGGAAGGCGCCAACAAGCTCACCGTTTTTCCCGTGAAGGAAGAGGATGACCCTGCCGAAGTCATAAGCAAGGTGAGCGAGGCGATCGAAGCAAACTTCGTCGAATACGCCCCCAAGGCCAAACGCAATCTGGAGCGCAAGTCACGGCGGCGCTGAGGCGGCAGCATAATGGCCGCCCCGGCGCCGCGTCACTCAGCGGTTCTGGCGCCCCTCGATCAGCCGCTCGACCAGAGAGGGATCAGCCAGCGTCGAGGTATCGCCCAATGATCCGAAATCGTTCTCGGCGATCTTGCGCAGGATGCGGCGCATGATCTTGCCCGAACGGGTCTTGGGCAGGCCGTCGGTGAACTGGATGCAATCGGGCGTCGCGATCGGGCCGATTTCCTTGCGCACCCACTGCTTGAGCTCGGCGAGCAGTCCGGGCGTGCCTTCTTCACCCGCGTTGAGCGTGACGTAGCAATAGATGCCCTGCCCCTTGATGTCGTGCGGGTAACCGACCACCGCGCTTTCGGCGACCTTGGGGTGCAGCACCAGCGCGCTCTCGACCTCGGCGGTGCCCATGCGGTGGCCAGAGACGTTGATCACGTCATCGACACGGCCCGTGATCCAGTAATAACCGTCCGCGTCGCGCTTGCACCCGTCCCCGGTGAAATACTTTCCGGCGTAGGTGCTGAAATAGGTCTGCACGAAGCGGTCGTGATCGCCGTAGACGGTGCGGGCCTGCCCCGGCCAGCTATGCGTGATGCACAGGTTCCCCTCGGTCGCGCCGTCGAGCACGCCGCCTTCATTATCAACCAGTTGCGGACGGATTCCGAAGAAGGGCAGGCCTGCGCTGCCCGGCTTCATGTCGTGCGCGCCGGGGAGCGTCGTGATCATGCAGCCCCCGGTTTCGGTCTGCCACCAGGTGTCGATAATCGGGCAGCGGCCCTCGCCCACCACGTCGAAATACCAGCGCCAGGCTTCCGGGTTGATCGGCTCGCCCACGCTCCCCAGCAGGCGCAGCGAGGCGCGCGAGCGGCTGGTGACATGGGCATCGCCCTCGCGCATCAACGCTCGGATCGCGGTGGGGGCGGTATAGAGGATGTTGACCTTGTGCTTGTCGACCACGTCCCAGAAGCGCCCGTGATCGGGGTAGCTCGGCACGCCTTCGAACACCAAGGCGGTGGCTCCGTTGATCAGCGGGCCGTAGACGATGTAGCTATGCCCCGTCACCCAGCCGATATCGGCGGTGCACCAGAACACCTCACCCGGTTGATAATCAAAGATATAATGGAAGGTTGTCGCCGTCCAGACGCCATATCCGCCGGTGGTGTGGAGCACGCCCTTGGGCTTGCCGGTCGAACCTGAGGTGTAGAGGATGAACAGCGGGTCTTCCGCGCTCATCACTTCGCAGGGACAATCCTCATCGCTGGCGAGATCGTGAAGCCAGTGATCGCGCCCCTCGGTCATGGCGACCTCGCCCCCGGTATGGCGCACCACCAGCATCCCCTTGATCGGGGTGTCGTGATCGGGTTCGGCCAGCGCGGCGTCGACATTCGCCTTTAAAGGCACAGACTTACCGCCACGCAGGCCTTCATCGGCGGTGATCACGAAACGGCTGTCGCAATCCTCGATCCGGCTGGCCAGAGCCTCGGGCGAGAAGCCGCCGAAAACCACCGAATGCACCGCTCCCAGCCTTGCGCAGGCGAGCATCGCGGTGACCCCTTCGAGGATCATCGGCATATAGATCGTGACCCGATCACCCCGCGAAACACCAAGCTTTTTCAGAGCATTGGCCATGCGCACCACCTCACGGTGCAGCTCGGCATAGGTCAGGCTGCGGCCCGGTGAGGCGGGATCATCAGGCTCGAAGATCAGCGCCGTGGTATCCGCCTTGTCTGCAAGATGGCGGTCGACCGCGTTGTGGCACAGGTTGAGAGTGCCGTCTTCGAACCAGGTGATGCCCACCGGATCGTAGGACCACTCCCCGCCCACCGTCGGTGATTTCGTCCAATCCAACCGGCGGGCCTGTTCCAGCCAGAATTCCCCCGGCGTTTCGATGGAGCGGTTGTACATTTCCTCATATTGTTCCGAGGAACAATGGGTTGGAACATGGGGCCTAGGCCGCTCGACAGCGTGGATCATCTCGACTCTCCCTGATTTTGCCCTGCTTTACCTCAGACTACACGGCCCGCGCTGTCAGACAAAGGTCTTAGACCGGGCGCGGCCGAAGGGCCGATGTTTCACATGAAACAACCCCGAAAGGCGTCGCAGGGATGGGGCAAGAGGGGGGCAAGCCCGGGTCAAGCAGGGGGCAAGCGCGAAGCACGAGGCCGCAAGACCCCCGCAAGAACAGGCTGGCACCAGCCACGAAAAACCCCGCCAGCCACAAGGGCCAGCGGGGTCTTTTCACCAGCAAGGGGCGCTTAGAAGCGGTAGCTCAGCCCGGCGCTGATCACCCACGGATCAAGCTTGTGCTCGGTCTCGATCGCCAGCGTGTTGCCGACAAACCAGCGCGCAGTGGTGTCGATGAAGTACCGCTTCACATCGACGCTGATCCCCAGCCCTTTGTCGTTCACCGGAACATCGAATCCGGCTTGCAGCGCAAGGCCGAATTCGTCCGAGAGATTGGTCTCGGTCACGCCCAGCGGCAGGGTCGCGGCGCCGGGGTCATCCTTGAGCCACATGAAATAGGCCGCACCCGCGCCGACATAGGGCTTCACCCCGCCCAGATCGAAGTGGAGCTTGGCCGTCACCGTGGCGGGCAGCAGCAGCGCGTTCGAGACCAGTTCGGCCCCGGCAGGCAGGCCGGCGGTCGCATCGACATCATGCTGGGTGGTGCCGGCAATCGTCTCGATCGAGACATTGTTGCTGACGAAATATTCCACCGCCAGCGTCGGCACGAAATTGTCATTCGCCTTGGTCTGGGTGGTGGCGGGCAGGCCCGGCAGGTTCACGTTGATATCGGTGATCTTGCCATCAGGCGCGACATAGGTGCCAAGCAGCTTCACCTGAATGTCACCGGCACGATCATTGCTATCCTGCGCCATGGCGGGCGTTGCGGCAAGCGCCAGAGCAGCACCGCCAAGCATCAGAAGATTCTTCATGTTTTCGTCCTTCATCGGCAGCAGTGGCCGCCCTCCGCGACCCAGGATGCTTGCTGCCTGTGGGCCGCCGTTACCCCGGCACCGCCCCGATACTCATTGATCGGGATCAAAGACCTTTGCGCAAGGCTGGGCCATTGCAGCCCCATCATGGCGACCATCAGTCCTTCCGCGCTCGATTCCGGGCTGGCCGCATTCCGGGCCGCCTTGCCGGCTGGAACGGGCCATGCCGCTACGGCAGACCGCCTGTGCGCGACAGGGGAGGCTGTGCATCTGCTGCGCGGCCAGCAATTGCCCCCCGATACCGAGGAAGACCGGCTGGTATGGATCGCCAGCGGCTCTGCCAAGCTGGTCGCGCCTCATTCCGGCAATGGTGATGGCAATGGCACCGCGAACGGCAATGGCACCAGCACTGCACCCGGGCCTTGCCAGGTGCTGGCGTTCCATTTCGCCGGTGATCTGGTTTCGGTGCTGCGCAAAAGCCCTGGCGAAGCATGGGGTGATTTCCGGCTGGTGGCGCTGACCGATTGCGATCTGGTGATCTTCCCGGCTGACCGCTTTCTTGATGCGGCCCAGTCCGATCCGGCAGTGCTGCGATCCGTGCTGACCCGCTCGCTTCAGGCGCTCCACCGATCACGCACGCGGATGATGCAGATGGGGCACAAGTCCGCCGCCGCACGGATCGCCGATTTCCTCGTCTCGATGGCAGAACGGTTGGCCGGCTGCACCGAAGGCCCCTGCGCCTTTGCCTTGCCGATGAGCCGCCGTGACATCGGCGATTCCCTTGGCCTGACCATCGAGACTGTCAGCCGCCAGCTGACCGAGCTGCGCGAGGCCGGTCTGGTGACAACCGAGGGACGTTCAAAGGTCCGTCTTTCAGACGTTTCGGCGCTGGCCCGCCTTGCCGGGAGGCAAGTCGTCAAGCCGGACTGACACCCAAAAATTGACACATTTTTGATCTAGATCAACAACAGGGATCACGGGAGCGCGCTAGGGGGCGCGCTGACGGAAGGGATAAATCATCATGGAAGCAGTCGTAAGGCGGCTGGGAGTCTGGGCGCTTGTCCTGCTCTCTGCCATTGTCGCAATCGCACTGACACCCGATAGCGGTTTTGCCATTCACATGGGCATTGTCGCACTGGTGGCAGTGATCGTCATGCTCGCAACGCTGGGTACCTATGACCCGCTGGCCAAGGCGCAGAGCATCTTCAGGATGCCTCCGGGGCCGAGCCGCTATGATGATGACGTGGTGCGCTGGGGCGTAATCGCGACGATGTTCTGGGGCATTGCGGGCTTGCTGGCGGGCGTGTTCATCGCCGCGCAGCTGGCCTTTCCCTGGCTGAACCTCGAACCTTACCTCAATTTCGGCCGGGTACGCCCGCTCCACACCTCTGCCGTGATCTTCGCCTTTGGCGGCAATGCGCTGCTGGCGACGAGTTTCTATGTCGTGCAGCGCACCTGCCGCACCACGCTGGCCTTCCCCGCAATGGCCCGCTTCGTGTTCTGGGGATACCAGCTGTTCATCGTGCTGGCCGCGACCGGCTACCTGCTCGGCATTACCCAGTCGAAGGAATATGCCGAGCCGGAATGGTATGTCGACCTGTGGCTGACGATCGTGTGGCTGGCCTATCTTGCGGTGTTCGTCGGCACCATCGTGCGCCGCCACGAACCGCACATCTATGTCGCCAACTGGTTCTACCTCGCCTTCATCATCACCATTGCGATGCTGCATGTGGTGAACAATCTGGCGATGCCGGTGAGCCTGCTCGGCACCAAGAGCTATTCGGCCTTTGCAGGCGTGCAGGATGCGCTGACCCAGTGGTGGTATGGCCACAACGCGGTGGGCTTTTTCCTGACCGCAGGCTTCCTGGCGATGATGTATTACTTCGTGCCGAAGCAGGCCGGGCGGCCGGTCTATTCCTACCGCCTGTCGATCATCCACTTCTGGAGCCTGATCTTCCTCTACATCTGGGCGGGGCCGCACCACCTGCACTACACCGCCCTGCCCGACTGGGCGCAGACACTGGGCATGGTGTTTTCGATCATGCTGTGGATGCCTTCGTGGGGCGGCATGATCAACGGGCTGATGACCCTGAACGGTGCATGGGACAAGGTGCGCACCGATCCGATCATCCGCATGATGGTGCTGGCGCTCGCCTTCTACGGGATGAGCACCTTCGAAGGCCCGATGCTGTCGATCAAGGCGGTGAACTCGCTGAGCCACTACACCGACTGGACCATCGGCCACGTGCACTCCGGCGCGCTGGGGTGGAACGGGATGATCACCTTCGCCTGTGTCTATTATCTCGTGCCGCGCCTGTGGCAGCGTGAGCGGCTCTATTCGCTGCGCATGATCAACTGGCACTTCTGGCTCGCGACGCTGGGGATCGTGTTCTACGCCGCCTCGATGTGGGTGGCCGGGATCACCCAGGGCCTGATGTGGCGCGAATATGGCTCGGACGGCTATCTGGTGAACAGCTTCGTCGATACCGTCGCCGCGCTCCACCCGATGTATATCCTGCGCGCCGTGGGCGGCCTGATGTACCTCGCTGGTGCGGTGATCATGGCCTACAACATCTGGATGACCATTGCCGGTCATCTGCGTGAGGAAGCCCCGATGGGCGACACCGCGCATGATGAAGCC
Source organism: Porphyrobacter sp. HT-58-2 (assembly GCF_002952215.1). Taxonomy (NCBI): domain Bacteria; kingdom Pseudomonadati; phylum Pseudomonadota; class Alphaproteobacteria; order Sphingomonadales; family Erythrobacteraceae; genus Porphyrobacter; species Porphyrobacter sp. HT-58-2. The sequence goes on along the minus strand of NZ_CP022600.1, from coordinate 1,404,124 downwards.
GCCGATCGCCCCATCCTCCCCGAACCGCAGGCCCAGCCCGCTGAATGAGCGGTGCGAGAAGGAACGCGCATATGAGCAAGAACGCACCCCAAAGCGACGTCTTCGAGGGCCACAAGAAGCTTGAGAAGAACGTCACGCTCCTCGCCGCAGCGACGCTGCTGACTGTTGCTGTCGGCGGGATCGTCGAGATCGCACCCCTGTTCTGGATCGACAACACGATCGAGAAGGTTGAAGGGATGCGGCCCTATACCCCGCTCGAACAGGCAGGCCGCGACATCTACATCCGCGAAGGCTGCTATACCTGCCACAGCCAGATGATCCGGCCCTTCCGGGACGAGGTCGAACGCTATGGCCATTACAGCCTGGCGGCGGAATCGATGTATGATCACCCCTTCCAATGGGGGTCAAAGCGCACCGGGCCTGATCTGGCGCGCGTGGGCGGGCGCTATTCGGATGAATGGCACGTCCAGCACCTCAAGGCGCCGCGCAGCGTGGTGCCGGAAAGCATCATGCCGAGCTATGCCTTCCTTGCGGAGACCGATCTGAAGGTTCCCGATCCGGCCGCCAACCTCACCGCTCTCAGGCGCGTGGGCGTGCCTTACACCGATGCCGACATCGAAAAGGCCGAGGCCGATCTCATGGCGCAGGCCAATCCCGATGCCGACACCGGCGATCTGGCGGAGCGTTATCCCAAGGCGCAGATCCGCGACTTTGACGGCGATCCCAAGCGCGTCACCGAAATGGATGCGCTGGTGGCCTACATGCAGATGCTCGGCACGCTGGTCGATGTGAACAACGTCGCCGCGCAGGAGGAACTGAGCCGGGAGAAGGGCCGATGAGCCTTTATGAAACCCTGCGCCACTTCGCCGATTCCTACGGCCTTGCGGTGATCTTCGCGCTCTACCTGACACTGTGCCTGTGGCACTTCCGCCCCGGCGCAGAGCGCCATGTGGACGCAGCCAAGCACTCGATTTTCAAGGAAGAAGACCATGTCTGACGCAGCTGGGGCCAACAAGCGCATCGACCAGCCCACCGGCACCGAATTCGTCGGCCACGAATGGGATGGGATCGAGGAACTCAACACGCCGCTGCCGCGCTGGTGGCTGTGGACCTTCTACGCCACGATCGCCTGGGCATTGGTCTATGTCATCCTCTACCCGGCCTGGCCGCTGTTCGAACGGGCGACCGCCGGCACGCTGGGCTGGTCCAGCCGGGGCGAGCTCGCCAAGGAGATGAGCGCGGCAGAAGCTGCGCGGCAGGGCATCATCGCCCAGATCGCCGCGACCGATATAGAAGCGCTGGCCGACAACCCGGAACTGATGCAGGCCGCGGTTTCAGGCGGTGCGGCGGCCTTCAAGGTCAACTGCGTCCAGTGCCACGGTGCCGGTGCAGCCGGTTCCAAAGGCTACCCCAACCTCAATGACGACGACTGGATCTGGGGCGGCACGCTGACCGACATCGAATATACCCTCACCCACGGCATCCGCTGGGAAGCCGCCGATGAGACACGGGTCAACTACATGCCCGCCTTCGACGGCCTGTTCGAGCCTGCGCAGGTGGACGCGCTCACCGGCCACGTGCTCTCGCTGTCGGGCAAGGGCAAGTCGAGCCCGGTCGGCGCACAGACCTATGCCGATAACTGCGCGGCCTGCCACGGTGCGGGCGGCGAAGGGATGATCGCCATGGGTGCGCCTGCGCTCAATGACGCGATCTGGCTGTTCGGCGGCACCCCTGCCGAGGTGAAAAAGCAGATCCTTCAGCCCCGCCACGGCGTGATGCCCGCGTGGAAAGACCGGCTCGATCCGGTGACGATCAAGATGCTGGCGGCTTATGTCCACTCGCGCGGCGGTGGCCAGCAGGCAGCGCCCGCAGAGCCGCAAGCGGACGCCACAACCGAGGTTGCCCAGACGGCAAAGGCGGAGAATGATGGCTGACCTGAGGGATTCAGAGCGCACCCCTGCCACGCCGGGCAAGGCCCGCGATTGGGCAGGAGCGCTCGATTCCGAGGCTGCGCCCCCTCGCCTCGCGTCCGTCGCGGAGGACGTCGGCTTCATGGGGTCCGCCCTCTATGAAAAGGGCAAGACGATCCATAACAAGCGGATCGACGGGCCGTTTCGTCGCTTCAAGTGGCTGGTGATGATCGTCACACTGGGGATCTACTGGATCACCCCTTGGATCCGCTGGGATCGCGGGCCTTATGCCCCTGATCAGGCAGTGCTGATCGATCTGGCCCACCGCCGCTTCTACATGTTCGACATCGAAATCTGGCCGCACGAATTCTATTTCGTGGCAGGCATGCTGATCATGGCGGGCATTGGCCTGTTTCTGGTGACCAGCGCGGTTGGCCGCGCATGGTGCGGCTATGCCTGCCCCCAGACGGTATGGACCGATCTGTTCCAGCATATTGATCGCCTGTTCGACGGGGACCGCAATGCCAGGATAAGGCTCGACAAGGCACCGTGGACGCCCGGCAAGATCGCGCGGCGAACCAGCAAGTGGGCGGTCTATATGCTGGTCAGTCTGGCGACTGGCGGCGCCTGGATTCTCTACTTCGCCGATGCGCCGACCCTGACGCAGGACTTCTTCACCGGCGAGGCCGCGCTGGTCGCCTATGCGACCGTGGGCATTCTGGCCGGCACGACCTTCTGGCTCGGCGGGTTCATGCGCGAACAGGTGTGCATCTACATGTGCCCCTGGCCGCGCATCCAGACCGCGATGCTCGATGAAAAGAGCCTGATCGTCACCTACAAGGACTGGCGCGGCGAACAGCGCGGCTCGCTGAAGAAGGCAGCGAAGAACCCCGATGCCTATGGCGACTGCATCGATTGCAACATGTGCGTGGCGGTCTGCCCCACCGGGGTCGATATCCGCGAAGGCCAGCAGATCGGCTGCATCACCTGCGGGCTGTGCATCGACGCCTGCGACCGCGTCATGAAGGACGTCGGCCGCCCGCGCGGGCTGATCGATTATGCCACACTGGAACAATGCGAGGCCGAAGCGGCAGGCGCGCCCGCAACGCCTGCGTGGAAGGCCCTGCTGCGTCCGCGCGTGTTCATCTATTTCGGCGTCTGGGGGGCCATCGGTGCGGGCCTGCTGTTCGCACTCGGCACCCGCACCCACACCGATCTCACCGTATCGCCCGATCGCAATCCGCCCTTCATGCTGCTGAAGGATGGCTCGGTCAGGAATGCCTACACCTTGCGGCTCAGGAACATGGAAGCCCGCCCGCGAGCAATGGAAGTGGCCCTCGTCGGCCTTCCGCAAGGCGCGGTGATGTGGACGGAAAGCGTGAGCCTGGAAAACGCCGCGCCGGTGCAGGTGATCGACGTCCCTGCCAATGAAACCAAGGTGGTGCGCGCCTATGTGCTGCTGCCAAGGGGCGAACAGGCAAGCAGCTTTACCTTCCGTCTCAAGAGCCTTGACGAACAGGGCGAAACCGACCTTGCCGAAACAACCTTTGCCATGCCGGGGAACCCATGATGCACAAGCCCAGCACCTTCACCGGCCGCCACATGGCGATGGTTTTCGTCGGCGGGTTTGCCGTGGTGATCGCGGTCAATCTGCTTATGGCGAGCTTTGCGCTGGGCAGTTTTCACGGCACGGTGGTCGATAACTCCTATGTCGCCAGCCAGAAATATAATGGCTGGATCGCAAAGGCCGAAGCATCGAAGGCGCTGGGCTGGCAGGCCGAACCGCAGCGCCGGGCCGATGGCCGCGTGGTGCTGGAAACCACCGCCGTTCCCTTAGGCGCGGTGATCACTGCCGAAGCCGAGCGTCCGCTTGGTGATCGCGGCACCACTGCCCTCACCTTTAGCCCCGCGGGCGAAGGTCGCTGGCTGTCCGCAGAGAACATCGCGCCGGGCCGCTGGCGGCTGCGCATGGTGATCCGTGCAGGCGGGAACGAATGGGCCGGGGAAAGCGAAGTCCGGTGAATATTGCCACCCCCACCCCTGTGCTGACCCCTGCAACCGAGGCGCTTGCCACCACCCGCTTTACCGTGCCGGGGATGAAGTGTGCAGGCTGTATCGGCAAGATCGAGCGCGAATTGCCCAAGGTTGCCGGGATCGCCGCCGCGCGGGCCAATTTCTCGGCCAAGCGGGTCGCGATCCGTCACGATCCGGCGCTGGATGAAGGCGCGCTAACCAATGCGCTGCTGGCGCTGGGGTTTGAAGCGGCCCCGGTCGCCGACAATCCGCTGGGGGATGACGGCAAGGAGCGCAAGCAGCTCAACCGCGCACTGGGCGTCGCGGGCTTCGGGATGATGAACGTGATGCTGCTTTCGGTCAGCATCTGGTCAGGCGCAGACGGGACGACCCGCGATCTGTTCCACTGGCTTTCGGCGCTGATCGCGCTGCCGGTGATCGCCTATTCAGGGCGGCCGTTCTTTGCGAGCGCGTGGATGGCACTCAGCCACAGGCGCACCAACATGGACGTGCCGATTTCGATCGGCGTGATCCTGGCAACTGCGCTCAGCCTGTATGAAACCATCACCGGCGGCGGCCATGCCTATTTCGAGAGCGCGGTGATGCTATTGTTCTTCCTGCTCGCCGGACGCGCGCTCGATGCCGAAATGCGCACGCGGACGCGGGCCGGGATCGGCGCGCTGCTGGGGCGGATGGGCAAGAGCGCGAGCGTGATCGGCCCGGATGGCACCACCCGGCGGGTGGCGGCGAAGGATCTTGACCCCGGCATGCTGGTGCTGGTCGCCGCGGGCGAGGCACTCGCCGCCGATGGCGAGGTAGCCGAAGGCACCAGCGCGATCGACAATGCCATGCTGACCGGCGAAAGTGCGCCCGAGCCTGTCGCCCCCGGCGCAATCATTCATGCCGGCGCGATCAACCTCACGGCACCGATCCGGGTGCGCCTGACCCGCGTGGCCGAGGACACAGCGCTGGCTGAAATCGCACGGCTGATGGACGAGGCCGGGCAATCGCGCAGCCACTATGTCCGCATCGCCGACCGCGCCAGCCGCCTCTACGCGCCGGTGGTCCACAGCCTCGCCGCGCTGGCCTTTGTCGGCTGGATGATCGCGGGCGCGGGGTGGCACCAGTCGCTCACCATCGCGATTGCCGTGCTGATCATCACCTGTCCCTGCGCCATGGGTCTGGCCGTTCCCGCCGCGCAGGTCGTGGCGAGCGGCGCGCTGTTGAAGCGCGGCCTGCTGGTGAAAGACGGCAGCGCGCTCGAACGCCTCGCCGAATGCGACGTGGCGCTGTTCGACAAGACCGGCACGCTGACGCTGGGCGAACCGCGCGCCGATGTCGCCGCGCTGAATGCCGAGGCGCGCAGCGTTGCACTGGGCCTCGCCCAGACCAGCCGTCACCCGCTCAGCCGCGGCCTTGCCGCCGCGCTGCTGCGCGAAGGGGTCAGCCCCGCCCCTGTCGAGGATCTGCGGGAGGCCAGCGGGCAGGGCCTCACCGGGCGCTGGCAGGGCGTGACTGTGGCGCTTGAACGGCCCGATGATGCTGGCGAAAGTCTCGCCACTACCTTGCGCATCGGGGATCGCCGCCAGACTATCCGCTTTGCCGATCCGCTGCGCAGCGATGTCCCGCAGGCGCTCGCCGCGCTAAGGGCGTACGGCCTTTCTGCCAGCATCCTCTCGGGCGATCGCGCTGCGCCGGTCGATGCGGTCGCGGCCGAACTGGGCCTTGCCGCACAGGCCGAAGCCAGCCCGCAGGCAAAACTCGCCGCGCTGGAGGCGCTGAAGGCACAGGGCCACCGCCCGCTGATGGTCGGCGATGGCCTCAATGATGGCCCCGCGCTTGCTGCCGCCCATGCCTCGATCGCGCCCGGCACTGCCTCTGACGCCAGCCAGCAGGCCGCTGATGCGGTGTTTATCGGCGAGACACTGATGCCGGTCACGCTGGCCGTGCGCGTGGCGCGCAAGACCATGACCATCGTGCGCGAAAACTTCACCTTCTCGATAGGTTACAACGTCCTCGCTGTCCCGTTGGCACTGATGGGTCTTGTCACGCCGCTGATCGCCGCCATCGCCATGTCGGTGAGCTCGCTCGTGGTGGTCGCCAATTCGCTGCGTCTCGCCGGGAGCGCCAAGGAATGACCGGCCTTGCCTTCCTGATCCCGATTGCGCTCGGCATGGGGTTGCTCGGCCTTGTCGCCTTCCTGTGGTCGATGCGGCACGGCCAGTATGACGACATGGACGGCGCAGCCAATCGCATCCTGATCGACGATGAGGAACTTGGGGAGGACGAGGCATGAAGCGCCTGCTTTCCTTCGCACTGGCCGCGCTGGTGCCGGTGATGCTCGGACCTCTGCCTGCGCAGGCCGAGGTGATCACTGCCAAGTTGTGCAACGGCGGCACGATCACCATTCCGCTGGGCGATGATGCGCCTGCACAGGATCCGAACTGCCACCCCAAGGGCTGTCATGCGGGCGCCTGCCGCGAAAAGGACAAGCGCCGCATTTGATCTCGCGCAAAGACGTATGGCACCCGCTCGGCTCTAAGCGGCTCATGTGGACCTATCACCCCGAACTCCTCGCCACGCCGGTGCCGCGTTACACCAGCTATCCCACAGCCGCCGATTTCGGCCCCTTGCAAGACGGCGCGATCGAGCGCGCCATCGCCGGGGCGGAGGGGGACGTATCGCTCTACCTGCACATCCCGTTTTGCGAGAAGATCTGCTATTACTGCGGCTGCAACACCGGCGCATCGGGCAAGCGGGCGCGGGTGGAAACCTATCTTGATGCGCTGCATCAGGAGCTGGCCACGGCCGCCAGCCTGCTGCCTGCGGGCGCAAGGGTGCGCCGGGTCGCCTTTGGCGGCGGCAGCCCCAATGCCATCCAGCCAAGCGAATTCCTTGCGCTGGTGGATGCGCTCCACGCCCATTTCCCGCTGTTTGCCACCGAATGGTCGATCGAGCTTGATCCACGCAGCCTCACGCCCGATTGGGGGCCGGTGCTGGGCGAGGTCGGCATCACCCGCGCCAGCATGGGGGTGCAGACCTTCGCTGCCCATTGCCAGAAGGCGATCGGGCGCGAACAGTCGCTGACGATGATCTGCCGCAGCGTCGAGCTCTTGCGCCGTGCGGGCGTGACCTCGCTCAACTTCGATCTGATGTACGGCTTGCCGCACCAGAGCGAAGCCGATCTTGAGGACAGTCTGGAACAGACCGTCAAGATCGGGGCCGAGCGGGTCGCCGTGTTCGGCTATGCCCATGTCCCGCACCTTGTCCCGCGGCAGGCGATGATCCCTGAAGATGCCCTGCCAGGCGCGGCGGCGCGCTTTGCCATGGCCGCACAGGCGCACGGGTTCCTCGCCGCCAGCGGCTATGAAGCGATCGGCTTCGATCACTTCGCCCTGCCCCACGATCCGATGGCGCGCGTTACCCGCGGCGGCACCCTGCGCCGCAATTTCCAGGGCTTCACCGATGATCAGGCCGATGTGCTGATCGGGCTCGGCGCAACCGCGATCAGCGGCTTTCCGGGCCTGCTCGCCCAGAACGAGAAACACAATGGCCGTTACCGCCAGATGTCGGGCGAAGGACGCTTGTCGGCGAACCATGGCATCATCCGCAGCCCCGAAGACCAGCGCCGCGGTGCGGTGATCGAGGCGCTGCTGTGCCGCGGCGAGGCGCTGCTGCCGGGCGATCTGGCAGCGGCTGCGGCAGACCGGCTCACGCCCTTCATCGACGCAGGGCTCGCCAGCTTTGATGGCGCCCGGCTGGCAATCCTGCCCGGCGGTCTGCCCTATGCCCGCGTGATTGCTGCCCTGTTCGACAGCTACCGCGCGCAGACCATCCGCAAGTTCAGCTCTGCCATCTGACCGCTTCTTTCGCCCTTCCCCCTGCCTGCTTGCAACAATTGCCCTTTGCCCTGATAACTTGCCGCAAAACGACAAGCGGAGTCTTCATCGGGCGCATAGATCAATCTCAGGGGGGGAATATCACGGCAGTGACCGATCACGTCGATCTCAACGGCTTCATGGAGGGCGTGAAGAAGCGCAATCCGCATCAGCCGGAATTCGTCCAGGCAGTCCAGGAAGTGGCCCAGGACATCTTTGAATTCATGGAGGACAAGGAGGAGTATCACTCCCAGCAGATCCTCCGCCGCATTGCCGAGCCGGACCGTGTGGTCTCCTCCCGTGTGTGCTGGGAAGACGATGTCGGAGATATCCGCATCCAGCGCGGCTGGCGGGTGCAGAACAACAACGCGATCGGCCCCTACAATGGCGGCATCCCCTTTACCCCTCGGTGAACGAAAGCGTGCTGAAGTTCCTCGCCTTCGAACAGACCTTCAAGAACCCATTGACCGGCCTGCCGATGGGCGGCGGCAAGTGCGGCAGCAACTTCAACCCCAAGGGCAAGGGCGTGCGCGAGATCATGCGCTTCTGCCAGTCCTTCATGACCGAGCTTTACCGCCACATCGGTGCAGCGCAGAGGTTACGGCGAGCGATATCGGGGGCGGCGGACGCGAAATCGGCTACCTGTTCGGTCATTTCGAGCACATTATCAACCGTCTCACAGGCGTCTTCACCGCCAAAGGCCTGGAACGGGGCGGCTGTGCCGGCGCAAGCCCTAGCCTGGTCGATACGCCAAAACTAAGTGTAAGCGCGAGTGCTGTCGCGGCCCAGCAGCGACAGCCCTTTACATCGAAGGAGGCTGGTATCAGGAATGGTAAACACAAGCGCGCAGGGATAAATCTGCGCACGTTGTCCCGTTTTCGCCATTAATAGCGGGGATCTGGCCCGCCCGACCGGGCTGACTTCCTGCTTTCAATCGGCGGCAGCGAGCATCACTTTGGAGGAAGCCGCCGACAGCGCACCAGCCTCAACCGGCAACTTCGCGGGACGGGCAGCATCGGGATAGGCCTTGCCGAGCAGCGTCAGCGCTTCGGTGATGCGGGCATGGGCGGCCGGGTTTTCGGCCTTGATCGCAGCAGCATCGCGCGCAAAGGCGCTCGCTGCCACGCGGGCAAAACCGTAGCCGTCGAGATAGGGCTCGTAGGCGTCATTCGTGCCGAGCTGGCGATACATCGCGCTGGCGCGTTCGATCTGGTCAGCGATCACGCCGGTCGAAACCTTTGCGGCACTGGCATCGGACTTTGGCGCCTTGGTGGCTGCCCCGCGCAGCGCCGTGATGATCGCGTCATAGGCCTTGTTGACCTCGGCAACCGACTTGCCTGCCAGGGCGGCATCCGAACCGGCCGTAAACAGCGGCTTGAAGTCCGCCACCCCCAGCGCGGTGAACACCGGGTCCATCTCGAGCAGAACTTCACTGACCGGATGAGCGAACATCTCCGCCGCCGCGTCCTTTTTGCCCGCTGCATAGGCATCGCGCGCGGCAACCACGTGGGCTTCGGCCACGGCCAGCGCGGTGCCATAGGCGACAGGATTGGTGGCCGCGTCAGAGACCGCGACGCCGCCCTCGCCTTCACCGCTTTCGCCGCCCCCACCTTCTCCGCCAGCGCCGCCTTCGCCCTCTCCCGCAGTCGCCGCCGCACCAGCCGGTGCCCCGGCCTCGCCCGCACCACCTTCACCGCCCGCCTCGCCGCCGCAAGCTGCAAGCAATCCGCCGGCCAGCGCCGTGCCGAGGCCAAGCTGCGTCCAGAGTTTGAGGGTGCTATTCATAGGGGGTGCGTCCTTGGTCCGGAGATGGGATGGATTGGGTGGATGGCGTCATGGCCCAGATGATAATCGCTCGCAAGAGGCTTTAGCACGCGGCGGGCTTGCGGGAGTGATCTTCCTTGCGTAATGCAATGTTACAACGTCACAAACTTCATCCAATGGACACCCAAAGACGCATGGCCACACTTCTTGCCCGCACGAGCCAATCAGCCGATCATCCCGCCGTGCTTGACGCCATCGGCGAAACTGATTGCAGTCTGGCAATCTGGGAGCGCGCGCCGTTCGCCGACTTCGCGGCGCTGGTGGAAGGCGATCCAGCCGACCTGCGGTTCGAATGCACACCCGCCGACTGTGCCGCCATGCTGGCCGCAGGGCTGCAGGCAAACGGCTTCGGTGGCGAGGCGCTTCACCCTGCTCTGGCAGCAGATGCAGCACAATTGGCGGAGCGGTTCTGCGCCGCATTGAACCTTGCCCGGCTGGAACTGCGACTGGAGGTGGTGCGCACCGATTCCTGCCGAAAATGGCACGCAGACTATGTCACCGCGCGGCTGATCACCACCTATGTTGGCGAAGGCACCGACTGGCTTGACGAAAGCAATGCTGATCGGGTCGCGGCAGGGCAGGAACCCTTGAACCCTCAGCGGCTCCGCACCTTTGACGTGGGCTTGTTCAAGGGCAAGCTTGCCACTGAACGGCCCGCGATCCACCGCTCGCCCCCGATCGCCGGGACAGGCGCGGTGCGGCTGCTGTTGGTGCTCAACCCCGCCAGTCGGCTGTTCGTCGAAGGGGGCTGATCCCCCCTTCCGCCACGCGGGCATCTCGCCTAACAGCCCAACTTCGCCCGGTGACGGGCCAAGCCATGTCCGCCGCCACTTGCCCAGACCGGCAAGGCGCGGCGCAAGATCAAGGGATGCCAATGATGAAGAAGTTTCTCCTTGCCGGTGCCAGCGCCCTGATGCTGTCCGCGCCCGCCATCGTGCAGGCCGAAGAAGGCATGTGGCTGCCGAGCCAGACCGGCGCGATTGCCGATCAGATGAAGGCCGCCGGGCTTGAACTGGATGCCAAGACCCTTGGCGATCTGCAGCGTCCGCCGCTCACTGCGATTGCATCGCTGGGTGGCTGTTCTGCGGCGTTCCTGTCGCCAGAGGGTCTGGTCGCGACCAACCACCACTGCGTTGCGGGATCGCTCCAGTACAATTCGTCGCCCGAGAACGATTACCTCGCCGATGGCTTCCTTGCGAAGACGCTGGCCGATGAAATTCCCGCAGCGCCGGGCAGCCGCATCTATGTGATCGAAGACCTGCGCGATGTGACCGCCGCCATGCTCAAGGGCGCCGACAAGCTCGATGGCCGCGCCCGTTACGACCGTTTGCAGGCCAACCGCCAGGCGCTGGTCGAAGCGTGCGAAAAGCAGGCCAACCGCCGCTGCGACGTTCGCGCCTATTTCGGCGGTGCGCAGTACTGGCTCCAGCAGCAGCTTGAAATCAAGGACGTGCGCCTCGCCTATGCCCCGGCGGCGGGCGTCGGCAATTTCGGCGGCGAGAAGGACAACTGGATGTGGCCGCGCCACACCGGCGACTTCGCTTTCTACCGTGCCTACGTCGCGCCTGATGGCTCGTCCGCTGCGTTCAGCAAGGACAACGTGCCGTTCAAGCCCAAGGCTTTCCTGCCAATCGCCAAACAGGGCGTGAAGGAGGGCGACTTCATCATGGTCGCCGGTTTCCCCGGCACCACCGAACGTCTTCGCACTGCCGAGGAAGCGCGCTTCAATTTTGAAGAACTTTACCCCTATCAACAGCGCAGGCTGACCGAATATGGGGATCTGATCGACGCGCTGACAGCGGGCAATCAGGCGGCAACCATCGCCTATGCCGCAACGCTTCAGGGCGTCGAGAATTACGAGAAGAAGATCGCCGGGCAGCTGGCAGGCGCCGATGCCATTTCGCTGACCCAGAAGAAGCAAGCCGAAGAGGCGGGTTTCCGCGCCTGGATCAAGGCCGATCCCAAGCGCCAGGCACAATATGGCCCGGCGCTGGCCGAACTCGACCGGCTGATCGGGGAAAGCAACGCCGAGGCGCTGGCCGATGCCAAGCGCGGCATGCTGAGCCGCAGCCAGCTTTATGGTGCAGCCCGCCAGCTTTACCGCTGGGCCAATGAACAGGCCAAGCCCGACAAGGATCGCGAACCCGGCTATCAGGAGCGCGACCGTGCTTTTGTGACACAGGGCATGCAGCGGATCGAGCGTCGCTTTGTCGCTGAAATCGACAAGGCGATCTGGGCAGAAGGTATCGGCGAATATCGCACCCTGCCCGCAGACAAGCGCAACGCCAGCTTCGATGCCTTCATGGAAGGCCGCGATCTTGATGCGATGTATGCGGCAACCGAACTGGGCGACACCACCAAGCGCATGGAGTGGCTCGGCAAGTCTGTCGCCGATTTCAAGGCGTCAAGCGATCCCTTCATCCAGCTCGCGGTCGCCACCTATGACGAGGCAATGGCAAAGGAAGCCGAAGCAAAGGCCAATTCCGGCAATGTCCAGAAGGCCCGCTCCAAGGTCATGGAAGCCCGCCTCGCCTATGCTGCCTCGCAGGGCAAGACCATGTATCCGGACGCCAACGGCTCGCTACGCTTCACCTATGGCAAGGTGACCGGCAAGGCGGTTGACGGCCAGATCTGGACGCCCTTCACCACGGCGGAAGGGATCGTTGCCAAGCACACCGGGCGCGGCGAATTCGATGCGCCCGAGACGATGATCGCGCTGATCAAGGCCAAGGATTACGGCCGCTATGTCGCCCCCGAACTCGGTACGCTGCCGGTTGACTATCTTTCGACTGTCGACATCACCAACGGCAACTCGGGCTCATCGACGCTGAACGCACGCGGTGAATTCGTCGGCCTTGCCTTCGACGGCACGATCGAGGGCGTGGTCGCCGACTGGATGTACGATCCGACCATCAACCGCACCATCCACGTCGATAGCCGCTTCATGCTGTGGACCATGGAAAAGGTCGACGGCGCGACCCGCCTGCTTGAGGAAATGGGCGTCACGGCCCAATAGGTTTTGGATCGCAAAATCTGAATAAGTATGCGGCGCGTGGGATTCCCGCGCGCCGCCTGCTATTGCCTCTCCCGCTGATGCACGGAACGGGGGAGAGAGCAATGCAGGACGTTGTGGTGGTCGATATCGGCGGGACCCATGCCCGCTTCGCCATTGCCAGCATCGGCGGCGATGGCGCGATCAGTCTCGACGAACCCGAAACGCTCCACACTGCCGATCACGCCAGCTTCCAGACCGCATGGGAAGCCTTCCGCACCCGCAAGGGCGGCACGCTGCCTGCGGCGGTCAGCATGGCGATTGCAGGACCGGTCGGCAGCCCCGGCAACCCCAATCCGGTGATCCGTTTCACCAACAATCCGTGGATCATCCGCCCCGCGCTCATCAATGAAAAGCTTGGGGTCGAACGCTTCACCCTCGTCAATGACTTCGCCGCCGTGGCCCATGCCGTGGCGCGGGCGGACGACAGCCAGTTCCTGCACCTTGCCGGCCCCGACCAGCCGCTCGGCCGTGAGGGCACAATCAGCGTGATCGGACCAGGCACCGGGCTTGGCGTGGCACATCTCTATCGCTCCGCGAGTGGCGATTACCGGGTGCAGGCGACCGAGGGCGGGCATATCGACTTTGCCCCGCTCGACTCCATCGAGGATGCGATCCTCGCCCGCCTGCGCCAAAGGCATATCCGCGTCTCGGTCGAGCGCGTGGTGGCAGGCCCCGCCATTGTCGACATCTACGAAGCCCTCGCCGCCCTGGAAGGGCGCAGCGTGCCGGAGCTGGATGCCATCACCATCTGGGGCCTCGGCACCAGCGGCGAGGACTCGCTGGCCGCCGCCGCCGTTGACCGGTTCTGCCTGTCACTGGGTTCGGTTGCGGGCGATCTCGCGCTGGCGCAGGGCGGCTTTGCCGGCGTCGTGATCGCAGGCGGCCTCGGCTACCGTATCCGCGAGACGCTGCTCTCGTCGGGCTTCGGGTCGCGGTTCAAGGCCAAGGGACGGTTCGAAAGCCTGATGAACGCGATCCCGGTCAAGCTCATTGTCCACCCCCAGCCGGGCCTGTTCGGCGCGGCCGCTGCCTTTGCCTCGGAACACGCATGAAAACCCTTGCCGCCCTCGAAGCCCGGCTGGGCGAATTGCACCAGCGCACGCGGGAAACCCCGCTGTTCAACCCGGTGTTCCAGCTTTCGCTCGATCTGTCGCGCGCGCTGGAAGGAGGCGAAGTCAGCCTTGATGACCTCACCCATCTGGTAACGGAGCTGGAATGCGAAGGGCTGAAGGCGCGCGCGCACAAGCTGCGCAGCCTGTTGGCTCCGGCTGCTGAAACCGCGCCGCTTGCAGGCGATGAGGACGATTTCGAAACCTTCGCCGCTCGCTGGCAGCGGCCGCATTTGCACGTCGTATTCACGGCGCATCCGACCTTCCTGCTCACACCTGCGCAGGCGAAAGCCGTTGCCGCAGCTGCGTCGGGAACCGGCGCGGTCGATGACGCTGCCTGCGCCGTTCCGGCAACGCGCACGCCGGTCACGCTGGCACATGAGCATGACGCAGCGATGGCAGCAATGGCGCAGGCACAGGATGCGCGCGATGTAATCGTCGCGCGGTTGCTGACCGAAGCCCAGTCTCGCTGGCCGAAGGAATGGCGCAGCCTGCGCCCGTTGCCGTTCCGCTTTGCCAGCTGGGTCGGCTACGACATGGACGGTCGTACCGATATCGGCTGGCATACCTCGATTGCCTTCCGTCTCGCCGAAAAGGCCGAACGGCTGGCGCGCTACACCGCCAGTCTGGAGGCTCTCGATGCCGCCCACCCCCTGCTCGCCACGATGAAGCCCGCTGCGGCCTTTGCCGCTGCCCGGGCAGAGGATTTCGCAGGCGACCTCTCGAGCGCAGAGGCGCTGGCCGACGCTGCCAACCGGTTGACGACCCACAGCCCCGACAACCTGCTTTCGCTTGCGCCGATCATCGCCGCGCTGGAGACCGAGGCAGAGGGTGCGCCATCCGAACGCGCAGTGCGCCTTCTCACGCTCGCGGCGTCGATGCGCGCCGACGGGCTTGGCATGGGCTGGATCCACTTCCGGGTGAACGCCAAGCAGCTCCACAATGCCGTCCGCCGTCGTCTGCCCGAAGGCGAGGTCATCGACCTGGCCAGCAAGGGCGCGATCGTCACCCTGCGCCGCATGGTCGATGAAGCGGCGCCTCTGCGCACCAATTTCGCTGCGCTGGCGACGGAAAGTTCGACCGCAATCCGCCAGTTCCTCGCCATGGCGCAGATTGTGAAGCACATTGATGCCGATGCGCCGATCCGGATGCTGGTGGCCGAGTGCGAACAGCCCGCCACGGTGCTCGCCGCGCTCTATTTCGCCAAGCTGTTCGGGGTGGAGGACAAGGTCGATGTCTCACCCCTGTTCGAGACCGAGACCGCGCTGGAACATGGCGGGCGGTTCCTCGATGCGTTGCTGGCAGAACCGGCCTATCGCGCCTATGCGCGGCAACGGGGCCGCGTGGCGGTGCAGACCGGGTTTTCGGACGCCGGGCGCTTTGTCGGGCAGATTCCGGCGAGCCTTGCCATCGAGCGCCTTCAGGGCCGTCTTGCCGAGGCGATGGCAGCCAATGGCCTCGGCGATGTGGCGGCGCTGGTGTTCAACACCCATGGCGAGAGCATGGGCCGCGGCGCGCATCCGGCAAGCTTTCGTGACCGGCTCGAATGGCCGCTCTCCCCCTGGGCGCGGCGGCGCTTTGCGCGGGCTGGCATCCGGCTGGAGCCCGAGGTCAGTTTCCAGGGCGGCGACGGCTACCTGTTCTTCGCCACGGCGGACCTGGCGCTGGCGACGCTCACCCGCATCGCCGAACTGCGTCCGGCCGAAACCGATCTCGCCGCACCGGCCGATCCGTTTTACCACCGCACCGACCTGAGCCTCGATTTCTACCGCGCAATCAAGGAGCATCAGGGCGATCACCTCGCCAGCCGCACCTATTCCCGCGCGGTGACCGCATTCGGGCTGGGCCTGCTCAACCCCACCGGCAGCCGTGTTTCCCGCCGCCAATCGGACATCAACGCCGACCGCGAGATGAGCCTCAGGCAGATCCGCGCGATCCCGCACAATGCGATCCTCCAGCAGCTCGGCTACCCCGTCAACGTCATCGCCGGGATCGGCAGCGCAGCCGAAGCCAACCGCGAGGAAATCGCTGCTTTACTTGTAGAATCTCCGCGCGGAGGACAGATCATGCGGCTGGTGCAGGCGGCCAATGCGCTCGGCAGCATCAAGACCGTGGCGGCCTATGGCGAGCTGTTCAACTCGGCCTATTGGGCCAGCCGCACCTATCGCGGGACCGAGAGCCACCTTTCGGAAAGCTGTGCCGCGCTCGCGGAATACCTTGTCGGCGATGACCGGACGGGGGTGTTCCGGCGCCTCGCCTCACGCCTTCGGATCGACGCGATCAAGCTTCACCGCCTGCTCGACCTGCTGCCCGGCGAAGCCCCCGACGAGGGCCGCGAGCATGTGCGTCGCCGCATCGGCGTGTTGCAGGCGCTGCGGCTGGCGCTGCTCCAGCACATGTTCCTGAAAGCGGTTGCCGTCCCCGCCTTCAGCCGAGCGAACGACATCAGCCGCCGCGATGTGATCGAGATGGTGCTGACCTTGCGGGTGGAGGAAGCGCTCGCGCAATTGCGGCGCGCCTTCCCCGTCAGGGTGCCCGGCCCGCGCGACTTCCCGCTGGACGAGCCTTCCGACTATCCCGACGGCGGCGAGGAAGGCTATGGCGCGATCGAGCGCGATTTCATCACCCCGATTGCGCGTTCGCACGAACTGAGCCTGCGCATTGCCACCGCCATCGCGAACGAGTTCGGCGCGCACGGGTAATCCCGATCCTCCCCGCGCTCGGCAAGGAAGGACTGATCGGTCGCCCAGCGACCGCAAGGCCGACCGGCCGCCCGCAGCGACGCGGCCTTCAGGCCGCATGAGCGAGGATTTCGCACGCCGGAGGGCGTGCGGAACATAATCAGCGCGCGGTACTGCCGCGCACGATCAGCTTGACCGGCACGCGGCGGCGGGCCTCGACGGCATCCTCCAGCACCGCCTCGACCAGCGCCGCGCCCGCTTCGGCCGGGTCGGGGGCGATGGTGGTGAGCGGCGGGCGGCTGAAGCGGCCGGCGACCAGATCATCGAAGCCGATCACGCCCACCGCGCCGGGAACGGCGATATCGGCAGCGGCAAAGGCTTCGATCGCGCCCAGCGCCATCGCGTCGCAGGCGGCGAACACCGCGTCCACTTCCTCGCCCCGCTCGATCAACCGGCGCGCGGCGCGGCGGCCTTCCTCCTCGCGGGTGGCGGCATTGACCGTCGGGGCAAGACACGGCTCCAGCCCGGCGGCGCGCATGGCCTGGGCATAGCCTTCATAACGTTCGGTGAACTGCACCTGCGGCGTGTTCAGCGCGCCGAGAAAGCACGGGCGGCGATAGCCTGCGCCCAGCAGGTGTTCGACCGCCAGAACCCCCGCAGCGTGGTTGTCGGACCGCACCCATTCGAGCTCGTCGAAGGGCGATCCCCAATAGGCGACCCGGCGGGTCTCGCTCTCCAGCGACCGGAAATATTCCCACGCTTGCCTGTTGGTGGTGGTGCCGATCACCACCAGCCCATCGGCCCGGCCCTGTTCCTGATAATGGCCCAAGAAATCCTGCTCGCGCGCCTGAAAGCTCACCAGCGTCTCGAACCCGCGTTCGGACGCAGCCACACACACGCTCCCCAGCAGGGCATAGGCGAAGGGGTTGATGCTCGACGCGCTGTCGCCTTCGCGGCAGATCACCACCACCGCGAGCGTGCCGGTCGAACCGCGGCGCAGCCGGGCGGCGCGTTCATCGACGAAATAGCCCAGCGCCTCTGCCGCTGCGATCACCTTGCGGCGGGTCGCCTCGGCAATCGCAGGGGAGCCGGACAGCGCCCGGCTGACGGTCGGCTGGCTGACGCCCGCCCGCTCCGCCACATCGAAGGATGTCGGCCGTCTCTTCGGTCCCCCGTTCATGGGCCACGCTTCTAGGGCGGGAAGGCGCCCGCGCGCAAGCTGATGCTGCATTGCTATTCGCACTGGATTTGTGCGCAAGGCTCTTGCAAATCTGAGCAAGCGCGCGGATTGTGAACGTTCGCAACGAAAAGCGACATGGGGAGAGACACAGCATGGCATTGGCACCGGGTGCGGGCGCAGTGGGGGATTATGCGCAAGGCGCAGACGCGGACGCACCGCAGGTCGATGCGCCGGGCCTCAACTATTTCGTCTTTGCGCTGTTCTTCATCTTCGGCGGGATCACGTCGCTGAATGATGTGATCATCCCCAAGCTCAAGGAGCTGTTCACGCTCAACTTCTTCGAGGCGAGCCTTGTCCAGTTCTGCTTCTTTATCGCCTATGCCGTGATCGGCATCCCGGGCGCGCGGCTGGTCAAGAAGCTGGGCTATATGCGCGGCGCGGTGGCGGGCCTTGTCACCATGATGGCGGGCTGCCTGATGTTCATCCCGGCGAGCCAGACCGCGCTGTTCCCGATGTTCCTGTTCGCCTATTTCGTGCTCGCGACCGGGGTGGTGCTGGTGCAGATCGTCGCCAACCCGCTGATCAGCCTGCTCGGGCCGGAGCGCACGACCCACAGCCGCCTGACCTTCGCACAGGCGTTCAATTCGCTCGGCACGACGCTGTTCCCGCTGGTGGGCGCGGGGATCATCCTCGGCTCGATTGCCAATGTCACCGCCGCCGACCTGTCGGGCGAGGCCTTGCAGACCTATCGCCAGACCGAGAGCGCGATCATCACCAGCACCTATCTCGGCCTTGCCGCCGCGCTGGCGCTGGTGGCGGGCGCGGTGTGGATGTTCCGCAACCGGCTGAAGGGCGAAAAGCACGAGGACACCAGCCTCGCCGACGGCCTCGCGCTGCTCGCACGCCCGCGGTTCGGCTACGGCGCGGCCTGCATCTTCCTCTATGTCGGCGCGGAAGTCGCGATCGGCAGCTTCATCATCAACTATCTGGCGCAGGAAGAAATCCTCGGCCAGCCGGAAAGCGTGATCGGCTGGATGGTGACGCTCTACTGGCTCGGCGCGCTGATCGGCCGCTTCATCGGGTCGCTGGTGCTGCGCTTCGTCAGCCCGGGCCTGACGCTCGCGGCTGTCGCTGCGGGTGCCATCACCCTGATCGCGATCTCCGCCAACATGACCGGGCCGGTTGCTGGCTACACCCTGCTCGCGGTCGGCCTGATGAACGCGATCATGTTCCCGACCATCTTCTCCCTCGCCTGCGAGAAGCTGGGGCCGCGCGCGGCGGACGGATCGGGGATCATCAACGTGGCGATTGCAGGCGGCGCGATCATCCCGCCGATGTACGGCGCGCTGGCCGATGCGACCAGCCTCGCCTTCGCTCTGGTGCTGCCGGCGGCGTGCTATGCGATCATCGCCGGGTTCGGGGTGTTCGCGCGCAAGCCGGCTGCAGACGGGCCGGAGGTCGCCAGCGCATTTGAATAAGTATGCGCCCACTGGCGGATAATTCCCCGTGCGCCTAGGTAGGGCGCACGAGGAAAAGGGCCATTTGCATGAGCTTCACCGCTGACCGCCTGCTGCTGTTCGGAGCCACCGGCGACCTTGCCCAGCGCATGCTGCTGCCGAGCCTGTTCGCGCTCGACGCCGACGGGCTGCTTGCGCCCGATCTCAAGATCATCGGCACCGCGCGCAGCAGCATGAGCGACAGCGAATACCGCAATTTCGCCCGCGCGGCGCTGGAGAAGTATCTCCCCGCCGAACGCCGCGGGCGCATGGCGGGGTTCCTCAACCGCCTCGTCTACCAGACGCTCGATGCGACCACGCTGGAAGGTTACGACGATCTGGCGAAGAAGGTCGGCACGCCTGCGCGCGGCCTCGCGATCTTCCTCTCGACCGCGCCGAGCCTGTTCGGCCCCACCATCAAGGGGCTGCAATCGGCGGGGCTGACGGGCGAGAATGTGCGCATGTGCCTCGAAAAGCCGCTCGGCACCGATCTGGCGAGCAGCCGCGAGATCAATGATGCGGTGGCGGGGGCATTTCCCGAAAGCCGCATCTTCCGGATCGACCACTATCTCGGCAAGGAAACGGTGCAGAACCTGCTGGCACTGCGGTTCGCCAACATCATGTTCGAACCGCTGTGGAATGCCGCCCACATCGACCATGTGCAGATCACGGTCGCCGAGACGGTCGGCCTCGAAGGGCGCGTTGCCTTCTACGACGATGCCGGCGCGATCCGCGACATGGTGCAGAACCATATGCTGCAACTGCTCGCGCTCGTGGCGATGGAGCCACCGGCCCATTTCGATGCGACCGCGGTGCGCGATGAAAAGGTCAAGGTGCTGCGCGCCCTGCGTCCGGTCGAAAGCGGCGAGACTGTCACAGGGCAATATCGCGCCGGGGCCATCAATGGCGCGGCGGTGCCGGGCTATGACGAGGAACTGGGCAAGGAATCAGGCACCGAGACCTTCGTCGCGATCAAGGCGCATGTCGACAACTGGCGCTGGAAGGGCGTGCCGTTCTACCTGCGCACCGGCAAGCGCCTGCCCAAGCGCGTGACCGAGATCGTGATCCAGTTCGCTCAAGTGCCGCACTCGATCTTCGCCGGAAAGGGCGCGACGATGCAGCCCAACCGGCTCGTGATCGGCATCCAGCCCGAAGAGAACATCACCCTTTCGCTGATGGCCAAGGTGCCGGGTCTGGACCGTGAGGGCATCCGGTTGCGCTCCGTGCCGCTCAACATTGCCATGCCCGATGCCTTCACCGGCGCGGTGCGGCGGATTGCCTATGAACGCCTGCTGCTCGATCTGGTCGAGGGCGACCAGACTCTGTTCGTCCGCCGTGACGAGGTGGAAGCGCAGTGGGAATGGGTCGATGCGATCCGCAGCCTGTGGAGCGAGGAAGGCCTGACCCCCAAGACCTATACCGCCGGCAGCTGGGGGCCAAGCGCGGCCATCGCGCTGGCAGAACGCGACGGAGTAACCTGGCATGAGTAAGCCCCTTCACGACACCCTGCACAAGGTGACGCAGCGGGTGATCGAACGGTCAAAGCCTACCCGCAGCGCCTATCTCGATCTGATCCGCCGCGAAGGCGACAACATGGGTGAGCGCAATGCCGTCTCGTGCTCGAACCTCGCCCACGCCTATGCCGGTGCTCAAGAGGATCAGGCGGCGCTGGTCGCAGGGCGCGGCGCGAATATCGGCATCGTCACCAGCTACAACGACATGCTCTCGGCCCACCAGCCCTATGGCCGCTATCCCGACCGGCTGAAGATCTACGCCCGCGAAGTCGGCGCCACCGCGCAGGTCGCGGGCGGCACGCCTGCCATGTGCGACGGGGTGACGCAGGGCGAGACGGGGATGGAACTGTCGCTGTTCAGCCGCGACGTAATCGCGCTGTCGGCGGCGGTCGCGCTATCCCACGCGATGTACGACGGCGCGCTGATGCTGGGCATTTGCGACAAGATCGTTCCCGGATTGCTGATGGGCGCGCTCAGGTTCGGCCACCTGCCGATGATCTTCGTGCCGAGTGGCCCGATGCCCACCGGCATTCCCAACAAGGAAAAGCAGCGCGTCCGCCAGCTCTACGCCGAAGGCAAGGCGACCCGCGCCGAATTGCTGGCGAGCGAGATGGCGAGCTATCACTCGCCCGGCACCTGCACCTTCTTCGGCACCGCCAATTCCAACCAGATGATGATGGAGATGATGGGCCTGCACATTCCCGGCAGCGCTTTCATCCAGCCCGGCACCCAGCTGCGTCAGGCGCTCGACCGCGAGGCGGTGCACCGGGTCGCCCAGATCGGGCGCAAGGGCGATGATTACCGCCCCTTGGGCCTCGTCGTCGATGAAAAGGCAGTGATCAACGCCGCGGTCGGCCTGCTGGCGACGGGCGGATCGACCAACCATGCGATCCACCTGCCCGCCATGGCACGCGCGGCAGGGGTGATCTTCGACTGGGACGACCTTTCGGAACTCTCCAGCGCCGTCCCGTTGATCGCGCACGTCTATCCCAATGGCTCGGGCGATGTGAACCAGTTCCACAATGCGGGCGGCATGGGCTTCGTGATCGGCGAATTGCTGGAGGCGGGCCTTGCCCACGGCGACATCCTGACCGTCGGACGCGGGGACTTCTCCGATTACGCCCGCGAACCCGGCCTTGATGGCACCACTGAAAACGGGGGGCAGCTGGTATGGCGCGAGGTTGGCCCGAGCATGGACGACACGATGCTCCGCCCTGTCAGCAATCCGTTCAAGCCCGATGGCGGGATGCGCCTGCTCACCGGCAATTTGGGCCGCGCGTGCTTCAAGACCTCGGCAGTGGACGAAAGCCGCTGGACCATCGAAGCCCCGGCCCGCGTGTTTGAGGATCAGGCCGCCGTCGCCGCCGCCTTCAAGGCAGGCGAGCTGGACCGCGATGTGGTCGTCGTCGTCCGCTTCCAGGGCCCGCGCGCCAACGGGATGCCCGAACTGCACAAGCTAACCCCGCCGCTCGGCGTGTTGCAGGACCGGGGCTTCAAGGTCGCCCTGGTCACCGATGGCCGCATGTCGGGCGCGAGCGGCAAGGTGCCCAATGCGATCCACTGCACGCCCGAAGCCTTGGGCGGCGGCCCGCTGGCGCGGCTGCGCGATGGCGACATGGTCAAGGTCTGCGCAGTGACGGGCGCACTTTCGACCACCGCCGATCTTGCTAGCCGCGAGCCCGCGCCTGATCCGCGCGCCGAGCATGGCACGGGGCGCGAACTGTTCGGCATGATGCGCCGCTTTGCCGACGGGGCCGAACAGGGTGCCAGCGCGATGCTAGCCACCGGGGGGATGTGAGGCCATGAATATCGACGCCATCATGCGCACCGCGCCGGTCATTCCGGTGATCGTGATCGAGGATGTGGCCCACGCTGTCCCGCTGGCCGAGGCGCTGGTGGAAGGCGGATTACGCGTGCTCGAAGTCACGCTCCGCACCGCGGCCGCGCTCGATGCGATCCGGGCGATGAAGCAGGTTCCTGGCGCGATTGTCGGCGCAGGCACGGTACTGAACCCGCGTGATCTTGACGCGGCGCTGGAAGCGGGGAGCGAGTTCATCGTCTCGCCCGGCCTCACCGAACCGCTGGGCAAGGCGGCGATTGCGGCGGGTGTGCCGTTCCTGCCCGGCATTGCCAATGCGGGCGACATCATGCGCGGGCTCGATCTCGGGCTTGACCGGTTCAAGTTCTTCCCGGCGATGGCGGCGGGTGGCCTGCCCGCCCTGAAGGCGCTGGCCGCGCCTTTCGGCAATGTCCGCTTCTGCCCGACCGGCGGGATCTCCCTTGAGAACGCGCCCGAATGGCTCGCCTTCGATCCGGTGCTGTGCGTCGGCGGGAGCTGGGTCTCCCCCAAGGGCGCGCCCGACAAGGCGGTGGTGGAGACGCTGGCGAAAGAGGCTTTCGGCTTGCGTTAATCGCGCTTCGCCAGCAGCCAGCCGAAAATCTCGGGCAGGCGCGCGGCCCAGGCGTTTTCCTCGTGCTCGGCGCCTTCGTAGACCTTGCTCTCCCAGTCACGGCCCTTCTGCCAGCCCGCGCTTGCGAACCTTGCGTCAATGACCTGCTGATAGGGCGCGTAAAACTGATCAAGCGTCGCGGTGCCGTGGTCCATCCATACCCGGCGCCCGTCAGGCTGGCCGAGCCTTGCCGCGAACCAAGCGTCCCACAGCGCCGCCAGCCCGGCCTCGTCGCCCCCTGCCGTCACGGCGCGCGGATCGAACGCTGGCCAGTGCGAGGAGATGCATCCCGCCCGCCCGAACACGTCGGCGCGTTCGAGGAAGGCATAGCAGCTCATCAGCCCGCCCATGCTCGATCCGACGATGGCGGTATCGTCACGCCCCGGACGGGTGCGGAAGCTCGCATCAGCCCACGATTTCAGCGGTCCCGCGATCCATTCGAGATAGCGGTCGGAGATCACCTGACCGCCACTGGTCATCATGTTCATCTGCGCCCGCAGCGAACCGCTGGTCGCTTCATAGAGGCTGCGGGGGAGATATTGCCGGTGCCGGTCCGCCCCAGGCGCCCAGATGCCGATGATGATATGCGGTTCAACCTTGCCGCTGGCGACGACGGTCAGCATCGCCTTGTCCGCCGCCCAGATCTTGTCGAAATTGCTGTTCTTCACATCGAACAGGTTGTGTCCATCGTGCATGTAGAGCACCGGATAGCGCGCGTCGCCCGCGTCATAGCCGGGCGGCAGCCAGATCGTCAGGCGCTGGTCGGGTAGGCCTGCTGCGGGAACGCGTTCATATTCGATGAGCCGCCCTTGCTCCTCAGCAGCGAGCGGCGCGGCGAGACCCAGCAGCGCCAGAACGGCAGCAATCAAGCGGAACATGGCGACCCCTTCCTCTCTCTACCGCCTTTATCGCGGGGGGAGAGGCAATTCTCAAGCCCTGCCAGCCGTCTCGGCCAGCATCAGCGCGCCGGTGATCCCGGCATCCCCGCCCAGGCGCGGGGCGATGATGCGGTGGCGCACGCCGCCGGGGAGATAGCCATTGTCGAGCTGCCGGGCGCGCTCGGCCACCCGCTGGGTCAGCCCCGGTGTGTTCGCCACCCCGCCGCCGATCACGATGGTCTCCACCGCGACGCTGGCAAACAAGCTATGGCAGGCCTGCGCGATGTAATCGGCGATGATCGCGTGACCGGGATGATCAGCAGGCAATTGCGAGAGCGACACACCCCAGCGCGCGATGATCGCCGGCCCGCTCGCCAACCCTTCGAGGCAATCGCCGTGAGCAGGACATATGCCTGCAAAATCAACATCGTCCTGATGCCTGCGGGGGTAGATATGGCCGATCTCGGGGTGGGCAGCGCCATGCACCGGCTTGCCATCCAGCACTATGCCTCCACCGATTCCGGTGCCGATGGTGAGATAGGCGAGGCCTCCGCCCGCCCCGCCTGCCGCCGCATATTCGGCCAGTGCCGCCGCGTTCACGTCGGTATCGAACCCTACCGGAACGCCCAGCGCCTGTCCGAGGTAGCCGGCGATGTCGCAATCCGCCCAGCCGGGCTTGGGGGTGTTGGTGATGAAGCCCCACTTGGGCGAGGTGCGGTCAAGTTCCACCGGGCCGAAAGACCCGATGCCGAGCGACGTGATCCCGCCCTTCCCCGCCAGCCATTCCGCCGCCTCGGCCAAGGTCGCCTCGGGCGTGCGGGTAGGGATCGTGTGGCGGGCAAGGATGCGGTCGGGCGATGGCCCTACAGCGAGCACGAATTTGGTGCCGCCTGCCTCGATCGCGCCCAACATGGCCCGGGCCATCAGGCGGCGTTCTCGGGCTCGAAGGCGCGCACCCGCGAAACGTCTCCGTCAAGCTCCAGCTGGAGCAAGGGCGCAGGCACGCCGCCGAAACTGCCGTCCGGCAGAACATCGACAAAGCTGCACACCGCAAGCGAGGCGTCGACATACCAGCTATAGGTCTGCTGGGGCTGATCTGCCGGGTTGGCGAGCACCAGACCGCTGCCATTGAGCGGCCGCCACGGCCCGGCCATGCTGTCCGCCACCATCCCGTAAAGCCCCCCCGGTGCGTGGCGCAGATCATCCGCGAAAGTCGCGGTCTGCGTCGACCAGAAGGCGTAGTAATGTTTCCCGTGAAACACCAGATGAGCGCGCTCTAACTCGTTGTTGACGCCCTCTGCATGGAGGCAAGGGGGGGCCAAGACCCACCCTGAAGGCCCCTTGCGCGCCAATCCGAAGGCACCATTGAAGGCCGAGCCTGACCCTGCGAGCGAGGCGGTAAAGGCGATGTATTCGCTGCCATCGGCGGGATCGCGGAAATAGGCGGGATCGCGGAAGGCCTTGATCCGCCCCGGCTCGCCCTCTTGCGCGTCAGCGGGCATGTAATGCGGGCCATAGCCGGTCACGAGCGGCGCCGGGACCGACCAGTCCTGCGGCCAGCCATCACGGCCAAGCGGCGCGCTGGTGGCCCAAAGTTCCTGCTGATAGCCCCCCGCCCTCGCCGCAGTTCCGGCAGCGGTGAAGAACAGTGTCAAGACGTCGCCATCCAGCAGCGCGGATCCGGCCCATTCGCGTTCATAGGGAACGGGCATATCGAGCAGCACCGGGCCGTGATCGACCCAGCCGCCGTCCCGGTGCTCCAGCCAGTGGATCTTCGCCTCGAAATGGCGCAGCGCCGGATCGCCGCGATCAGGCGCAGTCAGCGCCATCCACAAGGCGCGCCCGGCAAGGCTTGCACGCTGGCCGGCCGTGTCCTGCACCGGCCACATATCCCAATAGAACCGGTCAGACGCCAGACCCGACCGCTCCGCCCGCGTCACCGCAGGAATGGCGAGCCTCGCTCCCGTCTCGATCCTGCGCAGGTGCTCGGGCTTCCAGGCACTGCTCATCACGATAATCCACCACCTTGCATCAATCATAAGGAGAGCTGGCCGCCGGGGGAGAGTGGCGGCCAGCCCATGTGCCTCAATTGCGGTTATCAGAAATCAAACCGAACCGAGGCAAGTACCGTGCGACCAGCGATGGAGCGTGCGCGCACCAGCCCGTTGGCCGGGATCGAGCCTTCCTCCGCCTCGGTGAAGCCTGTGGCGTTGAACAGGTTGGTGGCGTTGAGGCCCAGCTCGACCCGCTCAATCGGGCGGAAGGCGAGGAAGGCGTTCACCTGCGCAAAGGCGGGCAGGACGAGGTCATTATTGTCCTGCGTGAAGCTTTCCGTGGTGCCGACGATGTTGGCGCCGAGCGTGAACTGCCGGGTGTCGTATTGCGCGGTCGCCTGATAGACCAGATCGGCCTGACGGCGCGGGGTGTTGCCGATGGTGTCTGGGTTGAGCGCGTCCTTGATCTCCGCATCGGTCCAGGTCGCACCTGCCGAGAGGGTGAACGGCCCGGTGCGATAGGCACCTTCCAGTTCGATCCCGAAGGCTTCGAAAGTGGTGTCGAACAGCACCACCGGCGCGATGTCGACATTGGTTTCCGAAGTTTCGGCATAGAAACCGGTGGCATAGAGCGCGAGACCGCCGGACTGGTACTTTAGACCCGCTTCCAGCTGATCGACCCGCGCGATCACCCCGGCATCGCCGCCCGGCAGGCTGCCGTCGACCGCGCTCACTGCGGGCGAGAACAGGCTGCGGTCGGCCGTGTGGCGCCCGCCCTGGCTGTAGCGCGCGAACACGCCCAGATCGTCGGTCACGAGGTAGTTCGCGCCGAGCGAGAAGCTGAAATAGTCGAAGTCGTAATTGACCGGACGGGCATTGCCGAGCGGTAGCACACTGGTTTGTGCCTCAGCCGGGCTGATCGCGCCGTTATTGTCGAAGTCGAAGCTGGTCAGCCCGATCCCGAAGCCGCTGTCCGTGCCTGTGATGGTGCCGCTGGCATCGCCGAAATCGTAACGGATCGAGGCGTCGATGGTCAGCCGGTCCAGCTCCAGCGAAAGCGAGGCAAAGGGCGCATAGGTCGAATAGTCGACGTCGTAATTGCGGCGGCAGCAATTGCCGAAGAAGCTCGCCCCGAAACCGATCGTGCCGTTCTGAGTAACAAGATTGCCGTTCGGATCGGCGATATCCACCAGCACCGCCTGGCCATCGCCCTGCACCGTCTGAACGTGGCTGGTCCACAGCCAATCGGTGTTGATCGTCTGGCGCGACATGTAGAAGCCGGTGGTGAAATTGGCCGAGCCGCCGCCGAAATCGAACTGCTTGTTGACGCGGAAATCATTGGTAACGTTGTCGAGGCTGTTCAGCCGGACGTTGAACACCACGACTTCCGCCAGCAGGCCGTTCCCGCCAAGCGTGCCGGGGTTTGTGATCGCCTGACCGGCGTTCGGGCCGCTGGCAAAGGACAGCCGCGCCCCGCCGAAGCCGGGGGGCAGCACGCGCGGGGTTTCGGGGTTGTTGTCGTCGTCGATCAGGAACGGGTTGTTGGCGACCGTCTGCGCGGCATCGACCCCGGCCGGGAAGGGCGACTGGAAGCTGCCGGAATTGTCGGCAAAGCGGAACCGGTTGGTCACCGTCCAGCCGCCGCCGACGTCGAACTCGCTTTCGATCCCGAAGGCAAGGCTCTGCACCGACAGGCCTTCACGGAAGTCGAAGCTGGCCGGGTTGTTGTTGCCATCCAGCGTCACCGCCGGGTTCAGGAACGGGCTGTAGAGCGAATCCCTGCGCGGATCGAAACCGGGGATCGCCTGATAATCCGGGTTGCCGCCCGTCCCGCCGACGCGCACCGGCTGCGGCAGGATGGTGGGGGTGCGATCATCGAGATACTTGGCGTGGAAGCGGATGTAGCCGCTGTCGAATTCCTTGGTGATGTTGGCCTTGATCTGGCCGCCGTCAAAGCCGTTGTAGCCAATATCGCGCGGGCCTTCCCCAGTGCGGTAGAAGCCGCCGACATGGAAATAGAGATCTTCCGCCAGTGGCGCGCCGTAGTCGAAATCGAGCCGGTAGCTTTCGAAGTCGAGGCCGACGCTGGCCTGGATCGCGCCGCCTTCCAGCTGGCCGGTCTTGGAAATGAAGTTGATCACCGCACCCGGCGCGTTCGAGGCGAAGGTCGAGGCCGAGCCGCCACGCACCGCTTCGACGCGGGCGACCGAGCGATCGGCGCGCAGGAAGTTGTCGGCATTGCCGAAGATGATGTCGCCGAATTCGAGGATCGGCAGGCCGTCTTCCTGCAGCTGGATGTAGCGCGCACCGCCGGTGGAAACCGGGATACCGCGCACCGCGATGTTGGCATTGCCTTCACCGCCCGAGGCTTCCGAGCGGATGCCGGGGATCTGGCGAATCAGGTCGGCTGCGGACGGCGCGGCCAGATTGGCGATGGTGTCGGCCCCGATGGTGCTGACCGAAACCGAGCTTTCGATGCGGTTCTGGCCGCGGGCAACGGCGGTGACGATGATCTCGCTGCCTTCATCCTCGGCCACATCATCCTGAGCGAAGGCGGGGGTTGCAAGCAGGCCGGACAGGGCAGCACTCGCGCAAAGCGCGTGACGCAGTTTCATCTTCTCTCTCCTCTCGAGTTCGCGCTTCTGCGGCGACGACGATGCCACACCTACTCATCCTGCAAACGTTTGCAACAAGATTCTTGCAATCGTTTGCAAAGAGCCTCCAAACGTGTCAGTTCTGCACCATAGCGCGGCACAGACCGACGTGGCACAATATCTGCGGGAGAGGCATCAAGTGAACGAAAAGCCCCGGCTTTCGCTGTTGCGAATCATCGAGATGAACATCGGCTTTTTCGGCCTGCAGTTCAGCTTCGGGCTGCAGCAGGCCAATATGGGGCCGATCTACGGTTTCCTCGGCGCGGACGAGGCGACCATGCCGCTGTTGTGGCTGGCCGGGCCGATGACGGGGCTCATCATCCAGCCGATCGTCGGCGCGATGAGTGACCGCACCAATTCCCGCCTTGGCCGCCGCACGCCCTATTTCCTGATCGGCGCGGTGATCTGCACACTTTCCCTGTTCGCCATGCCCTATTCCAGCGCCCTGTGGATGGCGGCCAGCCTGCTGTGGATCCTCGATGCGGGCAACAACATCACGATGGAGCCCTATCGCGCCTATGTCGCCGACCGGCTCGCATCCGACCAGCGATCGACCGGGTTCCTGACCCAGAGCGCCTTTACCGGCCTTGCCCAGACTCTGTCCTATCTTGCGCCCTCACTCCTCACCGCCTTCGTGGCCCGCGATGTGCTGGATGCGAACGGCATTCCCGTGATTGTGCGCATCGCTTTCATCATTGGTGCGATTCTATCGATTTCGACCATCGTGTGGTCGGTGTGGCGGGTGCCGGAACTGCCGCTCGATGCCGAGCAACAGGCTGCGCTTGAAGCGAGGCCACTGACGATGCGCGGGACCTTTGCCGAAATTGGTGAGGCGATCCGGGACATGCCGCGCCCGATGCGCCAGCTGGCCGGCGCGATGCTGTGCCAGTGGTATGCGATGTTCGCCTACTGGCAGTACATAACCTTTGCCGTGGGGCGCAGCATCTACGGCACCAGCGACCCGGCGAGCGCGCTCTTTCGCGAGGCGACGCTCACCACCCAGCAGGCAGGCGCGCTCTACAACTTCATCGCCTTTGCAGGCGCGCTGGCACTGATCCCTGTCGTCAGGCGCTTCGGCGCGCGCCAGACCCATGCAGTATGCCTTGCCGCATCGGGCGCGGCGATGCTGATGATCCCTGGCGCTGCCACGCCTCTGGCGCTGTTCGTGCTGATGCTGGGGATCGGCATCGGCTGGGCCGGGATGATGGGCAACACCTATGTGATGCTCGCCGACTGCATCCCGCCGCAGCGCAACGGGATCTACATGGGGATCTTCAACCTGTTCATCGTCATCCCGATGCTGATCCAGACGCTGACCATGCCGCTCATCTACCGTCCGCTGCTGGGCGGCGATCCGCGCCATGTGCTGATGCTTGGCGGCGTCTTGATGCTGGCTGGTGCAGTAGCTACCTTGATGGTGGATGCTGGACATCGCAGACCGCGCGAACAGGAATTTGTCTCCAACTAGGAACAGTCATGCCGGATCGGGATACCAAAGGCACGGTACGCAACATCACCGATCTGGCGCGGCTGGCGGGCGTTTCCCCCGGCACGGTGAGCCGGGCGCTGGCGGGCAAGACCCTCGTCAACGCCAAGACCCGCGAGAAGATCGAGGCGCTCGCCCGCGAACACGGCTTCCGCCCCAACCAGATGGCAAGCGGCCTGCGGCGCCAGAAGACCGGCGTGATCGGGGTGGTCATTCCGCTCGGCCACGACACCCGCCAGCAGATTTCCGACAGCTTCTTCATGACCTTGCTCGGCTTCCTCGCCGACGAGCTGACCCAGCACGGCTATGACCTGATGCTGCGCCGCGTGGTGCCTGATGAGGATGCCGACTGGCTCGACCGTTTCATCGGCTCGGGCATGATCGACGGGGTGATCGTGATCGGCCAGTCCGATCAGTTCGACCGGATCGAAGATGTTGCCGATGGCTACAACCCGATGGTCGTGTGGGGCAATCACACCGAGGGCCAGCGGCACTGTGTGGTTGGAACGGACAACCGGCTGGGCGGCCGGCTGGCAGCAGAACGCCTGATTGCTGCCGGGGCAAGGCAGATCGCCTTCCTCGGCGATACCGGCCCGATGGAATTCGCCGCGCGCTTTGCCGGGGCGCAGGATGCCGCCGCGCGGCTGGGCCTGCCTCGCGTGATGGCGCTGCCGACGCATCTTTCCCCCGAACGCGCCAGCTCCGAAATTTCCGGACATCTCGCCGCGCATGGCGGCTATGTCGACGGGATCTTCGCGGCCACCGATACGCTGGCGGCGCTGTGCCTGACCGAACTGCGCAACAAGGGCCTGTCAGTGCCGGAGGACGTCAAGCTGGTCGGCTTCGATGACCTGCCGATCGCGCGCCAGACGGTGCCGCCGCTGACCACGGTGCGGCAGGATATCGCTGCGGGCGCGCGGGGCCTGGTCGATCTGCTGCTGCGGCGGCTGGCGGGAGAGACCACCGAAAGCCTCGTGCTCCCGCCCGAACTGATCGTGCGCAAGACGGCCTGAGCTGCTCACTGATGGACATGGCCGACCTCCTCCACCGCTATTTCGGCACCCGCGATCTTGCCGCCATCGCCCCCGCCGCCCTGCCTGACGGGATCGAGCGGATGCGGGTCGATTTCGGCATGATGCAGGACCGCGGGCAACGCTTTGCCTTGTGGAGCCTGCTGGTGGTGCTGGGCGATGCGCCTGATCTTGATATCGCCTGCGCGCACGAGGAAGACCGCGAGGCGGCGCGCAATCTGCTCGACCTGCTGGCCGCCGCACCGGAATAACGCAGTCCCGCACACAAAAGCGCAAGCCAAACCGCATCGAAGTGTGTATGGGGCGCGCTTTGATGCGCTGCGCGTCATCGTTTTTGCGCTTCGCCTGGCCAAGCGCGCATCTCTGCCTGAAAGCTACTTCCCCATGTCTTTTCCCGATTGTCCCGCTGGCCTCGCCGAGGCCTTGACCGCGCGCGGCTACGAAACACTCACGCCCGTTCAGGCCGCCGTGCTGGAGGCGGACGCGCATGGTCGCGATCTGGTCGTCTCGGCGCAGACCGGTTCGGGCAAGACGGTCGCTTTCGGGCTGGCCTTTGCCGATCAGGTGCTGGGCGAGGATGGACGGGTGCGCCGCGCCGCCGGGCCGCTGGCGCTGGTGATTGCCCCTACCCGCGAACTGGCGCTGCAGGTCGCGCGTGAACTCGACTGGCTCTACAAATCGGCCGGTGCGCGCATTGCCACCTGCGTGGGCGGGATGAACCCGCAGGTCGAACGCCGGGCGCTCGCGGCAGGCGCAAACATCGTGGTCGGCACGCCGGGGCGTCTGCGCGATCATCTCGAACGCGGTGCGCTTGACCTGTCCGCGCTGTCAGCCGTGGTGCTGGACGAAGCCGACGAGATGCTCGACATGGGCTTTCGCGAGGAGCTGGAGGAAATCCTCGACGCGACCCCGGATGAACGCCGGGTGCTGATGTTCTCGGCCACCATGCCCCGCCCGATCGAAGCCCTTGCCCGCCGCTATCAGCGCAATGCGCTGCGGATCGAGACCGGGACGGCGGAACGCGGGCATGGCGATATTGCCTATCAGGCGGTCACCGTCTCACCCTCGGAAATCGAGAACGCGGTGGTCAACCTGCTGCGCTTTCACGAGGCGGAAACCGCGATCCTGTTCTGTGCGACGCGCGACAATGTCCGCCACCTCCATGCGACCTTGCAGGAGCGCGGCTTCGGCGTCGTCGCGCTGTCGGGCGAACATTCGCAGTCGGAACGCAATCAGGCGCTCCAGGCCCTGCGCGATCGCCGTGCGCGGGTGTGCGTGGCGACCGATGTGGCAGCGCGCGGGATCGACTTGCCCTCACTCAGCCTCGTCATTCATGTCGAAATTCCGCGCGATGCCGAAACCTTGCAGCACCGTTCGGGCCGGACGGGCCGCGCCGGCAAGAAGGGCGTGGCCGTGCTGATCGTTCCCTTCCCGCGCCGCAAGCGGGTGGAAGCGATGCTGCGCCATGCCCGGATCAACGCCGAATGGACCGCCGCGCCTGACCGCGAAGCGATCATCGCAGCCGACAAGGTGCGCCTGCTCGACAAGCTGATGCAGCCCGTCGAAGTGACCGATGGCGATCGCGAACTGGCGGACAAGCTGCTGGAAACGAAGAGCCCGCAGGAGATCGCGGCGATGCTGGTACAGGCCCACCGCGCCGCCATGCCCGAACCCGAGGAACTGCTGGCGCAGAGTTTCGAAGCACAGCGCGAGGCGCAGAAAGCCCGCCACCGCGAGGGCTTCGAGGATACGGTGTGGTTCCGGATGGATATCGGCCGCCGCCAGAACGCCGATCCGCGCTGGATCATGCCGCTCATCTGCCGCCGCGGCCATATCACCCGCAATGAAATCGGCGCGATCCGCATCGCCCATGCCGAAACCTATTTCCAGATCCCCCGTGCCATTGCAGGCAAATTTGCAGACGCGGTCGCAGCAACAGCGGGGAGCGAGGAGAATGGCGGCTATATTGCCATCGAGCATTCTACCGAGCCGCCGCGCATGGCCGCGCGCGAGAATGCCCGGCGCGGCAAGCCCAATGCCGGCCCCGCCCCGCAGCGCCCCTTCAAGGCCAAGCCCTCTGCTCCGGGGGCCACTCAGGCCAAGCCCCGGCATTTTGCCAAGGGGCCGGGCAAGGCGACGGGAAAGCCGCAGGGCAAGTTCAGGGGCAAACCCAAGGGCCGCGATTAAACCCCTGTGTCCGAAACAAAAAAGCCCCGCTCTCGCCATTGTGAGAGCGGGGCCTTTTCTGATCAAAGGCGCGGGCCTCAGCTCAGCGCGACGTGGCGCTTCAGATGGTGATCGACATTGCCGAATTCGCTGTCGAAGATCGTCAACCGCTTGAAATAATGGCCGATGGCATATTCGTCGGTCACGCCGTTGCCGCCGTGGATCTGCACCGCTTCCTGCCCGATCAGCCGCGCCGCCTGGCCCACGCCGACCTTGGCGGCGCTCACAGCCAGCTTGCGGGTGCGCTCGTCCGAGCCGAGGCGCAGGGTTGCCAGATAGGTCAGCGACACCGCCTGTTCGTAGGCAGTGTACATGTCGACCATGCGGTGCTGTAGGACCTGAAAGCTGCCGATCGGCACGCCAAACTGCTTGCGCTGGCGGCTGTATTCCACCGTCATGGCATGGGCGACCTTCATCGCCCCGCAGGCTTCGGCACACAGGGCGGCGATGGCTTCGTCGGTGACGGTCTCGATCAGCGCCAGCCCTTCGCCCTCGGCCCCGATCAGCGCCTCGGCACCGACCGACACGTTCTCGAAATAGACTTCCGATGCGCGGCGGCCATCGACCGTCACATAATCGCGGGTGGTCACGCCGGGCGTGTCTTTGGCAAGCACGAACACCGAGACGCCCGAGCGATCCCGCCGCTCGCCGCCGGTGCGGGCGGTGACGACGAGGTGGCTCGCCCAGGGCGCGCCGATGACGACCGCCTTGTGGCCGTTGAGGACATAGCCCGCCCCGTCCTTCTTCGCGGTGGTCTCAAGATCGGCATAGTCATAGCGCCCGCGCGGCTCGGCATAGGCGAAGGCGAAGACCGCGCTCCCCGAAACGATCGCGCCGATATGCTCTTCCTTCTGCGCCGCCGTTCCGGCGTGCTTCAGGAACCCGCCAGCGCACACCACTGTGGGGATAAAGGGTTCAACAACAAGGCCTTTTCCGAATTCCTCCATGATCACCATGGCATCGACCGCGCCGCCGCCGAAGCCGCCGTCGGCCTCGGAGAACGGCATCCCGAGAATGCCCAATTCGGCCAGCTGCGCCCAGATTTCCGGCCGCCAGCCCTCGGCACTGGCGATGGCCTTGCGACGCTCCTCGAAGCCGTATTGCTCACGCACCAGCCGCGAGAGGCCGTCGCGCACCATGCCCTGTTCTTCGGTGAAGTTGAAATCCACGAATTCTCTCCCGTCCTTCAGGCCTTACAGACCGAGGATCATCTTGGTGATGATGTTGCGCTGGATCTCGTTCGATCCGCCATAGATGCTGGTCTTGCGCATGTTGAAATAGGTCGCCGCCGCGTGGGTGGCATAGTCGGGGCCGACCGGGTGTTCATTCGATCCGTTGTCGTTCGACACCCCGCCCATGTAAGGCGCAGAGTAGGTACCGACCGCTTCCAGCGTCAGTTCGGTGAGGCGCTGCTGGATTTCGGTACCCTTGATCTTGAGGATCGAGCTTTCCGGCCCCGGCCCCTTGCCCGCCTGTTCGCCCGCCAGCGTGCGCAGCTCGGTGATTTCCAGCGCGGCGAGATCGATTTCGAGCTGGCTCACCTTCTTGGCGAAGTCGAAATCCTTGATCAGCGGCTGGCCATCGAGCGTCTCGTGCGTCGCGATTTCGCGCAACTTTTCAACGCCGCGCTTGCTGCGCGCCACGCCCGCGATGCCGCTGCGTTCGTGGGCGAGCAGGAACTTGGCATAGGTCCAGCCCTTGTTCTCCTGACCGACAAGGTTCTCGACCGGCACGCGCACGTCGGTCAGCCAGGTCTCGTTGACCTCGTAGCCGCCATCGAGCAGCTTGATCGGCTTCACTTCCACGCCCGGCGTCTTCATGTCGACGAGGATGAAGCTGATGCCTTCCTGCGCCTTGGCGGTGGGATCGGTGCGGCACAGGAAGAAGCCCCAGTCGGCGTGCTGGGCAAGCGTCGTCCAGGTCTTCTGGCCGTTGATGACGTAGTGATCGCCGTCACGCACGGCGGTGGTCTTGAGGCTGGCAAGGTCGGAGCCTGCACCCGGTTCCGAATAGCCCTGGCACCACCACACGTCGCCGCTGACGATGCCGGGCAGGTGCTTGGCCTTCTGTTCGGCATTGCCGAAGGTGTAGATCACCGGGCCGACCATCGACACGCCGAAAGGCAGCGGCATGACGGCGTTGATGCGGGCGTTTTCTTCCGACCAGATGTAACGCTGGGTCGGGGTCCAGCCGGTGCCGCCATATTCGACCGGCCATGCCGGAACCGACCAGCCCTTCTTGCCCAGCACCTTGTGCCAGGCGAGGAAGTCCTCGCGTTCCATGTCTTCGCGCATGCCGAAATCGGCGAGATGCTTGGGATAATTCTCGGCGATGAAGGCGCGGACTTCGTCACGGAAGGCCTGCTCTTCGGGGGTGAACTCGAGGTTCATCGGGGTCTCTCCTCTCAAATCGGTTTCGATTTGAGATACGTCTTGTCACCGTGAGGGGACGCGGAAAAGAGGAAATTATCGACCCCGCGCCGAGGGCAAGGGTGCAGTAGGGGAAGGTTTCACGTGAAACACCGCGCAAGCGGGGGCCAAGCGGGGTCTGGAGGGGGCCTAGGGGGCGGCAAGCAGGGGCATGACCCCGCGCAGATTCGCGCGAAGGGGGCGGCTGGCGCGGCCTACAATTCCGGAAGAGGGGTGGTGTTGGACTTTTTCCCCGCCCCGGGCTTGACCCGGGGCCCAGCTATTCTTCTTGCGGCGGATATGCAGCAAGAAAGCTGGGTCCCGGGTCAAGCCCGGGACGGGGTGGTGGATCACATCTCCAGCGGGCCGTGCTGGATATGCGGCAGCACATGGCGCGCGAACAGATCGGCCTCCTGCATGTGCGGATAGCCCGACAGGATGAAGGCCTCGATCCCCTCGGCCTGATAGGCGCGCAGTTTCGCCAGCACCTGGTCGGGCGTGCCGACGATCGCCGCCCCGCAGCCAGAACGCGCGCGGCCAATGCCGGTCCACAGGTTCTCCTCGACAAAGCCATCGCCATCGGCCGCGCCGCGCAGCTCCTGCTGGCGCTGGACGCCGTAGTTCTTGGCGTCGAGGCTCTTTTCGCGGATCGCGCGGCCCGCCTCGTCGTCCAGCTTCGACAGCAGGCGGTCGGCGTAGTGGCGCGCCTCGTCCTCGGTCTCGCGCACGATCACGTGGACGCGGTAGCCGAACTTGAGCGTGCGCCCGTAACTGGCGGCGCGGGCCTTGAGGTCGACGATGTTCTCGCGCACCTTGTCCATCATGTCGGGCCACATCAGGTAGACGTCCGCCGCCTCAGCCGCACATTCGCGCGCTTCGTGGCTGAGGCCGCCGAAATAGAACGGCGGACACTTGCCACTGAGGGTGGTGATCCGCGGCGGATCGAGTTTGAGCTTGTAGAACTCGCCATCGAAATCGAGGTGTTCGCCGTTCAGCAACGTGCGAACGATCTTCATGATCTCGGTGCCGCGGCGGTAGCGCGGGCCGCTCTCGATCTTTTCGCCCGGCATGTCCGAGGAGATGATGTTGACGTTGAGCCTGCCCCCGGTGCCGGCCGCATTCGGGCCGAGGATGCGGTCGAGCGTCGCGATCCGGCGCGCCAGTTGCGGCGGCCAGTCCTCGCCCATGCGGGTCGCCCACAGCAGCTTGATGCGCTTGACCTGCGTCGCGACGGCGGCAGCGAAGATCGTGGTGTCGACCCCAAGCTGGTAGCCCGAGGGCAGGAGGATGTTGTCGAACCCGCCTTCCTCGGCGCGCAGCACGAGGTTGCGGCAATGCTCCCAGCTCGATTGCAGATAGGGATCGGGGACGCCGAGGAATTCGTAATCGTCGTCACACAGCGCGGAAAACCACGCGATTTCGCATTGTTGCGCAAGGGGGGGCTGGCTCATTTCCTCAGGTTCCTCGTCCAAATCTTGTGTTCTCGTGGGGCCAATCAGGGCAGCGGCACGCCCCGCGCCGCGACCAGCACGGCGTACCAATCGGTGCGCGTCCAGCGGACCTTGAGCGCCTGCGCCCCTTCCGCGATGCGGGCGGCGTTCTGCGAGCCGATGATCGGAATGATCCCCGCCGGATGCGCCATGAGCCAGCTATAGGCCGCGACCGTGCGCGACACGCCTTGCGCCTCGGCCACCACATCGAGCGCCGCCGCCACCGCCTTGTTGCGCGGCGTTTCCGGCGCGGCCAGACGCCCGCCTCCCAGTGGCGACCACGCCAGCGGGGTCAGCCCCAGCATCATCGCCTGATCCAGTTCGCCGTTCTCGAAGCAGTCGATCCGCAAGGGGCTGATTTCCGGCTGCGTGCTGACCAGCTTGTTGCCAAGGAAATGCTGGAGCGCGGCAATCTGGGCCTGCGTGAAATTCGACACCCCCAGCGCCCTGATCTTGCCGCTCGCCACCGCATCATCGAGCACCCTCGCCACCTCCTGCGGGTGAGCGAGGATATCGGGACGGTGGATCTGCCACAGGTCGACACTGTCGACCTTCAGGCGGCGCAAGGAATCCTCGATGGCCTTGTTAAGATAGGCCGCGCTCTGGTCGTAAGGCAGCGGCGGCAGGATACCGCCCTTGGTCGCCAGCACCATCTGATCGCGCAGGCGCGGCTGGGTCGCCAGCACCTCGCCCAGCAGCACCTCGGCATCGCCAAAGCCGCCATTACCGTCGAAGCCGTAGATATCGGCCGTGTCGAGGAAGGTGATCCCCGCTTCCAGCGCCGCGTGCACCAGCCTGGCCGCGTCGGCAGCGGTGCGGCCATCCTCGGCCAGCCGCCACATGCCCCAGGCGATGGGGGAGACGTCTATCCCGCTGCTCCCGAGCGTACGGGTTGCAGGCGGCAGGGGCAGTTCACTCATTGTCAGTTCCTCTTGGGTGGAGCGACCGAGGCGCGCTCGACAAGGTCATGGGGCAGGCGCTTGTGGGTGATGTCCCCGCCTGCGATCAGGATCTGGGTTGCCGTCCGGGCAAGCTCGGCCATCGGCTGGCGAATGGTGGTGAGCGGCGGCCAGACGGTGCGCGCCAGCGTGGTATCGTCGAAGCCCGCGACCGAAAGCTCGGCAGGCACGTTGATCCCCCGGTCATGCGCCACAGCGAGCACGCCGGCGGCCATGTCGTCATTCGACGCGAAGATCGCGGTCGGGCGATCGGGTTGATCGAGCAGCGCCCGCGCGCCCGCCACGCCGGAATCGAAGTCGAATTCGCCATCGACCACCAGCCCCGGCTCGAACGGGATGCCGACACGGTCAAGCGCGCGGCGGTAGCCGAACAGCCGGTCATCGGAGGCCATGTGGTTCGCATGGCCCTTGATGAACCCGATCCGGCGGTGGCCTGCATTGATGAGGTGCGTCGTCATGTCGTCGGCGGCCTGCGCGTCGTCCATGAACACGCTGGAGGTGAGCGCGTGGTTGGTCCCCGGCGAGATCCGCACGAACGGCACATCCATCCCCTCAAGCGCCCTCAGCACCGGATCGCAGTCGGTGACGGGCGAGGACAGGATGATGCCGTCGACATGGGTCTCGCTAACAAGGCCGCGCACCTGCTCCCCGACGCGCGGGTCGGCGACGTCGACGGGTTGCGCCAACAAGCGGATGCCGTTCTCGTGGCACACGTCCCAGCAGCCCTTCTGGATCTGGAACATGTAATAGGGGCTGTGATTGTCGTAGATCAGCGCGATCTGCCCCGATTTCGCACCCGACAGGATGCGTGCGGCAACGCTCGGCCGATAGTCGAGCTCGGCCATCGCCTGTTCGACCCGCGCCTTCAACTCGGCGCTGACATAGGGGTGGCCGTTGAGCACGCGGCTGACCGTCTTGACCGCGACGCCTGCGCGGGCGGCGACATCCTTGATGTTGGCGCGGCTCATGCGGCTACTCCGGCGAACAGGTCGGCAAAGGCGCTGTCAGGACGATAGAAAACCGGCGGCTCACCAATGGGTGCAGGCACGTTATGCCAGCCGGACGCGAAGTCCTGCCCGCTCCACACATGCCGCCATGCCCCTTCCGGAAGATAGACCTTGCGCAT
Source organism: Porphyrobacter sp. HT-58-2 (assembly GCF_002952215.1). NCBI lineage: Bacteria > Pseudomonadati > Pseudomonadota > Alphaproteobacteria > Sphingomonadales > Erythrobacteraceae > Porphyrobacter > Porphyrobacter sp. HT-58-2. The sequence continues at coordinate 1,364,762 of NZ_CP022600.1, read as the reverse complement.
CACCGCCCCCGCCTCGATCACCGGTGCCACCATCAGGTCTGCGCCATAGAGGAACTGATCCTGAATCGTGAAGGTCTCGCGATCTTGCGGATAGTGGAGGAACAGCGCACGCTGGGCGGGCAGGCCGGCATCTCGCGCCTCGGCGACGAGGTGGCGCACATAGGGCGCGAGGCTCTCGTGAACACGGCTCCAGCGCACGAAACCTGCGATCAGTTCGGGCGAGGAGTCGATCTGGAGATTGTCGTCCGGCCGGTTGCCCTCATGCGTGCGGAACACCGGGCTGAAGGCGCCGAGTTCGTACCACCTCAGGATCAGCTCCTCGGTCCGCACATTGCCGAACAGACTGGTGTAGCCGCCGACATCCGAATGGCTGAAGGCATTGCCGACCAGCCCCGATGACAGCGCGGCGGTGATCACCGTCCCGATCCCGTCATGGCGGCTGAAATCCACCGACTGGTCGCCCGCCCACAGCAAGGGGCAATGGGCCTGCACCCCGGTGTGGCCTGCGCGCATGAACCACAGCACATCGCCTGTCCGCCCCCTTGAGGCGACCGCACGGGCGTTGACTTCGGCCCAGCGGACGGGCCAGCGGTTATGCTCCTGCATCGGATCGCCATCGTGGAGGCGCAGGTCGGTGGGGAGATACTCACCAAAATCGGCCATCCACCCGTCAAGGCCGAAATCGAGCATCCGCTTGCCGATCACTTCTTCCGCGAACCAATCGGCAGCGGCGGGATTGGAGAAGTCGACCACGCCGGCATCGAACTCGCCGAAATCGACGAGATAGGGCGCGTCGCTGTCGAGCCGCCGGGCGAAGTAGCCTTGCGCGACCGCCTCGGGATAGAGCGGGCCGTCGACCGCGAGATAGGGGTTCACATAGCCGAGGAAGCGGATGCCGCGCGCCTTCAACGCCGCGATGCGCTGGGGCAGATCGGGGTAGCGGGCGGGGTTCCACTGCCAGTCCCAGAACAGGCGGCGCCCGAAGCTCGTTTCGCGGATACCGACCCAGTCCTCGCACCACAGGCCGGCGACCGCCGCGCCCGCATCAATAAGCCTTTCGAGCCGCGCGAACGAGGCCTCGCCCTGCTTCAGGCCGACCACCGCCCCGCCCAGCGCCCATTCGGGCAGGCTCTGGCGTGGGCCGAAGCGCGCGGCAAGCTGGCGAGTGAGGTCAGCGGGCGCGCCTTCGAACAGGTCGATCGCCATCTCGCCCGACCAGACATGAACGCGCAGCCGTCCCGCCTCGGTCGCGTCGAGTTCGACATATTCCGTATTGGCAAGGCTGATCGCCCAGCCGCCCGAGCACAGCACCGTGGGTTCAGGGTAATTGGTCGTCCAGTAATCCCCGCCCGCAAAAGAGCCATCGGCACTGGCCTGATCGGTCAGCGGCGTACCGGGTTCGCGCCCGACGCCCGGCTCGCTCGTCCAGATCGGGAATTTTCGCCCATTCAGAGCAAGATAGCTCATCTGCTCGCCGCCGCCCCACAGCACGTCATCGGGGGCGAGAGTGAAGTCGAGCGTGACGCGATCCTCCGGCCCGAACGCCCGCACCGTCAGCCGCGATGCGCCCGGCGCAAGAGTCACAGCGGCCTTCGCGCTGCCATCGGCGCTCGAAAGCAACCATTGGCCCTCACCCTGCATTTCTGCGCAAGCCAGTGGCCGCAATGCCACAGGGGCATCCGAAAGGCGGAAATTGCCGCGCACCATCGTCACTTGCGGATTACCACAAGACAATGAAATAGATGGATTATCCGATCGGTGGGCAAGGATTGTCCGGCCTGCAATTCGCAGGTCGAACCCTCCTTCGATGGCAGTGATCTGCACCATCAAGACCCCGTTTTCCTGTCCCGGACTACGCGCCAACCCAATCTGACACCGCTTGACATACCAGCGCAGAAAGCGCAACCCGATGTGCGAAAGATCGGCCACAGGGGCGACGATCCGCAAGGGGTCGCCAGAACGGATCGATCATCATGCAGGGGAGAGAACACCAATGTCCGCCACCACGCGAATCGCGCTCAAGACGCTTGCCCTTTCCGCCAGTTCGCTGGCGCTGATGCACACTGCGCCTGCTATGGCGCAGGTCGAGGAAATCGTTGTAACCGCACAGAAAGTCGAAGAAAACGTGCAGGACGTGCCGATCGCGATCACTGCGGTTTCGGGCGACCGGTTGCAGCAGGCCGTGGTCTTCAGCCTTGAGAACATCTCGACTGTCGTGCCGTCCGTGACCTTCCGCAAGGGCACCACCAGCGCCAATAGCGCGATCGTGATGCGCGGCGTCGGCACCATCAGTTTCTCGGTCGCGGCAGAGCCTTCTGTGTCCACCGTTGTCGATGGCGTCGTGCTGTCGCGGTCGGGTCAGGCCTTCATGGACCTTGTCGATCTCGAACGGCTTGAAGTGCTGCGTGGCCCGCAAGGCACGCTGTTCGGCCGCAACGCTTCGGCGGGCCTCGTCAACATCGTTTCCAAGGGCGGCACCGACACGCTCGAGGCCGAAGTCAATGCCGACTGGTTCGAAGGCGATGAATTCCGCCTGCGCGCGGCGCTGTCCGGGCCGATTGCCGAAAATCTCAGCGCCCGCCTGACCGGCTTTTACGGCAGCTTCGACGGCAACATCACCAACATCAACGGCGCCAGCAACCGCAAGGTCAACGGCTATGAACGCTACGGCCTGCGCGGGATCATGGATTATGACGACGGCAGCAACCGCGTCCGCCTGATCGCCGATTACTACAAGGCCGATGATGATTGCTGCGCCGACGTGACCGGCGCCAGCCGCGGCGCGGTGCAGGATGCCGAACTCGGCCTGCCCAACGGCGTTGCGCTGGGCGAGGATCAGCGGTTCATCAACCACAACCTCGTCACCTCGACCCAGGACGAGCAGTGGAGCCTGACCGGCACCGGCGATTTCGACATCAGCGACAGCCATACCCTCAGCGTGGTGCTGGGCTATCGCAACTGGTTCAACCGCGAACTGCGCGAAGGCGACTTCCTGCCGCGCGCGATCGTGGGTGCGGGCCAGCTGCACGATGACGGCGTGGTGCGGACCGAGCAGGTCTCGGCAGAAATCCGCATCGCCTCCGATCAGACCAAGCCGTTCTTCTATCAGGCCGGCGTCTTCGCCTGGCAGTCGGACAACTCGCAGGACTTCACGCGCCGCAACATCACCTGCGCCAGCTCGACCCTGCCGGTCGATCCGCGCACCGGGGCCACCCCGTGCAACCTTGGCGATACCGTGAACACCCTGTTCCCCACCGCGACCTCGCGCAGCGATGTGCGGTCGGTGAACTATGCGATCTTCAGCCAGGCGACCTATCGCTTCACCGAGCAGCTCTCGCTGACCGGCGGCCTGCGTTACACCTGGGACGATCTGGAATTCACCCATACCCGTGCGCCGGGCGTGAACGCGGCAACCGGCCTGCCGGCCACCGGGCCGGGCGTGGTCGGCAATCCGGCAGGCGGCCTTGTCGCCAATGGTGGCAACGGCACCAACACCAGCCGGGGCGAGACCACCAACGGCAACCTTTCGGGCCGCGCGGTCATCCAGTTCGAACCGACCGAGGACGTGATGCTCTACGGTTCGTACACCCGCGGCTACAAGGGTCCGGCGTTCAACGTGTTCTTCAACCACACGGCTCCGAACAATGCCGCGCCGATTTCGGAAGAGCTGTCCGACAGCTTTGAAATCGGGGTGAAGTCGCAGTTCTGGGATCGCCGCGTCCAGCTCAACGTGTCGGCCTTCACTGTCACCTATGACGGGTTCCAGGCCAACAACTTCATCGTCGTCAACGGCGCGACGGTGTCCAACCTGACCAACGCCGGGACGGTCAAGAGCGAGGGCTTCGAGGCTGATCTGATCGTGAACCCGATTGCCGGGCTCAATCTGCGCGCCAGCGCGGCCTATGCCGATGCCCGCGTGAAGGAGTTCAACCCCAACCCGCTGACCAACGCCCCCGACGCGCGCAACGGCACCCGCCTCCCGCTCGCTCCGGAGTTCGTCTATACCATCGGCGGTGACTACACGACCGATCTGGGCGACAAGGCGGTGCTGTATCTCAACACCGATTTCCGCCACACCAGCAGCCAGTTCTCCGATCTCGGCAATGCTGGCCCGATCGAGGCCTATGGCATCTGGAACGCATCGGTCGGCTTCTCCGATCCCGAAGACCAGTACCGCCTGACCTTCCACGTCCGCAACATCACCGATGAAAGCTACGTCCTGCTCAATGTCGAAAACGGGCGGCGGCTGCAGATCCCGCGCGATGCGGATCGTTACATCGGCGTGTCCCTGCGCGCCCGGTTCCGGTGATCGGCGCCCGGCCCTGAACACAGCAAAGGGGCCGCCGGAGCGATCCGGCGGCCCTTTTTGCATCAATGCTGCCGCTTGCCCTTCCCCTGCCGCGCCCGTTAGGAACCCGTGATGGCTGCTGCCGCCCCTGCCCCCTCGCCCATTTCTGCCCGGCTGCGCTGGTCGCTGTTCACGGTGCTGTGCATCGCGGGCGTATTCAACGCGATGGACCGCCCGATCATCGCCATTCTCAAGCCCGACATGATGGCCGATTTCGGCTGGAGCGACAGCGACTTCGGCGATCTTGCCGCCGTCACCCAGTTTTCTGCCGCCTTTGCCTTCCTGTTCACCGGCTGGCTGGTAGACAGGCTGGGGGTCAACCGTTCGATGCAGGTCGGCGCGTCTGCATGGAGCCTTGCCGCGATGGCTCACGGGTGGGCGATCAGCACCGCACAGGTCGTCGCCGCACGCGTCGGCCTTGGCGTGACCGAGGCAGTGCAGACGCCGCTCACCATCAAGACCGTGGCGAGCCTGTTTCCACCCGACAAACGCAGCTTTGCCTTTGGCTTTGCGACGATGCTGGCGGGCGCGGGGACGATTGCGATGCCCTTTGTCATCCCGGCGTTGGCGCTGGCGGTGGGCTGGCGCGGGGCGCTGGTGGCAGGCGGGATCGGCGGTTTCGTGTCGCTGCTGGCGTGGATGTGGCTGGCCCGCGGGGTCGCCCAGTTGCGTGAGCGCACGCTGGCGAGCAGCGCCGACGCCGGCGGCGAGAGCGCGCGTTACGGCGCGATCCTCATGAACCGCCAGACCTGGGCGATTGTCGGCGCCAAGGCACTGTCCGACATGACCTGGTGGTTCATCAATTTCTGGCTGGCCGATTACTATCGCAAGGAATTCGGCCTCTCGACGCTGGAACTGGCGGTGCCGCTGGCGATTGCCTTTGCCGGATCGGGCCTTGGCGCGCTGCTGGCCGGCTGGGTTTCGACCCGGTTGCTGGAACGCGGGCTGACCCCCAACCGGGTGAGAAAGGGCGTGATGCTCGCATCGGCCCTGCTGGTCGCGCCGCTGCCGCTGGTGATGGAGCTCAATTCCTTCTGGCCGGTGGCCGTCATGATCGGGGTGGTGATGGCCGGGCATCAGGGCTTTTCGCTCTCGCTGTTTTCGACCATCACCGATGTTGTTCCGGGCGCCAAGGTCGGTCGGGTGACCGCCTTCGGAGCGTTCATGGGCAATATGGGCGGGGTGGCGATCAGCTTGATTGCCGGGCGGGTGCTGGATGCCGGATTGGGCTTCGTTCCGCTTTTCCTGTTTGCCGCATCGTCCTATCTGGTGGCGCTGGCGTGGTTCCACTGGCTGCTGCCCGACATTCGCCGTCCGGCTGAACCGGCCACGGGACTGGCATGAGCGGACAGCAGCGGTTGCATTGCGCCGGGCTGGGGGATAGGCTTTGTGACACCGTGAGACAGAAACAGTCTGGATACAGCCACCCATGAGGCGCGAGCGTCGCCCTGATTTCGATGCTTACGCCGGCGATCTGTTCGGCGAGATGATGCTCGCCGACACTGCACCGGCTGCCGCGCCACCTGCGCGAAAGCCACTGTCGCGCTTTGTGCCGGGGCTTGCCATTGCCGCCATCGCCAGCGCCGCGGCGGCGTGGCTGTCGCAGAATTACGGTGTGCCGGTGATCCTTGCGGGCCTCCTGCTTGGCCTTGCGCTCAATTTCGCGGCGGGCGATGCGCGCACCCATGACGGGCTCGACTGGATTTCGCGCCATGGCCTGCGCGCCGGGATCGTGCTGCTCGGCTGTCAGGTCACCGCGATGCAGGTGGCCGAGATGGGCCTCGTGCCGTTTGCGGGCCTTGCACTCGTGATGGCTGCCGCGATCATCGCCGCAATGCTCGCCGCGCGGGCCACGGGGCAAAGCCCTGCTGTCGGCCTGCTCGGCGGCGGCGCCACCGCGATCTGCGGCGCATCGGCGGCACTGGCACTTTACGGCGTGATCGGGCGCGAACGGGTGGATCAGGCGCAATTCACCCTGACGCTGGTGATCCTTGCCGCTGCCAGCGCCATTGCGCTGGTCACCTATCCGATGCTGGCAGGGGCGCTGAAATTCAACGACGCGCAGGCCGGGTTCCTGACCGGGGCAGCGATCCATGACGTGGCGCAGGCCATCGGCGCAGGCTTTGCCGTATCGGATCCAGCCGGCGCTCAGGCGACCGTGGTCAAGCTCACCCGCGTCGCCCTGCTCGCCCCGCTGGTGGCGCTGGCCGCCCTGTGGATCGCCCGCGCCCAGCCGCTGGCCGCAAGAGTCGGCCAGCCGCGCATCCCGGTGCTGCCGGGCTTCATCCTCGCCTTCCTGGCGCTGGTGGGCGTGAACTCGCTGGTCACCCTGCCCCCGGCGCTGGCGGCCCATGCGCTGACCGCCTCCAAGACGCTGCTGCTGCTTGCCGTCACCGCCACCGCGATGCGCACCCGTACCGATCTGCTGCTGGATCTCGGCTGGCGCGCGGTCATGCCGGTGCTGGCGGCGACCATCGCCTCGCTCACGGTCGCGCTTGGTTTTGCATGGTGGGCGCTGTGAGCGGCGCGGCCTATGATCTTGCGGTGATCGGCGGCGGCGTCAATGGCGCCGGAATCGCACGCGATGCCGCCGGACGCGGCGCGAAAGTCCTGCTGCTCGAACGCGGCGATCTGGCGGAAGGCACCTCGTCAAACTCTACCAAGCTGATCCACGGCGGGCTGCGCTACCTCGAACATTACGAGTTCTCTCTGGTGCGCGAGGCCCTGACCGAGCGCGAGGTGCTGTGGGGCATTGCGCCGCACATCATCTGGCCGCTGCGCTTCATCCTGCCCCACCGCCCCGGTCTGCGCCCGCGCTGGCTCGTGCGGCTGGGGCTGTTTCTCTACGATCATATCGGCGGGCGCAGATACCTGCCTGCAACCCGAAGCATCCGGCTGGGCAGTCACCCGGCGGGCGAGGCGCTGAAGGACGACTACACCAGCGCCTTTGCCTATTCCGATGGCTGGGTGGATGATGCGCGGCTGGTGGTGCTCAACGCCCGCGACGCCGCAGACAAGGGCGCCGAAGTGCGCACCCGCTGCGAGGTGACGGCGCTGGTGCGCGAGGGCGGCTTTTGGCGGATCGAGGCGGGGGGCGAAAGCTTCACCGCGCGCGCCGTGGTCAATGCCGCTGGGCCGCGCGTGCTCGATCTGCTGGGCCGGGCGGGCGAGCCTTCGTCGCAAAGGATGCGACTGGTGCGCGGGTCGCATATCGTTGTCCGCAAGCTGTTCGACCACGATTACGCCTATTTCTTCCAGCTCCCTGACGGGCGCATCTTCTTTGCGATCCCCTATGAACAGGACTTCACTCTGATTGGCACCACCGATGTCGATCATGACGGGAGCCTTGATGAAGTGCGCGCGTCCCCTGAGGAAATCGCCTATCTGTGCGAGGGGGCTTCGGAATATTTCCGCACGCCTGTCACCCCTGCGGACGTGGTGTGGACATATTCCGGCGTGCGCCCACTGGTCGATGATGGCTCTGGCCGGCCCGAGGCGGCGACGCGCGGCTATCGCTTCGAGGTCGACGACGAGGCGGGTAAGGCACCGCTGCTGTCGGTGTTCGGCGGCAAGATCACCACCTACCGCGAACTCGCCGCCGAAGCGATCGCGCGGCTGGTGCCGTTCCTGCCGGTGCTGAAGGGTGCGGACTGGACCGGCTCTGCCAACCTTCCCGGCGGCAATTTCGGGCGCTTCGATGCCCCCGCCCTCGCCCGCTCTCTGGCGCGGCGTTACCCGTTCATCGGCGAGGCGCAGGCCCGGCGCCTGACCCGGCTGTACGGCACGCTCGCCACCGATTTCCTTGGCGATGCGACCAGCGCCGCCGATCTGGGCGAGGATTTCGGCCACGGGCTGACCGCTGCCGAAGCCGAATATCTCGTGACCCGAGAATGGGCGCGCACCGCCGATGACATCCTGTGGCGGCGCACCAAGCTTGGCCTCCATTTCACCCCCGAACAGACCGCGCGCCTTGCCGCATGGCTGACCGAAAGGACAATCTCCGCATGACCCGAATTGTAGCCCTCGGTGGCACGGTCAACCCCGGCTCCTCGACGGAACAGGCGCTCCGGCTGGCGGCGCAGGTCGCGGCGGACGCAGGGGCCGAGGTGACAGTGTTCGGCGGGGAATATCTCACCGCCCTGCCGCACTATCTCGGGCCGCAGCACGATCCCTCGCAAGGGGCCGAGATGGTCGCGGCGGTGCGCGAGGCCGATGGCCTGCTGGTGGCCGCGCCGGGGTATCACGGAACGATTTCGGGCGTGGTCAAGAACGCGCTCGATTACCTTGAGGACCTGGCGCGCGATGAACGCCCCTATCTCGATGGCCGTGCGGTGGGCCTCATCGCCACGGCATTCGGCGATCAGGCCTCGATGAGCACGCTCCTCACCATGCGCGCGATCACCCATGCCCTGCGCGGCTGGCCGACCCCGATGGGCGCGACGATCCGCACCTATCGCGGGCTGTTCTCGCCCGATGGCGAATGCCTTGACGAGCGCGCGCGCGGGCAGCTGGAACTGGTCGGCAGGCAGGTGGTGCTGGGCGCGAAGAGCTTTGCCGCCGGGAGGGGCCTGGCGTGATGGAACGCCCACTGGAGGCTGCGCTGGAGGCGATTGCCGCAGGACGGATCGTCGTGATCGCCGGCGACCGGCTGCGCGGCGGGGATATCGACCTGATGTGCGCCGCGCGGCACGTCACGCCCGAGGTGATCAACTTCATGGCGACGCATGGCCGCGGCCTGATCTGTCTGGCCGTGACGCCCGAACGTGCCGCGCAACTCGGCCTGAGCCTCGTCAATCCCGGCACCGCGCGCCAGACCGGACGCCCCTTTGCCCGCTCGATCGAGGCGGCACACGGTGTCTCGACCGGCATTTCGGCGGCCGACCGCGCGCATACGGTGCAGGTGGCGATGGCCGACGGGGCGAGCAACGCCGACATCCACTCACCCGGCCATGTCTTCCCGCTGATCGCGCAAGCGGGCGGCGTGCTGGCTCGCCCCTCGGCCTGCGAGGCCTCGATCGACCTTGCCCGGATGGCGGGCGCGGGCGATGCAGCGGTGATCTGTTCGATCATGCGCGACGATGGCGAGATGGCGCGGATCGACGATATTGGCGATCTGATCGCGGCGCATGGCCTTGCCGTGGCAGACATCGGCGCGCTGATCGCGCGGCTTGAAGGGGCGACCGCATGAATGAACGCAAGCTCTCCCGCCGTGCGCTGATTGCCGGGGCAGGCAGCGCGGCGCTGGCGGCGCCTGCCCTCGCGAAGGTGGCGCAGAGCGGCATGATCGACCTCGCCCTTCCCGGCGGGCCGAGCCTCAGACCCACCGCCCCCGCCTTTCCCGGCAAGGGTGAAATGATTGTCCAGCGCATCCGTCCGCCCTTGCTCGAAGCGCCGATGGACGCGTTCCGTGAGGGGGTGATCACCCCCAATGACCGGATGTTCGTGCGCTGGAACTGGGACATGCCGACAGTCGTGAAGGCGGGCGAGCACCGCGTGGCGGTGGGCGGCGCGGTGAAGCAGGCCGTGTCGCTGACTCTGGACGAGATTGCCGCTGCCGGGGAGCACGTCTCGGTCGTCGCGATCAACCAGTGCGCGGGCAACGGGCGCGGCCTTTCGGAACCCCGCGTCACCGGCACCCAGTGGGGCAACGGCGCAATGGGCTGCGCCAAGTGGACCGGGGTGCGGCTGAAGGATGTACTGGCCAAGGCGGGTGGCACCGCGCCGTGGGCCAAGCGCGTCCGCTTTGCCGGGCTTGACGTGCCGCTGACCGACGGCGCACCGCAGTTCATCAAGTCCATTCCGATAGATATTGCCCTGCGCGATGATGTGCTGGTCGCCTGGGCGATGAATGACGAGCCGCTGCCGCTGCTCCACGGCTTTCCCTTGCGGATCGTGGTGCCGGGGTGGTTTTCGACCTATTGGGTCAAGATGCTGGCCACGATCGAGGTGCTGAGCGGCGCGGATGACAGCTACTACGTCGCCAAGTCCTATCGCATCCCCGCGCAGCCGATCACGCCGGGGGACAAGGACTTCCCGACCGTCGAAATCACCACAATGCCGCCGCGTGCTTTCATCACCAGTCATGCGACAGGCGATGTGGTGGCGTTGGGGCAACCACTCGTGCTGGAGGGGATCGCGTTCGGCGGAGACTGTGCGCTCGACCGGGTCGATCTGGTCGGCGCCGGGGGTGACGGGAGCTGGGCAATCCCCTGCCAGCTTGGCCCCGACGAACACGGCCCCCATGCCTTCCGCCGCTGGCGCGTAGAGATTCCCCAAGTATCTGGTGATCTTGAGGAAATTGGCGTGCGCGCGCGCAATGTCAACGGCGTGGTGCAGCCTGACAAGCTCGCCTGGAACCCCTCGGGCTATGCCCGCAACGTGATCGAACGCATCACTCTGAGGGCGCGATGAGAAGCCTGCTTGCCCTGCCTGCCATCCTGCTGCTGGCCGCTTGCGACCGCCCGGCGGAGGTGGTCTTCGCCGACACCAGCATCACGCTGCCTGATGATCCGATTGACCTGCCCGATGGGCCGGGGCGCGATGCCGTGATCGCCAATTGCACCGCCTGCCATTCGCCCTCGACCATACTGCAACAGCCGCGGGTCAGCCGCGACAAGTGGGAATCGATCGTGGGCAAGATGATCACGCTCTACAAGGCGCCGGTCGATGAAGCTGCGGTGCCGGAGATCGTCGATTACATGCTCCATGTGCAGAGCGATGTTTCATATGAAACACCCCCGCAACAGGGGGGCTGAGCGGGGTCTGCCAGGGGTCTGGCGAAATCTCAGCCGGGCCTGAAGGGGTGCAGAGCCCACCCGACGGGCGGCACGGCGCAGGCCCATGCCTGCTCTCCGCACCGCCCAGGGTGTGTCACGCGATCACCTGTCTCAGAAGACGAAGCTCACGCGGGCATAGAGGAACCGTCCGTTGAACCCGAAAGGCGAGAACGACGAGAACGGCAGGAAGTAGTTGTTGACCGACAGGTTGCCGGGATTGCCCGTCACCGGATCCACACCGCGCCCGGTCGGGTTGGCAGTGGGGTACTGATCGAACAGGTTGTTCGCCCCCAGCGCCAGCTCGAAGCCTTCGGCAAAGCCGCCCTGCGGACGCAGGCGCACTTCCATGTCGGTGATCCAGCGCGGTTCGAGCAACAGGTCGTTGATCGGCGACGCACCGGCCGAGAACACCTCGCCGAAACGGTTGGTGCGCAGCGTCGCGCTCAGCCACTTCCACTCGACATCAGCGCCCAGATTGATGCGGTCACGCGGCTGACCCCGCTCGATCCGCTCGGATTCGAGACGGCCGAACAGGTTGATCCCCGGCACCTGCGCCAGATCGCCCGGCGTGCTGCGACGCCCGGTGATGTCGACATCATTCCAGTTGTAACCGGCGGTCAGCGACAGCGTGGCATCATCGCCCAGGCTGGTGCGATAGGTGCCGATCACGTCGAAACCGCGGGTGCGGGTGTCGATCCCGTTGAAGAAGAACCGCGCCGCCGAAATGCTGGTGAAGCCGGCATCATTGAGGATTTCGGCAATCCCGCGTCCCGGATTGTTGCCGCTCGGCGCGCCGGTCGCATCGCGGCTGGCGGTGAGGTTGTCGGTCAGCACGATGCGGTCATCAATGTCGATCTCGTAGTAATCGAAGGTGATGTTGAGCCCGTCGACCTTGTTGAACACCGCGCCTGCCGACCACGAGAACGACTTTTCCGCCTCGAGATCGGTCGCGCCCAGCGCCCGGGCAACCGGGTTGCTGACCGGCAGGGTCACCGCATCGACCAGCACGCCGCCGATATTGTTGGTCGCAGCCGCCGCGAAGAACTGCTGCTGAAGCGACGGCGCACGGAACCCGGTCGACAGCGCGCCGCGCAGGGCGAAACCGTCAAACAGCTCAAGCCGCGTGGCAAGCTTGCCGTTGAGGGTCGAACCGAAGTCCGAATAATCCTCGAACCGGCCTGCCACCTGCACGTTCCACGCCGCAGTGATGTCGGTATCGAGTTCGGCATAGAGCGAGATGTTCTCGCGGCTGTTGGGACGGGTCACATCGACCCCGCCGATCACCGGCTGGAAGCCCGGGAACACCTGGCTGCCCGGCGCGGCAAAGGCGGTCGCACCTGCACCGGTGATGAAGGGGTTGTTGGCCCCCACGCGCACCGGGCCTGCGGCAAAGCTGTTCGGCTCGCCAGCGCCCAGCTGATATTCCTCGCGGCGGAATTCCGCACCAAAGGCAAGGGTCATCTGTTCGATGCCCGAAACCTCCAGTTCGCGGCTGACGCCAAGGTTGGCCATCAGCTGGTTATAGGCGATCGAACCGGCTTCGAATTCGGTCTGGCTCGCCGCGCCGAGCGAGGCGTTGACCGAGTTGGTGACGCGGAAATCGGTCTTGTTCTCGCCATAGGCCAGCGACAGATCCCACAGCCAGCCGCCGATATCCCCATCAAGCCCGCCGACGATCGAGAAATCGGTGGTGTCGGTGTTGATCAACGGCAGGAAGCCGTCGGGATAGATCGCCACGACGTTGCGGTTGTCGGCCGCGCGGCGATAGAAGCCGGCGGATTCCGCATCGCGCGTGCCATAGGTGGCAAAGGCGTAGAAATTGACCGTATCGCTGATCGGCGCGCCCATGTTGACGACGATGTTGAGGTCTTCGGTCTTGGGGTCGCCATAACGGTGATAGCGCCGATCCAGCGTCAGCTCGCGCGGGTCGAGCGGGCCGCTCTGGGCATAGTTGCGCCGCGGATCGAAACCGGCACGGTTGGTGTCGTTGCGATCGCGATATTCGGCGGTGATGTTGATGAAGCCTTCCGGCCCCAGCGGCAGGCCGATATTGCCCGACACGGTCAGCACTTCGCCGTCATTGACGTTGAGGCCGCGCCCGGTGTCGGTCAGCTGCAGCACGCCATCGGGCGTCAGGGTCGGCACCTGTCCGGCCACGCCATTGACGCCGGTGACCTGATTGACCCCGGCGATGCGGGTGTTGAAGCCGCCGTAATTGACGAAAATGCGTCCGCCTTCGCGCGCATCATTGAGCTGGAAGTTGATCACCCCGGCAATCGCGTCCGAACCGTACTGTGCCGCCGCGCCATCGCGCAGCACTTCGACGCGACCGATCGAGGAGGCCGGGATCTGGTTGAGGTCAACCGCGGTGCTGCCACGCCCGACCGAACCGTTGATGTTGAGCAGCGCGGCCACGTGGCGGCGCTTGCCGTTGATCAGCACCAGCGTCTGGTCAGGCCCCAGACCGCGCAAGGTGGCGGGGCGGATCGCGTCGGTGCCGTCGGTGATCGAAGGCTGCGGGAAGTTGAGCGAAGGCACCAGATCGCGCAGCAGGCGCGCGGTTTCGACCAGACCGGACTGACGCAGCTGTTCGGCGGGAATGACGTCGATCGGCACCGGGCTGTCGGCGACGGTGCGGTTGGCGCGGCGGGTGCCGGTGACGATCAGCTGATTGCCGCTGTCGACCACGTCATCGGCAACTTCGCCCGCGGCCGCCTGCGCCATGGCAAGGCCGGCGACCGAGGTGATGGTCACATCGACGGGCGCTTCGGCAGCTTCGCCTTCGGCAGCCTGCGCCGCGGTGCTGGTCATGGCTGCGACAAGCAAAGCCGAGCCGATGGCGATCGACGACCCTGATTGAAGAACCTTGTTGTTGTTTCGCATCATATTCCCCTGATCGGTAAACAAGCGGTGCCGCTACGTGATGGCAGGCGGCGGGATAAATGGCATGATGGAACCGGCGACCCGCCGCCCGGCTGTCCGGTGACGTGTCACGGTTCTGGTGGCTTCGACTTTTCGGGATGCTACGCCGGGCAGGAACCCGGGCGCGCGTCCTCGAATTGTTGGCAGGCCGCTGAACGCGACCCCCTTGCGCCGTGCCAGCAGGCACAAAGCTTGCCCGTGAGACGCCAATCGTCAACGATAAAGGCGGTTTGCAGCCATTGCAGCGCACAAATCGTGCCGCGTGTAATACTTTTGCAACAGGCCGTTAAAGCGCGGACCGGCCCAGCATGACGCAGCGATGCTGCACCCGCGCATCGCCCAGCAGCGCGTCGGTCGGGGCAGCCAGCCTGCGCCGCCAGTTGGGATGTTCGGTAATGGTGCCGGGCAGATTGGGCTGTTCCTCAAGGCCCAGCAGATCCTCCAGCGACACCAGCGCAAGCGCGCTGGGCGTAGCGGCGATATGGCCGATCGCGGCATCGACCACCGGGGCGGGATCATCGGGCGCGGGGCGCGGCGCAGTGTGATCGAGGGTCGACCACAGCAGCCCCCTGTCCCAGTCGCGGATCGCCTCGGCCTCGGCGCGGGTCATGCCTTCGGGCAGGCGGCCCAGTTCCTCGGCCCAGTCGAGATCGCGCCCCTTCCACCATCCGGCGACGGTCACGGTGTCATGCGTGCCGCTCATCGCGACGCTGAGCGCTTCGTAATCCTGCGCACCGATGAAGCCGTGATCGGCGGCGCGTTCGAACCACAGCACGCGCATCCCCAGCATTTGCCGATCCGTCACAGCATGCGTGAAGCCATGGGGCGCGGTGCCGAGATCCTCGGCGATGATGAAAGCGCCCGCGCGGTGCGCCTCCAGCGTGGCAAGGCGGATGAGGTCTTCGAAGGGGTAACTGAGATAGGCCCCATCGCCGGTCGCGCCGCCTTCGGGGATGACCCACAGCCGCGCGAGGCCGAAGGCATGGTCGATCCTCAGCCCCCCGCCCGATGCCAGTCCGGCGCGGATCATGGCGATCCATGGTTCATATCCGCTCGCGCGCAGGCCGTGGGGCGAAAAGCCGGTGATCGACCAGTTCTGGCCCAGCGGCCCCAGCGGATCGGGCGGCGCGCCGATGGTGAGGCCGTCGAGCATTGCGTGGCGCAGGCTCCAGACATCGCTCCCCGAAGGGTCGACGCCCACGGCCAGATCGCCGATCAGCCCGATCCCCATGCCCGCTTGCCTCGCAGCAGCCTGCGCGGTGGCAAGCCCCTGCCGGGCGAGCCATTGCACGAACAGGTGGAAGGCGACTTCGTCCGGGTGTTCGGCGGCAAAGCGGCGCGCAGCCTCGCCCGCAGGATCATGGAAGGCGGCGGGCCAGTCGCGCCAGCCATGCGCACCGCTGGCCGCGCGGAAGTGGCAATCGAGCGCGTCGAACAGGGCATGGCGGCGCAGCATCGCGTCATCCGTGGCAGTGGCCTTGGCACGCATCTCTGGGGAAAGCCCCGCGAACACGGCACGCAGCTGCGCCAGCCGTGCGGGCAGAGCCGCAGCCCAGTCGATGAGCGCAGGCCCGTTGGCCTCGGGCAGCGGCGGCAAGCCCGCCAGCACCGGATCAGCCAGCGCGCCGTTCAGGAACAACCGGCTGGAGGGGGAATAGGGACTGTAGCCCACTCCATGTCCCGGAAACAGCGCGTGCACCGGGTTGATCGCCAGCGCATCGGCCCCTGCCGCGCCCAGGACACGCGCGGCATCGGCCAGTTCCCCGAACCCGCCAAAGGGCGCTGCCTGCGCACCCCGCAGGGCCGGGATCTGCACCGCGACGGCCCACGGACGCCCCTTGTTTCTTGCGGGCAAGGGGCATTTGGCAGGCGCCACCGCCAGCCGCACGGCACGGCCATCGAGCGCCAGATCGTAATAGCCCGGCGCTTGCGGTGCGATCAGGCGGTGGCCGTCAAGCACCAGCGGGCGGGTGACGGCATCCTCACCGGTCGCCTCGGCACGGATCGGCGTGAAGGGCAGGTCGATCAACCCGCCAGCATCCGCCACCAGCATCGCCGGCAAGCGCGTCCGCTCGGCGTCGACATCAGCCAGCGCGCGAGCGATCTGCCGTTCACCCGCGACGTCATGGCCCAAAGCCGCCAGCACCGCCGCCAGCGCCGCATCGCTGACGACCTGCTGCCGCCCCTCGACATTTCTCCATTCGCGCGCCAGCCCGCAGGCCTGTGCCAATGCGTGCAGCTGCTCCATCCGCGCCCCTTCCCGCCAGTCCTGTGTCCCGCATCGGCCCGCCCGCCCGCCTTGGCAAGCGATCGCACAGCCCGCCAGCCCATGAATACGACTGTCACGCCATTTCGGCGATTGCTGCAATGCCTCGCTGCTGCTTAGTGTGGTGACGAAGGCGATGGGGGCATCGGCCGGGCTCGACGGCTGGCGAAATCTCTCTCCCTCATGCCAGCCAGACCGGATCAGGGAGTGTGCGCCGCGTGACTTTCAGCACCAATGGGAGCCCCAATGGGAGCCCCACCAGGAGCCCCGACCGCAAGACCTCGGAGCTCGACGCCCGCATCCTTGCTGCGCTGCGCCACCGGGTCGGCAAGACCGAACGCGCGGCCAAGCCGCATGACTGGTACAACGCCGCCGTGCTGGCCCTGCGCGACGACATCATCGACCGCTGGTTCGCCTCCACCTCCGCCGCGCATGAGGCCGGGGCCAAGCGGGTCTATTACCTCAGCCTCGAATTCCTGATCGGCCGGTTGCTGCGCGATGCCCTGTCGAACCTCGGTGCCTCGCGCGAAATGGCGGCGGCGCTGGAACAGCACGGGCTGGATCTTGCCGCGCTGGAGGAGCTGGAGCCTGACGCCGCGCTCGGCAATGGCGGGCTGGGGCGGCTGGCGGCGTGCTTCATGGAAAGCCTCGCCAGCTTGGACATCCCCGCCTTCGGCTATGGCATCCGCTATATCAACGGGATGTTCCGCCAACGCATCGACGAAGGCTGGCAGGTGGAGCTGCCCGAAACCTGGCTCGCCCACGGCAACCCGTGGGAGTTCGAACGGCGGGAAAGCGCCTATCGCATCGGCTTCGGCGGCGAGGTGACCAGCAATGATGGCGTGATCCGCTGGGTTCCGGGCGAAACCATCGAAGCGACTGCCTTCGATACCCCCGTGGTCGGCTGGCAGGGCAAGCGGGTCAACACGCTGCGGCTGTGGAACGCCAACGCGCTCGATCCGATCGCGCTCGATGCGTTCAATGCAGGCGATCACGCGGGCGCGCTGGCGGCACAGGTGCGCGCCGATACGCTGGTGCGGGTGCTCTATCCGGCGGATTCGACCCCGGCGGGGCAGGAATTGCGCCTTAGGCAGGAGTTCTTCTTCTCCTCCGCCTCCATTCAGGACATCGTGCGCCGCCACGTCCAGTATTACGGCGATGTGCGCAGCCTGCCCGACAAGGCGGCGATCCAGCTCAATGACACGCATCCCTCGGTCGCGGTGGCGGAGCTGATGCGGCTGCTGATGGACGACCATCACCTCACCTTCGCGGAAAGCTGGGACATTACCCGCCGCACCATCGCCTATACCAACCACACCCTGCTGCCAGAAGCGCTGGAAAGCTGGCCGCTGCCGCTGTTCGAACGGATGCTGCCGCGCCATATGCAGATCGTCTATGCGATCAATGCCCATGTGCTGCGCGAGGCGCGGAAGGCGGGGCTTGACGATGCTGCCATCGCCGCGATCTCGCTGATCGACGAGCATGGCGAGCGCCGGGTGCGCATGGCGAATCTTGCTTTCGTCGGCGCGCATTCGGTCAACGGCGTGGCCGCGCTGCACACCGATCTGATGAAGCAGACGGTGTTTGCCGACCTCCACAAGCTTTACCCTGCGCGGATCAACAACAAGACCAACGGGGTCACCCCCCGCCGCTGGCTGCATCAGGCCAACCCGCGCCTCACCGGGCTGGTGCGCGAGGCGATTGGCGATGGGTTCATCGCCGATGCCGAGCAGCTTTCCACCCTTGCCGCGATGGCGGGCGATGCCGCGCTGGGCGAACGGGTGGACGAGGTCAAGCGCGCCAACAAGGTCGATCTCGCCAACCACCTGCGCGAACTCACCGGCATCCGGCTCGATCCCGATGCGCTGTTCGATGTGCAGATCAAGCGCATCCATGAATACAAGCGCCAGCTTCTGAACCTGATCGAGACGGTCGCCCTCTATGACCAGATCCGCAGCCACCCTGAACGCGACTGGGTGCCACGGGTGAAGATCTTCGGCGGCAAGGCCGCGCCGACCTATCACAACGCCAAGCTGATCATCAAACTCGCCAATGACATCGCCCGGCGGATCAACTCCGATCCATCCGTGGGCGAGGTGTTGAAGGTGGTGTTCGTCCCCAATTACAACGTGTCGCTGGCGGAAAAGATCATCCCGGCGGCCGACCTTTCGGAGCAGATCTCGACGGCGGGGATGGAGGCCTCCGGCACCGGCAACATGAAGTTCGCCTTCAACGGGGCGCTCACCATCGGCACGCTCGACGGGGCGAATATCGAGATCATGGAGCGCGTCGGGCGCGACAATATCGTGATCTTCGGGCTGACGGCTGAGGAGGTCGCGTTGAAGCGCGCGGGAGGGTACAATCCGGCGGACGTGATCGAAGGCAGCCGCGAACTGGCGCAGGCGGTGCATTCCATTGCCAGCGGGGTGTTCAGCCCGGACGATCCGGGGCGCTATCAGGGGCTGATGGACGCGCTGATGCATTCGGACTGGTTCATGGTGGCCGCCGATTTCGATGCCTATGCCGCCGCCCAGCGCGAGGTCGACGCGCGCTGGTGCGACCGAGCCGCGTGGCGGAAGTCAGCAATCATGAACATCGCGCAGGTCGGCTGGTTCTCCTCTGATCGCACCATCGGCGAATATGCCCGCGATATCTGGGGCGTGAAGTGAAACCACCGCCAGAGGCCCTCGCTGCGCTGCTGGACGGCACCCACGCCGATCCCTTCGCGCTGCTGGGGCCGCATGACGGGCCAGCGGGCACCTTCGCCCGCGCCATCCTGCACGGGGCGGAGGAAGCCGAGGCCTTTTCGCTGAAGGGCGGCAGGCTCGGCACAATGACCCGCGTCGATGGCCCGCTGTTCGAGGGCAAGCTGCGGGGCAAGCCCAAGCCGGTGAAGTATCGCTGCCGGGGGAACGGGAATGAATGGTGGGTGACGGACTCCTATTCCTTCGGCCCGGTGCTCGGCCCGATGGACGATTTCCTGATTGCGGAAGGCACCCATTTCCGCCTGTTCGACAAGCTCGGCGCGCATGTGATCGAACATCAGGGCTGCTCGGGGGTGCATTTCGCAGTCTGGGCGCCTAACGCGAGAAACGTGAACCTCGTCGGCGATTTCAACGGCTGGAATCCCGCTGCCCACATGATGCGCCGCCGGGTCGATATCGGCGTGTGGGAGATTTTCATCCCCGACATCGGTGAAGGCACGGCTTACAAATACCGCATCACCAGCCCGGACGGCACAGTGCAGCCCCTCAAGGCCGATCCCTTCGCCTTCGCCAGCGAGCTGCGCCCCAAGACCGCCAGCATCGTCGCCCGCCCTGGCAAGCGCGAATGGGGCGATGATGCCCACCGCGCGCATTGGGCCAGCGTCGATCCCCGGCGCGAGGCAATTTCCATCTACGAAGTCCACCCCGGATCATGGCACCGCGCCGACAATGGCTGGTTCCTAACCTGGGATGAAATGGCCGCCCGCCTGATCCCCTACGCCGCCGACATGGGCTTCACCCATATCGAATTCCTGCCCGTCTCAGAGCACCCCTATGACCCGAGCTGGGGCTACCAGACGACCGGGCTCTACGCCCCCTCGGCCCGGTTCGGCGATGTCGAGGGCTTCGCCCGCTTCGTCGACGGCGCGCACCGCGCCGGGATCGGCGTGCTGATCGACTGGGTGCCAGCGCACTTCCCGGTCGATGAACACGGCCTCGCCCGCTTTGACGGCACGGCGCTCTACGAACACGAAGACCCGCGCCTCGGCTTCCATCCCGACTGGAACACCGCAATCTACAATTACGGGCGCAAGGAAGTGCGCAGCTTCCTCGTCAACAATGCGCTGTTCTGGGCCGAGCAGTATCATGTCGATGGCTTGCGCGTGGATGCCGTCGCCTCGATGCTTTACCGCGATTACTCCCGCAAGGACGGCGAGTGGATCCCCAATGCCGAGGGCGGCCGCGAGAATTGGGAAGCGGTCGAATTCATGCGCGCCACCAACCGGGCGCTCTATGGCCAGCACCAAGGCGTGATGACGATTGCCGAGGAATCGACCTCATGGCCCGGCGTCTCGCACCCCGCCTTCGATGAAGGCCCGCGCACGGCGCTCGGCTTCGGGTTCAAGTGGAACATGGGCTTCATGCACGACACGCTGCAATACATGGGCCGCGATCCGATCCACCGGAAATACCACCATGCCGAGATCACCTTCGGCCTCGTCTATGCTTTCTCGGAAAACTTCGTCCTTCCCTTGAGCCACGACGAGGTGGTTCATGGCAAAGGCACGATCCTCGGCAAGATGAGCGGGGACGACTGGCAGCAATTTGCCAACCTGCGCGCCTATTATGCGATGATGTGGGGCTATCCCGGCAAGAAGCTGCTGTTCATGGGGCAGGAATTCGCCCAGCGCCGCGAATGGAGCGAGGAGCGCGCGCTCGACTGGGAGCTGATGGATGCGCCCGCGCATCGCGGCGTCGCCGATCTGATCCGTGACCTCAACCGCCTCTACCGCCAGACCCCGGCGCTCCATGCCCGCGATTGCGAGGGTGAGGGGTTCGAATGGCTGATCGCTGACGACGCCGAAAACTCGGTGTTCGCGTGGCTGCGCAAGGCCCCGGGAGAGGCTCCGGTGGCGGTGATCGCCAATATGACGCCTGCGCTTCACAGCCACTACCGCCTGCCCCTGCCGCATGACGGGGTGTGGGCCGAAGTGCTGAACTCCGATGCGGAAATCTACGGTGGCAGCGGCAAGGGCAATCTGGGACAGGTTACCGCAGCAGACGGTGCCGCTCATATCGTGTTGCCGCCGCTCGCCACGATAATGCTGCAATTCAAAGGGTACGCTGGGTAACAAAGACCAACAAAGGGGAGACGTTGGGATGAGAGAGGTAACTTCTGGCCGCCCGCTGGCGCGTGATGCCATGGCCTATGTGCTGGCTGGCGGACGCGGCAGCCGGTTGATGGAACTGACCGACCGGCGCGCCAAGCCTGCGGTTTATTTCGGCGGCAAGTCGCGCATCATCGACTTCGCGCTGTCCAACGCGATCAATTCCGGCATCCGCCGCATCGGCGTTGCGACGCAATACAAGGCGCACTCGCTGATCCGCCACATGCAGCGCGCCTGGACCTTCCTGCGGCCCGAACGTAACGAAAGCTTCGACATCCTGCCCGCCAGCCAGCGCGTCGCGGAAAACCAGTGGTACGAAGGCACGGCCGACGCGGTGTTCCAGAACATGGACATCATCGCCAGCCTCGCGCCCAAATACATGGTGATCCTCGCGGGCGACCACATCTACAAGATGGACTACGAATTGATGCTGCAACAGCACGTCAATTCGGGCGCGGATGTGACCGTGGGCTGCCTTGTCGTCCCGCGCATGGAGGCGACCGGGTTCGGCGTGATGCAGGTCGATGCCAAGGACACCATCACCGCCTTCGTCGAAAAGCCCAAGGACCCGCCGGGCATTCCGGGGAACGAGGACATGGCGCTAGCATCGATGGGGATCTACGTCTTCAACACCGACTTCCTGTTCGAGCAGCTCCGCCGCGATGCCGACGATCCCAATTCGAAGCGCGATTTCGGCGGGGACATCATCCCCTACATCGTCAAGCACGGCAAAGCGGTCGCGCACCGCTTCACCAATTCCTGCATCCGTGCCGCTGAGGAGATCGAGGAATATTGGCGCGATGTCGGGACGCTGGACGCCTATTTCGAGGCGAACCTCGACCTTACCGACACCGTGCCGAAGCTGAACCTATATGATCGCGACTGGCCGATCTGGACCGACGCGGTGGTCGCAGCTCCTGCCAAGTTCGTCCATGACGAGGACGGGCGGCGCGGCTTTGCCGTGTCTTCACTGGTGTCGGGCGATTGCATCATTTCAGGCTCCGAAGTGCGCCGCAGCCTGCTGTTCACCGGGGTCAAGATCGGCAGCTATTCGACCGTCAATGAGGCGGTGATCCTGCCCTATTGCAATATCGGGCGCGGCGCACGACTGGGGCGCGTCATCATCGATTCAGGGGTGCGTATCCCTGAAGGCATGGTGATCGGCGAAGACCCCGAACTCGATGCGCGCCGGTTCCGGGTATCGGACAAGGGCATAGTGCTGGTCACCCGCGACATGATGGCGCGAATTCAGGGATGAAGCTGAAGGTCCTCTCTGTTGCCTCGGAGGCCGCGCCGCTGATCAAGACCGGCGGACTGGCGGATGTGGCGGGCGCGCTCCCTGCCGCGCTGGCTGCGCAGGGAGTGGAGGTAACGACCCTCGTCCCCGGCTATCCGGCAGTGCTGGCGAAGCTCGGTAAGACGAAGGCGGTACACAAGTGGGACGCGCTGCTCGGCACGCCTGCGCGCCTGCTGGCAGGCAAGCTCGGCGCGCAGCCGCTGCTGGTGCTCGATGCGCCGGCGCTCTTCAACCGCGAGGGCGGGCCCTATGCCGATGCAAGCGGGCGCGACTGGGACGACAACTGGCGCCGTTTTGCCGCCTTTGCCCGCGCCGCTGCCGATATTTCGGGCGGGGCAGTAAAGGGGGGCGCCTTCGATCTCGTTCATGCCCACGATTGGCAGGCGGGGCTGGTGCCAGCCTATCTGAAGCTTGCGTCTCTGGCCGGAGGGCGCGTGGTCCCAAGCGTCATCACCATCCACAACATGGCGTTTCAGGGCTACTACCCCGCCGAGACATTCCCGCACTTGGGCCTGCCGCCCGAAGCCTGGCACGTCGATGCGGTCGAAAGCTATGGCGGGGTCGGCTTGCTCAAGGCCGGGATGCAGCTGGCGGACGCAATCACCACCGTCAGCCCGACCTATGCCGGCGAGATCCGCAGCGTCGAATTCGGCATGGGGCTGGAAGGGCTGATCCTCGCTCGTTCCAACCGTGTTCACGGCATCCTCAACGGCATCGACGCGGCCGAATGGAGCCCCGCTACCGATCCGCATCTGGCCGCCCGTTTTACCGCGACCAAGCTGGCGGCGCGCGGGAAGAACAAGCGTGCGATCGAAAAAGAATTCGGGCTCGACCGCGATGACGGCCCGCTGTTCATCGTCGTCAGCCGCTTGACCTGGCAGAAGGGCATGGACGTGCTGGTCGGCGTGCTCGATCATCTGGTCGGCATCGGCGGGCGGCTGGCGCTGCTGGGTTCGGGCGATGCCGAGATCGAGCAGGCGTTCCACGCTGCCGCCGCCCGCCATCCGGGACGCGTGGGCGTGCGGATTGGCTATGACGAGGCGCTCTCGCACCGCTTGCAAGGCGGGGGCGATGCGATCCTGATTCCCAGCCGGTTCGAGCCTTGCGGCCTGACCCAGCTTTACGGCCTTGCCTATGGCTGCGTGCCGGTCGTCGCGCGCACCGGGGGTCTGGCCGACACGGTGATCGACGCCAACCTGGCCGCGCTTTCCGCAGGGGTCGCAACCGGCATCCAGATGAACGCCGTCACCCACAATGCCCTGGCGATGGCGGTCAGCCGCGCGGTCGATCTCTTCGCCCGTCCGGCGGCATGGCGGCAGCTTCAGAAGAACGGCATGAAGGCGGATTTCTCGTGGGGGTCAAGCGGCGCTGCCTATGCCGCGCTTTACCGCCAGTTGATCGAGGAGCAGGGATGATCCAGACGTTTGCCACCACGCCCTTCGAAGGCCAGAAGCCCGGCACTTCGGGTCTGCGCAAGAAGGTGCGGGTGTTTGCCCAGCCAAATTATGCCGAGAATTTCATTCAGTCGGTGTTCGACGTGGCCGAGCGCCCAGCGGGCTCGACCTTGGTGATCGGCGGCGACGGGCGCTATCACAACCGCACGGTGATCGCCCGGGCGATCGAAATGGCGGCGGCCAATGGCTACGCGCGGGTGCTGGTGGGGCAAGGCGGCATTCTGTCGACCCCCGCCGCCAGCCACGTGATCCGCAAATATGGCGCCAGCGGAGGGCTGATCCTCTCGGCCAGCCACAACCCCGGCGGGCCGGACGAGGATTTCGGCATCAAGTACAATATCGCCAATGGCGGCCCCGCGCCCGAGGCCGTGACCGAGGCGATCCATGCCCGGACACAAACCATCGACCGCTGGATGATGGTGGAAGGCGCGGTTGATCTCGACCGGATCGGCATCAGCCAAGTGGGCGATATGGTGGTCGAAGTGATCGATCCCGTCGCCGACTATGCCGATCTGATGGAGGAACTGTTCGATTTCCCCGCCATTCGCGCCGCCGTGTCGAGTGGCGCTCTGACCATGGCGTTCGACGCGATGCACGCGGTAACGGGCCCCTATGCGCGGGAGATACTGGAAGGGCGGCTGGGCTTTCCGGCGGGCACTGTCCGCAATGGCGTGCCGCTGGAGGATTTTGGCGGGCATCACCCTGATCCGAACCTCGTCCACGCGGCGGAGCTCTACGACCTGATGATGGCCCCGCAAGCGCCCACCATCGGTGCGGCTTCGGACGGAGACGGGGACCGCAACCTCATCATCGGCAAGGGGGTGTTCGTCACGCCTTCGGATTCGCTGGCGATGCTGGCGGCGAACGCGCACCTCGCGCCCGCCTATGCCGGGGGGCTGAAGGGCATTGCCCGCTCCATGCCCACCAGCGCGGCGGCGGACCGGGTGGCCGAGGCGCTCGGCATCCCGCTGTGGGAGACGCCCACGGGGTGGAAGTTCTTCGGCACGCTTCTGGACGCCGGAAAAGCCACGATCTGCGGCGAGGAAAGCGCCGGCACCGGCAGCGATCACGTGCGCGAGAAGGACGGGCTGTGGGCGGTGCTGCTGTGGCTCAACATCCTCGCCGTCACGGGCAAGCCCGTCGCGCAGATTGCCGAGGAACATTGGGCGCGGTTCGGGCGCAATTACTATGCGCGCCATGATTACGAGGCGATTGCGACGGACAAGGCCAATGCGCTGATGGCGGCGCTGGAGGGCTCACTTGGCGATCTGCCGGGCAAGAGCTTCGGCCCGCTCACCGTCGCCGCCGCCGACCAGTTCGGCTACACCGATCCGGTCGACGGCTCGCAAAGCCACCGGCAAGGCGTGCGGGTGATGTTCGCCTGCGGCTCGCGGATCGTGTTCCGGCTGTCGGGGACGGGGACGGAAGGCGCGACCTTGCGGGTCTATCTCGAACGCTACGAAGGGCAGGACGGTCGGCTTGGCGAGGAGACCCCGGCGATGCTCGCCGATCTGATCGCTGCCGCCGAGGCCGTGGCCGGGATCGCCGCGCACACGGGCCGCACCGCGCCCGATGTGGTGACGTGAACACCAGCCCGTTCGTGTCGAGCGAAGTCGAGACACAAGCAGGGCCTCTCGACTTCGCTCGAGGCGAACGGAGACGGGTTTGAAACTAGGCAGCCATGTAACGGGGAAATCGACCGCCTTCGCCGTGCGCGCGCCCTTGGCGGAAGGCCTCGACCTGTGCCTGTTCGAGGGTGAGGCCGAGACCCGCCTGCCGATGACCCGGCAGGGGGAGAAATGGACGCTCGACCTCCCCGGAGACCTCTCCGACGCCCGCTACGGCTATCGCGCCCACGGGCCTTACGATCCCGCCCGCAATCTGTGGTTCGATCCCGCCAAGCTGCTGGTCGATCCTTACGCCCTCGAACTCGACCGCCGCTTCGTCCAGGACCCGCGCCTTGGCCAATATGGCGAGGACACCGCCGATCTCGTCCCCCGCGCCGTGGTGACGGGGCCGCTGGCGCAAGTCCCGTATCAGCCCCCCCGTTTCGCGCGCGGCGGGCTGATCTACGAGATCAACGTGCGCGGCTTCACCCTGCTCCACCCCGATGTCCCGCCCGCGCAGCGCGGCACCATCGCCGCCCTCGCCCATCCGGCGGTGATCGCCCATCTGAACAAACTCCACGTCAGCGCGGTGGAACTGATGCCGGTCATCGCCTGGATCGACGAACGGCATCTGCCGCCGCTCGGCCTCGCCAACCACTGGGGCTACAACCCGGTGGCGATGATGGCGCTCGACCCCGGCCTGTGTCCCGGCGGCGTGGCCGAATTGCGCGAAGCGGTGGCGGCGCTGCACGCGGCCGGGATCGGGGTGATCCTCGATCTGGTGTTCAACCATTCGGGCGAGAGCGACATTCACGGCGGCACGCTGTCTTTGCGCGGCCTCGATCCTGCCGCCTATGCCCGCGCGCCCGACGGCAGCCTGATCAACGATACCGGCTGCGGCAACACCCTGGACTTCGCCAACCCTGCCGTGCGCAGGCTGATGATCGATACGCTCATCCATTTCGTGCGCCATGCCGGGATCGACGGCTTCCGCTTCGACCTCGCGCCGGTCATCGCCCGCGGCCCCGGTTTTGACCCTGCCGCCCCGATCTTCGCCGAAATCGCCGCTGAGCCTTGCCTTGCAACCCGCATCATGATCGCCGAGCCGTGGGACATTGGCCCCGGCGGCTACCAGCTCGGGCAATTCCCCGCCAATTGGCTCGAATGGAACGACCGTTACCGCGACGATGTGCGCCGCTTCTGGAAAGGCGAGGCCACCGTGGGCGCGTTGGCGACGCGCATCGCGGGGTCATCAGACGCGTTCGGCGATGATTGCCCCAAAGGCTGCAAGAGCGTCAATTTCCTCGCCGCGCATGACGGCTTCACGCTGGCTGATACTGTCAGTTACGAACAGCGCCACAACCACGCCAATGGCGAGGATAACCGCGACGGGCATGGGCAGAACCATTCGTGGAACTGCGGCACAGAAGGCCCCACCGACGATCCCGAAATCCTCGCCCGCCGCGCCGCAGACCTTCGCGCGCTGCTGGGGACGCTGTTCGCCTCGACCGGCACAATCATGCTGACCGCGGGCGATGAATGCGGGCGCAGTCAGGGGGGCAACAACAACGCCTATTGTCAGGATATCCCGCTCGACTGGGACAGGCGCGATGTGGCGCTGGAAGACCATGTGGCCGCTCTTGCCGCCCGGCGCGCGGCGCGTCTTGCCAGCTTTGTGACCTTCCCCGAAGACGGGCGCTGGCTGCGGCTGGACGGCGCACCGATGATGCCGGAAGATTGGGACGACATGGCGACGGACGGCTTTCTCCATGCGCCTGCGGATGGCGATGCCCGCCCTGCCCTGTGGGTGTCACGCGGTGCGCGCAGCTGTTCAGCGCAGGAGAACGGCGCCGCAAATTGACAGGCCCCGCCCCGCACCATAGCCTGACCGGCAAAGGGCGCGGCAGGCCTGCGAGCCGCATGCCGCGACCGAGGGGGAGAGACTTTCCATGCACGTCCTGCGCACGCCGGATGAAGCCTTTGCCGGCATCACCGATTTCCCCTTCGCTTCGCATTGGTGCGAGGTGCGCGATACCGCCACCGGCACGCCCTTGCGCATCCACTATGTCGACGAAGGCCCGCGCGATGCCCCGGTGGTGCTGATGATGCATGGCGAGCCGACATGGTCTTACCTCTACCGGCATATGATCGGGCCAGTGGCGGCGGCAGGCTTTCGCGTGATCGCGCCCGACCTGATCGGCTTCGGCAAGTCCGACAAGCCAGCTGCCAAGTCCGACTATTCCTATGCAGCCCATGTCGGCTGGATGCGCCAATGGGTCGAAATGCTCGATCTGAAGACCGTGACGCTCGCCTGTCAGGACTGGGGCTCGCTGGTTGGGTTGCGTCTGGTCGCGGCCATGCCGGAACGGTTTTCCGGCGTGGTGCTTTCGAACGGCGGCCTGCCCGAAGGCGGCCCCGCGCCGCCTGCCTTCGCAATCTGGCGGGCCTTTTCCAAATACAGCCCGCTGTTCCCGATTGGCAGGATCGTCAACAAGGGGACAAAACGCGGGCTCTCCGCCGCCGAGATCGCGGCCTATGACGCGCCCTTCCCCGATGCCCGCTACAAGGCCGGCGCGCGGATCTTCCCTGCGCTGGTGCCTTTCGCCGGGAACCCCGCCGTGCCCGATCAGCAGAAGGCGTGGCGGGTATTCGAGCAGTGGGACAAGCCCTTCCTTTGCGCCTTTTCCGATGGCGATCCGATCACCCGCACAGGCGAAACCCGCTTTATCGGGCGCGTCCCCGGCACTGCGGGCCAGCCCCACCGGACGCTGCGCGGTGGGCATTTCATCCAGGAAGATGACCCCGAAGGCTTTGTCGCCGCGATCCTCGACGTCGCGCAGCAGCAGAAAGAGCACGGCGGATGAAACGCTGGCACAAGGCCGCCATTGGCACCCTTGCACTTGCCGGGGTGCTGGCCGGTGCGGCGTGGGTGTGGCGCACCGATCTGACGCTGGCGCTGATCCGCTGGCGCACCACGCAGGAGATTGCCCCCAACCAGCCGATCCCCTGGCAAGCCGGGCCGGCCGAGGCCGCTGCGCCCGTAGCCGAGCGTCCGCCCAACATCGTCTTCATCCTGTTCGACGACCTCGGCATCAATGATATTTCGACCTTTGGCGGGGGGATCGCGGGCGGGCGGGTGAAGACCCCCAACATTGATCGGCTGGCGGCGGAAGGTGCAATCTTCACGCAGGCCTACGCCGGCAACGCCACCTGCTCGCCATCGCGCGCGCAGTTGATGACCGGGCGCTATGCCACGCGCACCGGGTTCGAATTCACCCCCACCCCGGCGGGCTTTGCCCGGGTGGTGTCCATGGTGTCGGCCGATCTGCTGCCAGATCGTCCCCCGGTGATCTATGACGCCGCAGCCGAGGCAAGCGCCCCGCCGTTTGACGGGCAGGGCCTGCCGGGCGAGGAGGTCACCATTGCCGAGGTGCTGCAGGGCCAAGGCTATCACACCGTCCACATCGGCAAGTGGCACCTCGGCAACGCGGCGCCGTTCCATCCGATTGCGCAGGGCTTTGATGAAAGCCTCAACATGGACGGGCTGCTCCACCTGCCTGAAGATCACCCCGATGTGGTCAATGCCAAGCTTGATTTCGACCCGATCGACCGGTTCTTCTGGGCCTCGGGCCATTTTGCCACAAGCTACAATGCGAGGCCGAAATTCGCACCTGGCGGATACCTTGCCGATTACTGGACAGATGAAAGCCTGAAGGTGATCGAAGCGAACCGCAACCGCCCCTTCTTCCTTTACCTTGCGCATTGGGGCGTCCATTCGCCGCTTCAGGCGACCCGCGCGGATTTCGAAGCGGTGGGCAACATCACTCCGCACCGCGCCCGTGTCTATGCCGCGATGATCCGCGCGCTCGATCGCAGCGTCGGGCGGATCATGGCCAAGCTCGCGGCAGAGGGGCTGGCGGATAACACGCTGGTGGTGATCTCGTCCGATAACGGCGCGCCCGGCTATGTCGGGATCGAAGGCGCCAATGCCCCCTATCGCGGCGGCAAGGGAACGTTTTTTGAAGGGGGTATCCGTGTGCCGCTGTTCGCGCGCTGGCCGGCGCGGATCGCGCCCGGATCGCGGATTGCGCTGCCGGTCGGGCAGGTTGACGTGATGCCGACATTTGCCGCTGTCGCAGGCGCGCCCTTGCCCGCAGGCGTCACCATCGACGGGCGCAACCTGCTCCCCGCGCTGACTGGCAAGGGCGCCCCCGAACGCGCCGATGCCCCGCTGTTCTGGAGCAGCGGCTATTACAAGGCGGTGCGCGCCGGGGACTGGAAGCTGCAGGTCAACGCCAGGCAGAACAAGGTCTGGCTTCACAACCTCGCCGCCGATCCTACCGAACAGACCAACCTCGCCGCCCGTGAACCGGCCAAGCGCGCCGAGCTGGAGGCGTTGATCGCTGCGCACCATCGCGGGCGCAAGCCGCCGCTTTACCCCAGCACCTTTGAAACCCCGGTCGAAATCGACAAGACCATGGCCCAGCCCTTCGACCCGCGCGGGGAGTGGCTGTACTGGCCGAACTAGCCATGACGGCGCCCGCCATTGTCATCGCCGCCGGAGGAGATGGCGAGCGGATCGGCGGGGCCAAGCCGCTGCGCCTGCTGGCCGGGCGCAGGCTGCTCGATCACGCCATCGCGATGGCCACTGCGCAGTCCGATTGCTGCGCCATTGCCGCGCGGGAAGTCGCGCAGATCGGCACGGTCCCCCTGCCGGTGCTGCACGATGCATGGCCCGGTGCCGGGCCGATCAACGCGCTGGCCAGCGCCTTCCGCTTCGCAGCCGATCAAGGCCGTCGCCATGTCCTGCTGATCGGTTGTGACCAGCCCTTCCTGCCGCGCGATCTGGCGCAGCGGCTGAGCGCAGCGATCGGCCAGCACACTGCCGCAATCCCGGTCAGCGCAGGCCGCTATCAGCCTATGGCTGCGCTTTGGCAGGCGGATGCGCCAGCGCTCGAAGCTTATGCGGCGCAGGGCGGCCGCTCGCTCTGGCGTTTTGCCGAGCAGCGCGGCGCAGTTCATGTCCCATGGCTTGCAGCAGAGGCAGTTGATCCCTTCACCAACATCAACGATCCCGAGGCTCTCGCCGCAGCCGAGCGTCGCCTTCCGGATCGAGAGGCTTCATCCACGCAAAGATCGTGACGATCGCACGCCGGGTGCGTCCCGCGCTCAGACCCGCGCGCTATCGCCCCGCAGGAACGCGGCAATCCTCGACCACGCGGCTGACTTCGGCCCAGCTTCCGGGATAAACCGGATCAATCCCTTGCGCTGCAATCCCGAACCGTCCGCGACTAAGGGCGATGGCATCAAGCAGCGCATCATCCGCTGCCAGACTGACGACGACCTGCCCCGCGGTCTTGCGCCCCTGAAAGACGCGGCTCTGCGATGTGGTGAGGACGGTTACGGGAGCGCCATCGGGAAGATCGCCGCGCACCCCGATACTGACAGCGCGCCCGGGAAGGTCGCAGGTGACGGTCACGAGCGCATCGGCAAACTGCGCTGCCGATGTCCCGCCCTTGCCTTGCCACTGCCACTCACCCGGCGTGATCGGCATTGTCGCAAGGCTATTCGGTGACGGATCGGCAGCAAGCTCCCGGGAAAGCGGCGCACCGGTTGCCGCACCTGCCTGCTGCCACGATGCAAGCGGCACCCAATCGCGCAAAGTCCAGCCGATCACCGCCCCCAGCACGACCACAATCAGTGCAGCGAGCAGGTAACGGCGATTATGGGGCAGCATTCTGAACGTCCTTGCGCGCTGTCCCCCGTCAGCACCAATGGCACAGATTTGAGGTTGTGATTTAAGGAGGGTTGGGGCTTCGTCGTAGTGACGAAGGAACGAAGATGAAGACCCAACCCTCCTTGAAAAAATCCCCTCCCACAAAGGCCCCTGCTGAGAAGGTCGTGAAGGACATCCGGCGTGCAACCCGTCGCCATTTCTCGGCCGAAGACAAGATCCGCATCGTGCTCGACGGGCTACGTGGCGAGGACAGCATTGCCGAGCTGTGCCGCAAGGAAGGCATCGCTCAGAGCCTGTATTACACCTGGTCGAAGGAGTTCATGGAAGCGGGCAAGCGCCGCCTGGCCGGTGACACTGCCCGTGCCGCGACCACTGGCGAAGTGCAGGATCTGCGACGCGAAGCCCGCGCTTTGAAGGAATGCGTCGCCGATCTGACGCTCGAGAACCGGCTGCTGAAAAAAAGCATGATTGCGGATGGGGAGGGCGACGAATGAGGTATCCCGCATCCGAGAAGCTCGAGATCATCAGGATCGTCGAGCAATCGCATCTGCCTGCCAAGCGCACGCTGGACCAGCTCGGCATCGCCCGCCGGACGTTCTACCGCTGGTATGACCGCTACCTTGAGGGCGGGCCGGAGGCGCTGGAAGACCGGCCATCGGCGCCGGGCCGGGTGTGGAACCGCATTGCACCCGAGGTGCAGGACCAGATCGTCGAGATGGCGCTGGAACAGTCCGAGCTGTCACCGCGCGAGCTGGCGGTGCGGTTTACCGACGAGAAGCGCTACTTTGTGTCGGAATCCACGGTTTACCGTCTGCTGAAGGCCCACGACCTGATCACCAGCCCGGCCTATGTGGTGATCAAGGCCGCCGATCAGTTCCACACCAAGACCACCCGGCCGAACGAGATGTGGCAGACCGATTTTACCTACTTCAAGATCATAGGGTGGGGCTGGATGTATCTCTCCACCGTGCTCGACGACTTCTCGCGCTACATCATCGCCTGGAAGCTTTGCACCAACATGCGGGCCGAAGACGTGACCGAGACGCTGGACCTCGCCCTGGCAGCTTCCGGCTGCGACAGCGCCACGGTGCTGCACAAACCCAGGCTGCTCAGCGACAATGGTCCCAGCTACATCGCGGGTGAACTGGCGGAATACATCGAGGCCAACGAGATGAGCCACGTGCGCGGAGCACCGTGCCACCCTCAGACCCAGGGCAAGATCGAGCGCTGGCACCAGACCCTGAAAAACCGCATCCTCTTGGAAAACTACTTCTTGCCCGGCGACCTCGAGGCCCAGATCGAGGCCTTCGTCGAGCACTACAACCACCAGCGTTACCACGAAAGCCTGGCCAACGTGACGCCCGCCGACGCCTACTTCGGTAGGGCTCCGGCGATCATCAAACAGCGTGAAAGGATCAAGCGACAGACCATCGAACATCGGCGCTTGCAGCACCGCAAGCTCGCCGCCTAACATCAACCCCCAGACGAGGCCCGCTCTCCGCTAATCTACGCCGCGAGTTGCGCCAAATGTTCTGACGACGGACACGGCACCAACAAACCAGTAGCTCGTGGCAGAACCAGAGTTCGTTTCGTCAGGCGCTTGCTGCTCATCTTCATCGCGGGGCATAGCTGCTTGGACGCCTTGGAAAACCTTTGCCGCTTGCTCGGAAGTAAGTGTGGCAGCTCTTCCAGCCTCAGTAAGGCCCCAGACACCTCGTTTGGGTGCATTCATCAGGCCTGCTTTGGTCAGGTAAAATCTAGCCCAAGCTACGCGGTTCTCAAACTTAGGGCGGCCAAGGGCGCACTGAGCGTGCTACGGCATGGGTTCAAGTGCTACGGCAAGACGTTGAGGCTGGCCTATTTCCAGCCCAACTCCGGCATGAACCCGGAAGCTGCGGCGCGCTATGCCGCGAACCGGTTAACCATCACCCGTCAAGTCGAGTTCGTGTCCGAAGTGCTCAAGCGTCCGGATGGCGGGAAGCGCAAATGTATCATCGACGTGGTAATCGCCATTAACGGCCTGCCCGTGGTGACGGCGGAGCTGAAGAACCCGCTGACTGGCCAGCGTGCCGAGCACGCTTGCAAACAGTACATGACTGACCGCGACGGTCGCGATCTGCTGTTTCGTTTCAAGGAACGGGCACTGGTGCATTTCGCTGTCGATCCCGACGAAGTCTGGATGACCACCGAGTTGAAGGGAAGCAACACCTTCTTCCTGCCGTTCAACCGAGGGCACCACTTCGGCGCGGGCAATCCTCCGGTCGAGGGTAATTGGAAGACCCACTACCTATGGGATGAGGTGTTGGCTGCCGACAGCCTGCTCGATATTCTCCAGCGGTTCATGCACCTCGAAGTCAGTGAGCGGACGGTGCAGACCCCTAGCCGCCGCAATTCATCTCGATAACACTGGAGGCGGGCGCGCAGCATCGTCCGGCAGAGATGCTCAAAAAGTCCGCTGTCGGGCGCGATGTCCCAGCTATGCTCATCGCAGAGCCATTTCGCCTCCACGCTCATACTGCTCCAAGCATCATGAGCATTGGCTGAAGTTTGGTTTTCGATCATCAGCCGCAGGCCCTCGGCGCGATTGCTGAGTGCGCGTGGCTCGTCCCCGACTGGTTGGGCCACCTTCCCCCTAACGTTCAACGCCATGCGCTTGAAATGCGCGTAGCAGGCGGCGTCGATGTCTTCCGCAGTTGGTTGATTGCCCGACATGTGGAATTCTGCACCCGGTTGCACCGCACCGCGCCTCGCGCTGTCAATCTCGGCGAGGAACTGAGAGACAAGACTATGAGATCGCCGCTTCGCTAGCGCCAGATCGCCGCCAACCGACTTCTTGAACTCGCTTTTGCCGAGCGCCGCCCTGAGTTCTTTGGGGATTTGAACTCGGACAATGTAACGCCCGCCCCGCTGATAGAGGTAAGCGCACCCCGGGATTGCTTTCGCATTTTGGCTCATTGGCTCGGCTCCGTTAGGACCAGCCTTAGGACCAATTTGTCAAGAAAACCCCAACGGTTTTGCGGGTTTGGCGGAGAACTGCGCTTTTTGGAAAATTTGGCGCACCCGACAGGATTCGAACCTGTGACCTCTGCCTTCGGAGGGCGCCCAGATTCCATATCTATATGGAATCATTGGATTTTTCCTTGCTCTCGTTTTGTGAACTTCTACGGATTTTGGCGCTTCTCGCCGGCACCTTTCAATCGTTACGCGAACTCATGTGTACCAAGATCGTTGGTTCCAATTGTGTATCTCAATTGGTGACTGCTGGGTAGGGTCATTTATCGACAGGCACTTGCTCTTCCAGGCTTGCGCGGCCCGGCACCCGCAATTCCAGTGGGAAAGCCTGGTCAGCTACGATCCTGTGAAACAGCAGCCGGACAGCGTCTGACGTGGAAAGCCCCATTGCATTCAGGGCTTCAATAGCCTGCGCTTTCAACTCAGAGTCCATCCGGACATGCAGCATCGAAGTGTGGGTCGCCATCATCATCTCCTGACCACCTTCCATACCCGAAATTGATCGATGGCGGAACAGGGGCCCTGTGCATCTTCCCGGAGAACGCACTCGCTGACAAAGTCGCGATTGAGGAACGAAACGAGGTAGATCGACTCACGCAATCCGCATGGCCATGGCCTGAAGATCATCGTCGTCAGCGTGAGTATAGACCCGGTTCTGAGTCTCAGCTGTCATAGCCAAAAATGCGTCCACCTGATGAGGTTGCATTCCCATTGTCCGCAGTTCTGTCACTCTCGTGTGGCGAAGCGTGTGCGGGGTGACATCCTTGAAGCCGCATCGCTCCACCGTAGCGCGAAAGCCCTTCACCACCGAATTGACACGTCGCGTGTGGTCGAGCTTCTGGTGAAACACGAACTCGGGGACGGTCTCGTAAGCCTTGTATCGCTGCAACAGATAGGCTCGCAGCGGCGGCGCCATTGGCGTTATCGCGCGCGGCTTGTGGTCGACGGTCACTTCACCGCGATCAGGCAGACGGTAATCGACTACGTTCCGGTCAAAATCGATGTCCGACCAACGCAGGCCCATGATCGCCCCGCTGCGCGCGCCGGTGTAATAAGCAATCATTAGGAACAGCTGGAGTGGCTCGGCAGAACGATACTCATTGGCTGCCTCGGCAAACAGCTGGTCAAACTCGTCCCGCCTCAGCCAGCGCTCCCGCGGTGCTCCATCGCGCGGAAGCTTAGGGAAAACGATCGCGTGAACCTTGTGGTTGACTGCTGCGGCTTTGACGGCAGCCCTGAGGTCGCTTAGCTCACGACGCACCGTCGCGCGAGCACGACCGGGCTTCTTATCTGTGCGAACGTTCTGCGTCTCGTAATCGAGCACGGCGTCCGGCGTGATCGCGTCAAGGCACGCATCCTTCCAGAATTCGAGGATGTGCTGCATCGAGCACAGAAACCGGTCTCCCCGTTCCGTTTTTGAAAGGCGCGCATGGTGTGCGTCAAGAACTTCAGCGATTTTCACCCTGTACGGCGGCAACGCCCGGCTGCTCCTTGAAAGACGCCGATCTCTCAAGAATTCTTCGAGGATTTCTTGCGCTTCTTCGCTGTCTCGAGTGTTTGTTGATACGTCCTTCTGCCTGCCTGTTTCTGGTTCGATGTACCGGACGTAGTAATTGGGCTTGCCCCTTCTACGGACGAGCCTGGGGCCGATGGATTGTCTTGGCATGGCGGCACCTCAAAGTTCTTGCAAAATTCGACAATAGCATCCGATGGCAACAAGATCAGGCCGCCGGCGCGAACGTGCCGCAGCATGCGCGCTTTGATCATTCGCCGTATCCTTCCTTCTGGCCATCCGGACTGTTGCGCCAGTTCCTTGGGGCTAAGCATTTGCATGATCTGCCTCTGCATGGTTGCCTTGTTAGACACTCAGATGAGAATTTGATGTTCCGAGACGAAACTCAAGTTTTCAGGTCTAGTTGTCTCGGGTTTTTTCGGATTTCGGTCTGATTTTTCTATATGCGCTCGGCATTGGCTTCCCAATTGCCGCGATTCCGGGACTGGGCGTCCCGCTTTCCAAGACGCGGCATCACGATTTTCGGGAATAGGCGTCCCGATTCTGGGACGTGGCTTCACGATTTTCGTGATGCAGGCCTTCCGACTCCCAGCGAGCCCCGCAGCACTCTGGAATACGGAATCGTGTTCTCGTTAGCGCCTAGAGGCGAAACCACTTGCCAACGTGCAGATACTGGGATCGCGTTTCGCCCAAATGGAAGCCGTCCACGCGGGAAACGGCCACCGGTTACCGTCGCTGCCACATAGATGGGGCATTCCCGGAGGCTTCCGTGGATAGCCTGAACGAAGCCGAAGTGACGAAGTGGTTTGTCGCGTTGACAGACAGGTCTGGTCCCGGCGCAGCCAACCGTTGCCTGGAAATCTTGCGGGCAGCGCTGAACAAGGCTGAGGAATGGGGCTATCGCGTAGAGAATACGAACCCCTGCTATGGCATCCGCCAAAACCGGAAGAACCATCGCAATCGCTTCCTGTCAGACGACGAATTGGCCCGACTAGGTGCTGTGCTGGCCAGGGCACGCGCGGGTGAAGACCGAACAGAGCAGGCCTATGCCTCGGCGATTCTGTTGCTCGTTCTGACTGGATGCCGGGTCGGTGAAATTCTGTCTCTTCAATGGTCAGACGTCAAAGGCCACCGACTTCACCTTCGGGACAGCAATACCGGCCCCAAGACCGTCTGGCTTGGCGATGAGGCCCGCGATTCGATTCTCTCTGTCCCGCGCTGCGGCAAGAATACCTCGATCTTCTGGAACTGGCGCTACCTTCGGCCGATCCAGACGATCCATAGTCCGTGGGCGAAATTCAGGCACGAAGCTCAGCTTAAAGACGTCAGGCCGCACGATTTGCGGCACACCTATGCCAGCCATGCTGTGATGGGCCGGGAGAGCCTGCCAATGATCGGTCGGCTGCTAGGCCATGCGACGGTCAAATCTACTTCGCGGTACGCCCACTTCGAGGATGCGCACTTGTTGGATGCGGCCGAGGTGATCGGTGCGGCTATTGAACGGGCTATGATATCTGGTCGCGCCTAACGCATCTCTTGGCACCTTCCAGCACCGGTGTTAGATGGGTGGGGACGGCTTGCATGCTGTTCAGTTCGCATCCCCAAACGATTTCGGCACGCCAACCATGGGCATTGAGATCAAACACCACGCGGGTGTCGCGAGACACGTTTCTGGCAGTCTTCTTGCGCCAGTATTCAGAGTTGGTTTGGGAACTCGCGCTCCGCGCTTGCATGTGTGCCCATGCCAAAAACAACCGTGCACGAAGACGACAACTTTTTGGCTGACGAAAACCAAGTCAGGGGATCCAGGTAAATCCTTTCGGTACAGCCGATAACGGTAGCCAGCGGCATACAGTGCCTTCCGCAACTTGAGCTCCGGGGAGGTGTCCCGGCAATTCACTGCCCGCATCGTCCTGCTTCTCAGCTCAGACGGAGCTTCAATCATGTGCGGCGTATGGCCGTCGCGCCAGACTCTTGAACCATGCTACCGTCCCGACTAACGCGGGTGGTCCGCATCGTCTCCGCGCCACGGTGCTCTACCTGAAAATCGACGTAGTTAACCTCTTCATCGCGACCGCCAAAGCAATCGTGGAGAGCTTGTAGAAACTGGACATCGCCGAGCGCCTGGGGACGGGGATGCGGATTGTTACGCGGGCTAGGTATCGTTGCTGGAAATACATAAAGACACGGTGGCGGCAGCGAGTAAGGCCCGATCTCAGTCGCTCGCCCAGGCGCACCTACTAATTTTGGGCATGGGCGACCAAGTGTTCCACACACCATGTCCCAAACTACCACGCCGTCCACGCGTTGCTGTCGTGAAATGATTTCTGCGCTAAGGCGTGTATGTATTCCAGACCATACATTATGCCGTGGGTTTGCGCCTGGGTTTGTGCAGACACTCCATACGATGAACTCTTGCGCCTGAGGAGGACGGTCGAAGATGTTGGTGTTATTGCCGTCAAGGCACCCCTTCGACTCGATTACTGCAACACGACCGGACGGCATGCTCACTGAATAATCATGGCGATTAGCTTCGCCGGCGGACTGCCAATCAACAATCAGCTCGCGATCCTGCATATGATTGAGGATATGCCGCACGAACTGCCGCTTTTCACTCATAGTTGCGGAGAATTGCCCGCGCACCCGTTCGATCGCGCCTCGGAATAACCCGCTATTGTAGAATTCATGCTCGCTGAGGCCATGCGCGCCAAGCTTGTGAGCTTCGGTCTTCAAAACCTCCGCATAGGTTTCGATCATCTCGCGAAGCTCTGCATTCTGGCTACAGGGTATGACTGTCATATTTTCCGTCGACTTCAATCTACAACCTAAGTTTGCTCTCACATACTGTGTCAGGCGGCAATCATATTGAGTCGGTCGCGGCGCAAAAGCAGTGGCTCGAACAGATGGCATGCGAGATGCCTTACCACCGGCACCGCGACGCCGTCGCCAGTCAGATGGTAGGCCTCGTTGTAATTCTTCGGAAGGCGATACTCGTCAGGTAGCCCCATCAAGCGCGCTGTTTCCCGAGGCGAAATGAGGCGAGAACGAACTGTGTCACCGTCAATGACGAGAATAGTTTGGCGACTCGAGCCGCCAGCTGGCGTCCTGAGGCAGCCCGCCACATCATCGAACCTAACTTCCGCGCGCTGCACTTTGACACCATTCTCATCAAGGCGCGTGCGCTTGTAAACACCGCCTACCATTCGCCGGTTAGCGCGCTTGGCGGCGGCGACTTTGGCTTTGTTGATCGACGACATCATATTCAACAGCGCCCTGGACTCAGCCGGGGTATGCCAGGTGACGCCACTAGGTATGTCTTCGATGATGTCTGCGAACGTCGAATTCCGGTGTGGAGGCGTGGGCAAGTTCCACCAGATCAGCTGCTTTCGGGCTTCGGTCGAGACGCCGCTCAGGGCGCGACAAAGCCCCGCAGTGTGGAATGGATCGATTGGCCCCGGTGAAATCAGCGCTGGGTCGATTGCAATATCGTTACGCACGCCGATAACAAAAAGACGCGGTCGGGATTGCGGCACGAACAACGCGGCGTTGATGACCAGCGCGCCATACCGATAGCCGGACTTGGCGAACGTGCGGCAGATGGCTTCAAAATCCTTTCCGCCGTGCGACGTGAGTGTTCCGCAGACATTCTCCAACGCAATCAATTTAGGGGCGCGACCATCAGCGATCAGGCCGTCGATGACATCCCAAAAAGGATAGAACGTTCCAGATCGTTCTCCCTTCAGTCCGGCACCACCGCCGGCGAGAGACAGATCTTGGCAGGGAAACGATCCCCACACCAAATCCGCGACCCCCGGCAAATCGGCCGCACAAACTTGTCGTACGTCACCAACGCGCAACTCGCCGTCCGTGCCCCAATTCGCTTGGTAGCTCATACCCTTCTTATGATCGAAGTCGTTGGCGAAAACGCATCGCCACCCATCACCTAGCCCTTGGCGGGCCATGCCGCCTCCTGCGAAGAACTCGTAGAAACTAAGCATCGAAAATCCCCTCGAAGCTCCGTGTAGGCGCGTAAACGCGGCATTCTGGGGTAAGCCTCATGCTGGGATACTGGCCGAGAAGTGATGTCGCCGCAAGGTCAAAATGAGAACGAACCATGAACTCCAACAGGGAAATTGCTAGTGTGATATCGGGGGGGGTGAAATCACGCGTGTTGACAGCGCACATGTGTATATCATACACGATGTGTATCTTGTACACAAAGGATGTCGCCCGTGGATCACGAACTTGTAGGAATTAGCGAGATCGCAGCAATGGCTGGCGTGTCGAGCCAAGCTGTTACGAACTGGCGGACACGGGCTGCGGACTTCCCACTTCCCTTAAGTGAACTCGCTTCTGGGCCGGTGTTCCGTAAAGCTCAGATTCGTGCTTGGCTGAAGCGCAACGACCGAAAGCTGGGAGCGCTCAAGGATGGCTCGGCGTATTATTCGCGCCTCAGAAGCTTCCGCAATGACGATGATGAGCTTGCCGCCTGCATCGAGAACATCGTTGACCAGTTGGAGACGGCGGGCACCAGCAACAGCAAGCCGGGCATGCTTCTTGGTAAAATCCAATCCGGCAAAACGCGCGGTTTCGTCGGCGTGATAGCCAAGGCGTTCGACCGTGGGTTTGACATCGCGCTGGTGCTCACCAAGGGGACCAAGACGCTTTCGGCTCAGACGGTGAGGCGGCTTGGCGCGGACTTTGAAGAATTCATCGACGACGATGAATTCCTAGTTCTCGACATCATGAACCTACCCGGCAAGCTCACTCGCAGCGAGCTGCGCCGCAAGATCGTCATCGTCGCAAAGAAGCAGGCGAAGAATCTGGAACGCCTCATTGCCTTCATGCAACACCATGAAGGTCTGCAGAAACGCAAGGTCTTGATCATCGATGACGAGGCTGACCTCGCCAGCGTGCGCTTTGTGCGGAAGAAGGGAGCGCCGACCATCAGCCAGGGCACGATTGCCGACCAGATCGATCAGCTCCGTGAAATGAGTGAAGGCGTCGCCTTCCTGCAGGTGACCGCCACTCCCTATTCCCTTTATTTGCAGCCCGAGGGTTACGAAGAAACGTCCAGTGGCGAAAGCTATGTTTTTAAGCCCAAGCGCCCAGCGTTTACCGAGCTGCTACCAATCCACGCAGGCTATGTCGGCGGCGACCACTACTTTGGTGCCTTCGAAGAGGACGATCCTCGAACCAAGCTCATCGTCGAAGTGTCAGAGCAAGAACAGGATGCGCTTCGCAAGCAGGACAGGCGGCGCATCAATCAGGGCAACGTTCTCGACAGCGACAATACGGAAGGGTTGCGCCGCGCGATAACGACCTTCGTGGTCGCGGTTGGCGTGAGGCAGTGGCAACAGCGCGAAGCCGGACTCCGCCCCAAGAAATACGCCATGGTCATCCACAATGACATCCAGCGCGCGGCGCATTCCTGGCAAGACCAGGTCATCGACTGGATATTCAACGCCATTGTCGATGCGGCGGAAAATGCCCCCGCTCGCTTGAGGCCTTTATTCGACGAGGCCTACGATGACCTTGAGGCATCCGTGCTTGCCGACAAGGGGCGGATGCCCCCGCGCGATGAAGCGTTCGACGCCTTCATCGACGCGCTGCAATGCGATGATGTTGTGGTCGAGAAGGTCAATTCCGACACCGACGTCATGGCCTTGCTCGACGCGAACGCAGAATTGAAGCTCAGGACGCCCTACAACATCTGGGTTGGGGGCAACATTCTCGACCGGGGCATCACCATCCCAAACCTCATTGCGTTCTATTATGGGCGCAATCCGAGGACCATGCAGGCCGACACCGTGCTTCAGCATTCACGGATGTACGGAAACAGGGACCCTCGCGACCTCGCAGTGACGCGGTTCTACACCTCGCGCGCCGTCTACGACCGGCTCTACACCATCAACTCGCTCGAAAACTCGCTGCGCAAGGCTTTTGAGTCCGGCGCTCACGATGCGGGCGTGGTGTTCATTCAGTCCGACGCCGCGCGCCGAGTGCGGCCCTGCGCGCCGAATAAGATCGTCTTGAGCGACGTCGTCGCCGTCTCCCCGAGCGACATGCTGCTACCCACCGACTTCCAGACTAAGGGCGGAAACGTCATGGCGTCGATCCAGGCGAAGCTTGAGACGCTAATCAAGCAGGAATGGCGCAACACAGACGAATTTGTTGAGGTCGATCGCAAGATGGCGTTCGCTATCCTTGACGCCATTGAAGGCAGCATGGAATTCGATTCCGTAAAGTTCGAGTGGAACGCCATGCGCTCACTCATCGACTACTATGCGGGCAC
The DNA here is from genome assembly GCF_002952215.1 of Porphyrobacter sp. HT-58-2. Lineage (NCBI taxonomy): Bacteria > Pseudomonadati > Pseudomonadota > Alphaproteobacteria > Sphingomonadales > Erythrobacteraceae > Porphyrobacter > Porphyrobacter sp. HT-58-2. Next base: position 1,322,662 of record NZ_CP022600.1, on the reverse strand, counting down.
CAGCGGTGATGGAAAAATCCTTCTATGGGCAGAGACAGGAAGAAAGCTGTCGAAGGCTGGATCGGGCGACAAATCAGGCAGATCAATCCTCGGTACGGCCCTTCGTCGCAAGGTGCTCGACGAACCCAGGTCCAAGCCCGCACTCATCTTGCTTCAGCAGCAGGGCGGCAGAGAGCTTGGCTGGACCGCGCACCGTTTCTGGTGGCCCATCTTTGCCGCTCCGACTGACGCTGAGCCCTGCGTCTTTGCAACGAAGGTGGCCGCCTGATGCTATCGGTCTTCTTTTCCTATTCCCACGAGGACGAAACGCTGCGCAACCAGTTGGAGCAGCAGCTCGCCATCCTAAGCCGCCAGCAGGTCATCACGACTTGGCATGACCGCCGTATCACCGCTGGTGAGGTCATCGACCACGCCATCAGTGGGAATCTGGAAGCTGCTGACATCATTCTGCTGCTGGTCAGCCCAGCGTTCCTGGCGTCCGATTACTGCTACGACCGCGAGATGCTGCGCGCCATGGAAAGACACGAAGCCGGTAAGGCCGTGGTCATTCCGGTAATTCTGCGGCCCTGTGAATGGCATCGAACTCCGTTCGGTAAGATACTGGCCACGCCCACGGACGGCAAACCCGTTACCCAGTGGCCAGACCGTGACACGGCATTCCTTGAAGTCGCTAGAGCCATTCGGGCCGCCGCTGAAAAGTTGCAGCGGACAGTCCAGCCGCGTTCTACGCCTGTGCCAACGCCGCTCGAGGTGAAGTCACTGCCTGAAGGAGCAACTAATTGGGCCCCGCGTTCCAGCAACCTGCGCATCGCCAAGACCTTTACGGAGCGCGACCGGGACGCCTTTCAGCATGAGACCTTCAATTATATCGCGCGGTTTTTCGAGGCGTCGCTGGTCGAACTTCAGGCTCGTAATAAAGGCATCGAAGGCGCGTTCCGGCGCATCGATGCCAACCGCTTCAGCGCCGCCATCTACCTCGATGGGCGCGCCATCGCTCGCTGCACTGTGTTCATGGGGGGCGCCCACTTCGCCAGTGGCATCGCTTATTCTGCGGACGAGACGAACGACAGTAATTCGTTCAACGAGAACCTGAACGTAGAGGCCGACGAGCAGATGCTTTACCTGAAAGCCATGGGCATGGCGTTTCGTCGCAGTGTCGATGAAAAGCTTTCTCAAGAAGGTGCTGCTGAACTCTATTGGGGCATGCTCATTGAGCCGCTGCAGCGTCGCTAGGACTGACCATCATGCTAGATCCATCGCAATGTTTTGCTGCTCCGATTTCTGCCGCTGGTCAGATCACCCTGGTACTGCCACGCTCGCGTTACGAGCATCGCTGCCTGATCGTAATGAGCGGCGGTAAGCCCTTCGCAGTCTGTCTGGATGAACTGGACCAGCTGGGTTATTTTAGAGCCTTCGAATGCGAGGAGAATGACGCGTGGAAGGGTCTGCACATCCCCGGGGTTCAGATTGAGCTGGATGAAACCAGCCTGCACGACGCAGAGGCCTTTCATACACCCCTAGGTTCGATGGTGAGGAGCGAGGACCAACTTGCGATCCGAGTAAACCTCGAAGGTCCGCGTCACGTCAGCAGCGCGCCACTTGTCATTCTTGACGGCTTGCCTCCATGTGCTCCGCATCTCACGGCATGCTTCCTAAAATGGCAGATTGTCTTGGGAAGGGGCGACGATAGGCAGGTGCTGTGGACTGCCGATTTGACGCCAAATGGACGTTAGCTAGTCCCAGCGGACCTCCGTCGCGAGGTATTCGCGGATGACTGAGCGGACAGTCAGGGTTCCTTCCTGGAACACTGCGTAGCGATACACGGCATCTTGGACCACGACCCACCCGCCCTGCATATCCTGACCGGTGATGAATCTTGTCATCATCCGGCTTCCTACTTCGGGCCACACGTCCATTGCGACATTTTCGAAATCTATTCGTTGCTCGTCATTCAGGGACTGAAGTGGCATCACTGCGATGAAATCTGGCTCCTCCAGCATCGGCTCACCGAACTCATAGAATCCGTGCCCCCGCGCATTCTTGAGCACGATGCGACGAATGCGCTCCAGTTCAGGCTGCCAGACCGATTTCGCGGCTCCGCCGACCGTGGTGTACGTTTTATGGGCAGCCGCCAGCCTGGCGCGGAGGGCAGGATTTCGCTCCAGCGCCCGCTGCACTTTGGGAGAAATTTGTGAAGCGGGATCAGTCGAGCCCGAGAACACGCAACTGAGAAACGTGACGAAATACTCTTCGTCGAGTGAGAAGCCATTATTGCAGCTTGAGCATACCTCTACCTGGGGGACATGGGGTGGCAATGGGCGGTCAAGTAGCCCCTTCGTGGGAACGTGATCCCAGTTGGTGGAAGAAGCAGTAATTGACGCGCCGCAGTGCACGCACCAACCCTTCTGGCGGTCGTCGCTGAACTCCTCAATATCTTCCAAGGCGTAACCTACGATGTTTGATGCATTGTAACAGCTCATTCTGATCCGTGAAATGTGATCTGGTGCAACGCCGCAATCGAATGGCCTTTGGTAATACCGTCGCTCACGTCAACAGAACAGGTGCCCCCCACGACAATACGCTACCAATCTGAGCGATGTTAGGGCGAATACGGTCATGAATGCCAAGATCACCGCCCAATCGGGCTACAAGCTCGTCGCACAGCTCTACAGGATGCGCGAGCCCCCGAACTGTCGCGCGATAGGCATCGGCTACCGGTCGATGGGCTAATTCGAGTGCCAACTTTGCTCCAAATGCGAGGCCAGCGTACATGCCGATTGGCCAAAGGTGCGCAATCACCTGTTGCTCCGGTGTCGTTAACTCGTGGGAAAGCCCGATTCTCGCCATGCCGCCGCGCACCTGGGTTGCTGCGCCACTACAGACGTTGAGGACAAGCAACCGGCGCTCGTCTCCCGCGTTAGTATCGCGCGTCAGAGTGTCGGCGGTAATAATTCGCTCGCCGATCGCGAGACCGCTTTCCTCCAACCGATATGGCGAATGCTCGCCGTGCCCGATTACCCACAGCAGGTCTGCATCTGCGCAATTATAAAACCTTAGGAAAGCTTCCGGATCATCGCCGTCAGTCCCGATGTCGAGCTGCCATCCAGCTATGCCTGCGACATGCTCGATCGCCTCGACCTCAAACCCCGCGTGCATCGTCGAGCCAGGCCACACAGCGACGCGTCGGATAGTGCGTTCGGGCAGTGGCTGTCGCAAGCTTACCTCCTGCGCTATAGGCGCCTCGGTCTCCAGGGCGAGCAACGCGCCCACCGGCACGGGCAGAGCCGGGATCGTCAGTAATGATCGCGACGCAGATCGGGCCGGCAACTCAGCATTCAGCAGTGCTGGTTCAAAGTGGTCCCGAACCGCTGCGCCGAACTCCCCAGCGGCCTGCTCATCTGGTTGACCAAGCCGGTCGTATGCAATGGCAGGGAACTGGTCGCCGACGCCACCAACGCGATGAAAATCACGCTGCGCATAAGAGGCGGCTGCCATCATCCGGGCGAAGCTACCTTGGTTATCCTCCCGCCGAATTATTAACCGACCTCCAGGCCAGAGATAGCCAACGCCATGACGGTGCGATGTCGCCACAACCAGGACGTCCCCGTCACAAGTTCTGCCGTCTGGTGTCACGTACCAAGCGCCCAGCAGATCGAGCAAGTCATCGACAGTGCCGTACTCCGTTAGCGTATAGAACAGCGGATGGATGATCCCGACCCGGCTCTCCAGCGCCTGTAGGGCGCTAGCGGGATTGGCTGCGTTTTCGCGGTAGAACCGCGCCAACTCCGATGCTGCCAGCAGCACCTCATCGCGCTTGGACAGCCAATCCTCTCGTGTGGTCACGGACGCTGCGAGCACTTGGAGAAGAAGATGCTCCGTGAGAAGGGGACGCCAATTCTCCAGCAGTTCGAGCGCCCAAGATTGGACATCGCGACCCGTGTATCGGTCTGCCTCAGTAATCATTAGAATACCGATGCGCGCGCGAGACTGATCGGGTAGCGGTTTGTCCCACATGCCCATCAAAATCAGTACCCAGTGCTCTGCTTGCGGGGCACCGGAGTTGACCGCCCAGTTGGCTAATGCGGTAAGGCCAGCAAAGCATTCGTCCGGATCCACCCCGAGCAGGAGCGCATCATTGCATGCGCGCCAGCACTGATCCGAAATAGCGGTCGCGATGCCGTCTAGACCGCCGAACTTCCTGGCCAATATGAAGACCGCATCGACCCAGCGAGGAAGGTACTGCAAGCTGAGGTTGCGATAGTCGGGAGCCGCCAATGAGTCGGGTGGGAAGAACGACCAATAGACATCAAACACTCTGCCGTGGCGGTCGCAGCCTCGTGCGAGCGTCCACATAACCCACCCGTAGCAATCGCCATGCATTCCAAGCGCAAGTGTCGCCTCGATGGAGAGCAGGCCGAAAAGGATCCTGAATTCGTCGATGGTGTCTGCGCGAACGCTTATCTCATCTCTTGGCGCCAGATCGCCGACGTCATCGGCGACTGCGTCGCAAAATGCCATTAGTTGTACGTGACCAAGCGCCGCTTGCTGTCTCTGGATAACGATAAGGGTGAGAGCTCTTGCCCGGCTGTTCGCCTCCGTCCAATCGAACGGTTGATCCCAATCCAACGCTTCGGGATAGGCGGCGCTAGTGCGTGGAAACTGCTCTCGCATTGTCATCGACAGATGACATGGCCGTTCGCAAAGCTTCGCGCAATCCGCGATGTCTCCCTGCGGAATTCTCTAGTAAGACACGGTGGCTTTCGACTTTGCATGAATTCCAAGCTGAGGCCTTGATACCGATAGCTGTCACGATCGGTCTCGTACTTTTGGGCTTGGAAACCGATGATGGCTATTTGGTCCCCAATCTGGAATTTTCCGAGAACGGAGCGGAACTGAATGACGGTCATAACTCCCCGCTCGAATGTCGCTAGGTCGCCAAAATCCGCAGGAAAGCCCGACTTTAGCTCAGAAAATCTATGGTCCAAAAGAACCGGTGAGCGCACTTTGATTTACGGAACTTGACAGCACACCCTACGTGGCGGGTTCCTGCTAACCGACATGGCGGTACAGCGTTGCGTGATGACAATTCAGTACTTTTGCCACCTCTCGCACCGATTGACCTTCTTCAATCAGGCGACGGCCAAGTGAGACCTGCTCGGCGCTGAGCTTGGCGGGACGTCCGAACCGCACGCCGCGCTGCTTCGCCGCAGCTCTGCCCGATGATGTCCGCTCGCGGATAAGATCGCGTTCGAACTCGGCAATGCCTGCGAACACTGTCAGCACCATGCGGCCTGCGGGTGACGTGGTGTCCGCCCAAGGCTCCGCTAGCGAACGCAAACCTGCGCCGATCGTGTTGAGCCGCTCGGCAATGTCGAGAAGGTCGCGGGTGGATCGGGCGAAGCGGTCGAGCCGGGTGATGACCACGACATCGTCGGCGCGCAGATGGTCGAGCATGCGTTGCAGCTCGGGCCGGTCACGCCTAGCGCCGGAAAGCTTTTCCTCGAACAGACGCTCGCAGCCAGCCCGCTGCAATTCGTCCCGCTGAAGCCGGAGATCCTGATCGTCCGTCGAAACGCGTGCGTAGCCAATAAGCATGTCGCAGATATGGCGCGAAATTCTTCAATTCTGCAACCAACTTTTGCGACATCGATCCATGGGCAGGATCAGACGGCACCGACCTTGTCGCAATAGTTAGGATTTATGCGACAAACGCCCATCGATGCCGGGAGTTTGCCCGCAGACTGCGTGGCATGGGAACCCGAGTTCCCACCTCACATGGGAGGCAACGACCACTGCGCCGTCAGGAGATCCCAATCATCGAGCCGCCATTCGCAGGTATTCCCGCAGCGAGGGCATTGCTGGGTTTCTGCCGCAATCCGGGTGAGGCGCAGTCGCTTCGAGCGGCACAGGGCATGATCAGCGGGATCGATCCACCTGTCCCCATGTCCACATGTGCACGTGTGAACAATCGCGACACCTTCGCGGACAGCATCGTTGGCCTGCATGTTGGAGCGACGATAGTCGAGCCAGAGTTCCAGCTCGGCGGCAGTCATCAGCCGGGCGAAATCCGGGCTGTTATTCGCCAGCTCGAACCCGGCGCGCAGCATGTGCTGCCCCCAGCGCAGCTCTGCCATCAGGCTCTGGCTGCGGGTCTGCACCGTTTCGAGAATGGCGAGCCGCGGCAGCCTGCCGATCGCAAACAGCCAGGCAATATGACGATGCACGAGGGCCGGTTCAGCGGTGAGGTGCTGGGGCGAGCGCAAGTGGCAGGTGATGCGGGTTTCGATCTCACAGGTCTGCCCCACATAGAACGGGGTGCCATTGAAGGGTCCAGGCTCGAACGGTTCGTCGGGGCTGCCAGGGTCGAGCAGGGCGTAGACTGCATAGGGCGCGCCCTGCACTTCCTGCCGTGCCTGGCCGCGCAGGGCCTTGATGCGTCGTTCGATATCCATGGGGCTTACTGGCATGTCGATCTCCTTTGCTGGATCGACACCACCACTCCCCCTTCACCTTACTGCCAGACCTGTGCGCGTGTTGGCGGGGATGGCGGGAAGTATGGGCTGTGGCGCCCTCGCCCTCGGACAGCGTTGTTGTCGCAATTGCATTGCGCCCCGTCTCGGCCCCGTATTCTCACGGGCCGCATTGCCGATCATCCTGCCGGGGCATATCGTGACCATCCAAAGGAGATTGCCATGGAAAGCGCCCTCGACGTCGGCTGTTTCGACCTCGACATCATGCTACAGGACGCCGCGCTTGAGGACGGCAATCGACCGACCCGCCGGATGCTGGCCAATGCCTGCATCGGCGTGGAGGCGTTCGACGCCTACTATGCGGCGCGCGAGCTGCACGATGCCCTGACGGCGGTGCATGAGGGACTGGCCAAGGCGAAAGGTAGGCTCGCACAGATCCTGTCGACCCGCTGCGACGATTTCCAACGCTGCCTCTACTACATCGTCGCGGGCCGGGGTGTGGTGCAGATGCTCGAGGATCTCGACTGGCTGCTCACAACGTTGAAAGCCCGCACCGTGATCGCGAGCAATCTGCTGAGGAAAGGCCGGCAGCCGAAGTATGCAACGTCGCCCTACATCTCGTCGCAGCCGGATGGCCCAGTTCCATTGGCTTCTGCCGAGTTCGAGCTTGGCCCCTCATGGTACCTTGATCCCGCCCTCGGTGGCAGGATCACGGAATAGCCTGATTGTGGTTTATTTCGTCGCTGCGGCGCAGGTCACGCGCCTATCGTGTCGAGGTTAGCACGGTCGCTACTGAAAGCGACAATGGCGAGGTCTGGGACTTTTCTGCCCTCCCCAAAAGGCATGCTGAATGACTGGGTTCGCCAATACCGGCCAGTCAGCTTCGATCGAAGTTCTGCCAAAAGCCGAAATTCAGCAACCGACCCCAAATCAGTCATTCGCCACACCCCGTCCCGGGCTTGACCCGGGACCCAGCTTTTTCCGGCTCCGACGCGAGAAAGCAGCGGGGCTCCGGATCAAGTCCGGGGCGGGGTGAAATGGCCAAAATCCACCCAGACCCGGCCATCCGGGGGTCGCGGGCTGCGTCCTAAAACCGGCCATTGCCGCCAATGGGCTCGACCGGGCGCTCAGGTCGCGCTTATCGCCCCTCAGCTCTTGGCGCGTGGTTTTAGCAGAAACGGGTTCTGGCTAGGGCTCAACCTGCCTCTTCGCTACCAAGAGGAGAGTGCTGACCCAGCGCCTCGATCTGCTGGTCGCGCTGCTTGATGAGCCGTTCCCGCTTACGGCGGATGACATGGCCGAAGTTCAGGCGCGCCTGCTTGAACAGGTCGAACACCGTGCCGCAGGTGATCGGCGCCTTTCGCCACTCGGACAGGGCGAGCTCCGTCATCATGGTGTAGATGTAGGCGCGCTCGTCATCGTTCGCGACGGCAAGTGCGGCGCGCATCAACCAGACTGGCGCTGTGCGTTGCTCGATGTACGCGACCTGCCAGAGAAGGCCGAATATCAGCGGGATGGTCATGAGGAACCCGGCGTAACCCGCTCGGATCGGATCATCCTTGCCGAGGAATGTGGCGAGCGCGATGAAGCCCGCCAGAGACGCTGCGATCCAGAAAAGCGCTGCGACGATACCTGACCACCGCCAATGGCGCATGAGGTGGAATGCAACCCTTTGGGCGATGTTGGCGGCAGGACGCTCGATGAAACGAAAGCCGGCAGGGAGGCGCTTGTCGGTGGTCATGATGAGCCTTTCGAAAGATGGGAGTGTGACAGCTTCCCTCGAACCGCCAGTGTCGGCAGGTTCGAGGTCTTCGACGGCTCCCGTGCTGGCCTGGGCGCACTCACTCCTTCTCGCGAAGGCTCACGAAATCTTCGATACGGGCGCAAGGCACCGTGATGCGAAGATTATCAAACCGCCCGAAGGCACGACTGTCAGCCCAATGGGCCCCACCAAGCGCCAGTTACCAGCGGCGCTCCTCGCCATCATAGAACAAATCAGGATCATTGCAAGATTTTCGGGATTGCACAGCGCCCTCTTGATCATCAGTCGCGCCACGGGTCGAACCCGCTTGCACCGGTATTGGACCAATGATCGAAGCTGCTGCCGATCGAGCCCGCGTCATGATGATGGCCATGATCGATATGATGGTCGTCCCAGCGATGCAGATCGTGCCCGTAGGGATTGCCGCCAACATCGACGCCGCCGATGCCGGGCGTGGTCATGGGAAGGCCAGTGGCAGGATTGATCGAGATCCCCTCGTCCCGGGGAGGGTGCACGGGCTCGATCGGCCCCAGCAGGAAGTCGGTCAGCCAGTTCCAGAACCTCATCGCCTCATCCTTTCGCTCATCTGTTGGATCGGGCGCACCGCCCCCTGTTCACACGTTCACATGCTCACATCTTCACAGGGGCACAATCTCACATTCCCTCACCACCTCATAGCCTTACACCATTCCTCCCCTTCCGGCGAAGGGATCGACTAGCGCCCGATTGGGCTCTCGCCATACTTGCGCAGGACGTCGTCGAAGGCTTCGGCCATGAGGTCCTGAAGGCTGAGACCATGACGGCGGGCGCAGGTGTGCAGCGCCAGCGACAGCTCAGGCGCGAAGTAGCCAGAGATTGCCTTGCGACCGACGCGGCTCGGCGGGGTGGGGATCTGAGCGATGGGTTGTGCCGAGGCGGGCGCGGTAGCCTTTGCCTCATCCTTGGGCGTGCGATCGGCAAGGTTGGCGAAGCGGTTCATGCGGATTTCCTCTCGTGTGCGATGGTGGACATGTGAAGCTGTTCACACGTCCACATGTGAAGTTGTTCGATCTCGCTGGCTGCCTTGCCGCCGGGATCGAGCTCGAACACGGTCTGCCCGGCTGCGACCGCGTGGCGATAGGCAGCGCGGTCCGGCAGGATGATGGAGCAGGTCTCGCCGCCGAACCCTGCCACCAACTCGCGGGCATCGGCATAGATGTGCGGGGCGTGGGGCGGTCCTGCGGTGAACACCACGAAGGCGGGACGCGCCAGCAGCTCGACCAGACGGATTGTCGTGCGCATCGCGGCAAGGTCGAACGCGCTGGGGCGGCACGGGATCAGAACCAGATCAGCGCACTCGGCCGCTTTGCTGGCGGCAAGATCGGCATGGGGCGGGGTATCGATGACGATCAACTCGGCCCCCTGCTGGGCAGCCGCCGCGATCTTTGCCGGAATGCGCGGCGGGGCGCTGTCGATCACTTCGGGCGCAGCGCCCTGCCGCCACTCGCCCCATTGCGAGGCGCTGGCCTGCGGGTCGGTGTCGATCAGCAGGCTGACGCGCCCTGCACGAGCGGCCGCAGCGGCGAGATGGATCGCCAGCGTAGTCTTCCCGGCACCGCCCTTCTGGCTGATAATCGCGACTGTCCGCGCTGATGTATAGGTGTGGGGATGTGAATGCGTGGTCATGTGCGGCGGTCCTCATGTTCACATGTGGGCATGTGAAGTTGTGCGATAATGGGGTACAGGTTGTACTGTTCGGAGATGGTCATGCTCACCGCTCCATATCGATGTCGTATTCGTTCTCATGCTGCGTGCGACCGGGATTGCGCGCCTCTTCCTTCTTCGCCTCGACACTCTTGTAGTAATCGGCGATGATCATGGCTGCCATTTTGTCATCAACCTTGGCGGTAACCTCTTTGATGTAGTCCGGCAGCGCTGGCTTCTTGTCCGCAGCTCGCGCAGTCTCGGTCGCACTCGTCTTTTCGCCTGTCTGTGCCTCGACCTGTCGCTCGACGCGTGAAGGGTTGTCGGTCACCAGCGCCGCGTTCTCCGCGATCCGGGTTACCGCGACCAGGAACGAGGCTGAGGTGTTGAGCATCCGCTCGCGCTCCGACATCATGATGATGCCGTCTTTGGCGGTCATCCCCTGTGCAACGTGAACGTTGATGGCGTAGGCAAGATCGAGCCGCTCGAGCATCGGATCGCCGCGCACCAGATTATGGAGGTGGCCGTCGCCTGCCTTAACGGTGATCGTGTCTCCATCGATCCGCGCGACATGGGCGATATCGCCGTTGAGCAGGCCGCGCTGTCCATCCTTGGCGGTCCAGCGGATCCGGTCGCCCTCGTGCAGGTCGATTGGCTTGCGCTCGAAGATGGTAACCGCGTCGTGCTTCAAGTTGCGCGGCAGGCGGTCGGGATCGAAACGGCGGATCTCGCCGTCGGGCATGGCGAGTTCGACCTTGCCATCCCTGATGTCGAGCACCGTGCCGCGTTCGCCGCGGGCAAAGCCCTGCCTTGTCAGATTGGTCTCGAAGGCTACGACCCGCCCCTCGTGATAGCCCCGGAGCTGGCGAGCGCCCTCACGGGTGATGGTGACCCGGTCGAGGACGGCGAGCCTGATGCCCCGCTCTCCGATTTCGCCGCGTTCGATCAGCGCCTCCTGCGCGGCGGCATTGCCCGCGCTGCGCATCGCACGCCCGGCGGCGAGCAGAATGGTGTTGTCGCGCTCGTCCTTGGGGAGATTAGCCCACATGGCAGCGGCAGCATCGGGGATCTTGCCTGAAGCCACCTCGG